>DAOTZM010000051.1:0-30580 GCA_034434035.1 Anaerolineales bacterium
ATGGACAGCGTGAATAAAGTCCGTATAATTTTTGCGGCAAAAACCTTTTTGGACGCGGACACTTGCGCCTGCGCTGCAAGTGCAGGTGTTACGCGGAGAAACGCAGATTTTTTGAGAAATCCGGCTAAATCCAGCCTTTTCCGCGCTCGTCCGCGTCCAAACCAAGACTTTGAAAAATGAGCGAAACACGTTGTGCGGAGTTGATTCGGCTTGTCCATAAGATATTATCCTGGTTGTGGCCGAGGATGCGCAGCTTTAGGCGGCCTTTTCCGACGTCGAAAAAGATGTCTTCCTGCGGAATGACTTCGCAGGGCGTATCGCTTAATGCCTCGGCCCTGCGGCGGAGTTTATCAAACTCATGAACGCGGGCTTTGATTTCGATATTGCGGGGCATGTTTATTCGATTTTCAGATTCCCATCAGCCCCCACAGCCCGCGCCTCAGCCTGTGACCGAAATCGGGGTTCAGGAATTGGGCCGGGCAAGAGCCGGGGATAACGTGGATGCTATTTTCACGGCAAATTCGCGCGGCGTCTTGCGAAACGCTGTTCCTATCGGGAACCAGGCCGGGTTTGGTTCCCATCATGCAGCGCATCCAGACATAGCCAACTTTGGCTTCGAGGCACTGGTTGACGATTTCTTCCGTCACCGCCGGGCTGGCAAGGATGAAGACCGCATCGGGCTTTTCGGGGGTCGAGAGCAGGTTGGGGCAGCACGGGCCGCCGTCGAAGGTTTCCGCGCGCGGGTTGATGGCGTAGACGGTGCATCTGGCTTGCTTGAATTTTTCTTGTTCTAACGGAATTTATGGTTTGCTATTTCCTGCCCGGACGTAAACGTTCGGGCTATCACGCAGCGTCCGATAAATCGGACTTTTTAGCCCTGTTCACAGGGCGCTGCCACCTGGCCCGGTGATTCATCGCCGGGCAAAGCCGTAAAACCACAAAATCCAGCGGAATCAGGAATTTTTTGTAGTTCAGGTTGACGCCTGTATCACGGTTGTTCGAACCGCCGGTCACCGCGATGCGTTTTTAGGCGAGGAAAACTCGAACGAGGGTGTTCAGTTGGGGGCATAGTGAGAGCATTCCTTTCGACGCTTACGCGATTATATCTTCACCAGGCCGGTTTGGCGTGTTACTCCATCTCAATTGCCATCGCCACTGCTTCGCCGCCGCCCAGGCACAGGGAGGCCAGGCCGCGCTTCAGGCCGCGCTCTTTCAGCGCAAAGAGGAGCGTAACCAGCACCCGCGCGCCGCTCGCGCCGATGGGATGCCCCAGCGCGATGCCGCCGCCGTTGACGTTGACTTTGTTCCAGTCCCAGCCTTGCCCGGCCAGTTCGTAGCCGTTGGCAAGCATTTGGGCGGCGAAGGCCTCGTTGAGTTCGATTAAATCCACATCGGCGAAGGCCCAACCGGCTTTGGCAAGCACTTTGGGCATGGCTTTGGCCGGGGCCGCGAACAGCCATTTGGGTTCGAGCGCGGCCTGCCCGCAGGCAACGATGCGCGCCAGGGGCGTGAGGCCATGCGATTCGGCATAGGCCCGGCTGGCGATAACAACTGCCGCCGCCCCGTCATTGAGCGTGGAAGAATTTCCGGCAGTGACTCGCCCATCGGGGCGGAAGGCCGGTTTCAGCCGGGAAAGGGTTTCGATAGAGGCGTCGCGGCGGGGGCCTTCATCCGCCTCGAACAACGTCACCTCGCCTTTGCGTCCCTTCAATTCCACTGGCGCGATTTCAGCCTTGAATTTTCCCGCGTCGAGTGCCGCGACTGCTTTCTGGTGACTCTCCAGCGCGAACTTATCCATCGCCTCGCGGGTCACTTCATACTCTTCGGCAATGAAATCTGCCGAGTTGCCCATGCCCCAGTTCTCGAAGGGGTCCCACAGCCCATCGTGGAGCAGGGCGTCAGTCAGTTGGGCGTGGCCGTAGCGCAGTTCGTTGTTGCGGCCATTGAGGATGTATGGCGCGCGCGACATGCTTTCCATGCCCCCGGCTACAAACAACCGCCCATCGCCTGCCCGGATAGACTGCGCCGCGAACATGGCGGATTTCAGCCCGGAGCCGCAGACTTTGTTGAGGGTGGTCGCGCTGACGCTGGCGGGTAATCCGGCAAAGATGGCGGCCTGGCGGGCGGGCGCCTGTCCCTGCCCGGCCTGGACGACGTGGCCCATCAAGACTTCATCGATGTCGTCCAGATTTTCCAGCCCGGCGCGTTCGACCGCCGCTTTGACGGCGACCGCCCCCAGCTGCGCCGCCGGGAGCGCGCTCAATGCGCCCTGGAATTTTCCAATCGGCGTGCGCGCGGCAGAAAGGATGACAGCCTCGGTCTCCTTGCTCATCGTTCCTCCTTTTTGAGATTGTCCTTTGGTATTCTTATTATACGTTTACCTGCCAGCAGTGCAACTACTGTCGTAACAATTTTGTTGGCAAAACTTCGAGGCGAACCCCGGATGTTTTCAGGCCGATAACAGAATGTTAAGGTTGTGAAAATAGAATTACTTGCCTTATCTCCAAAAAGGATGTATTATCGAAACTGTAAACCTGCGCTGTGCAGGGACTATATTCAAGAGGAGAAGAAAAAACATGAAACGCTCACTGTACCTTTTATTTGCTGTGCTGGCGCTGGCTTCCATGGTGCTGGCCGCCTGCGGCCCGGCTGCCACGCCTGTGCCGACCGCAGCCCCGGTGGTGGAAGCAAAGCCCACCGACGCCCCCAAGCCCACTGAAGTGCCGCCGACCGAAGTGCCGCCGACGCCTGTTCCACAACTTGGCACTCCTGAAAACCCGCTCATCATGGCGCTGGCCCCTTCTGCCACCTCCCAGGAACTGCAAACTGGTGGCGCAGCAATTGCTGATAAGTTGAGCGAGATGACCGGACTGACCATCACAACCGTCGTCCCGACCAACTATGCGGCAATGATTGAAGCCATGGGCGCTGGTAATGCGCATATTGGCTGGCTGGCCCCGGTGCAATACATTGTTGCGCATGGCAAGGGTTTTGCGGATGTCGCCATGTCCACTATTCGCAACGGCTCCAATCACTATGGCGTGCAGTTTGTTGCCAATGCCGAAGCCGGTTTCACATCCTATTACGACCCGGCGACTGGTAAAACGACCGCCGATGCCAAGACTGCTCTGGCGCAGTTCGATGGCAAAAAACCCTGCTGGACCGACCCGCTTTCTGCTTCCGGTTACATCATCCCGTCGGGCATCTTGAAGAACCTAGAAATCAAGACCCTGGCTGGCGCCTGGGTGCAAGGACATCCGACCGTTATCAAGTCGGTTTACCTCAGCCCCAAA
Source organism: Anaerolineales bacterium (assembly GCA_034434035.1). Lineage (GTDB taxonomy): Bacteria > Chloroflexota > Anaerolineae > Anaerolineales > Villigracilaceae > UBA5195. Next base: position 3,294 of record DAOTZM010000051.1, read on the forward strand.
GGTGAAATCTGCCATTTCGGTGCGACCTTCATTGATGCCCGCGCCAATGTGACTGCCGATTTCCCGGATGTCAACGACAAAGTCGTGATTATCTACGTCACCGACCCCTTTATCCCGAATGACAATGTCTCATACGCGACGGGTGTTCCCGCCGAACTGCGCGAAAAACTGACCCAAGCCCTGCTCGATATGGCCGCAACCGAAGAAGGCCGCGCCCTGCTGAAAAGCGGCGGCTACAGCGTTCAGGGTCTCGAAGTGGTAGATGACACCTTCTATGATGAATTCCGCGTCTATCTCGAGGCTTCTGGCGTTGACCCCACGACCCTGTTCAAGTAAATCCTGAACAATCTGGAGAGGGAGGGCTTTGTGTTCTCCCTCTCCTTTTTTGCCCTTTTGCAAGGCGCGAGATGTAAGATGTGGAATGATTTTTACGTCTTACATCTCACGTCTTGAATCAAATTCCAGATTGAGGATGGCATCATGCTCCGTATCGAACACCTCTCCAAAACATATCCGACCGGCACGCAGGCGCTCAAGGATGTGACTTTTGACATTCCAGATGGCGAATTCATGGTGATAATTGGCCTCTCTGGTTCAGGAAAATCAACCCTGTTACGATGTATCAATCGGCTGATTGACCCAACGGAAGGCAAAATCTACTGGGATGATGCCGACATCACCGCCGCCAATCCGACCGAACTGCGCCAAATTCGCCGCAATATTGGCATGGTTTTCCAGCAATTCAATCTGGTCAAACGCTCCAGCGTGTTGACCAACGTGCTTTCTGGGCGGCTGGGGTATGCTAACCCCTGGCTCAGCCTGCTCGGAATTTGGCCGCAAGAAGAAAAACAACGGGCGCTAAAAGCCCTTGAACGGGTCGGAATTGCCGATAAAGCCTATAACCGCGCCGATGCCCTTTCAGGCGGGCAACAGCAGCGGGTGGGCATTGCCCGCGCCCTGATGCAGGAGCCAAAAATTATCCTGGCCGACGAACCCGTTGCCAGCCTGGACCCGGTATTATCCCACTCGATTTTGCAATATCTCGAAGTCTTGAACAAAGAAGGGATTACGGTTATCTGCTCCCTGCACTTTCTCGACCTGGTGCATCGCTACGCAACCCGCGTGGTAGCGCTCAAAGATGGCATAAAGGTTTTCGAGGGGACAGCCCAGGAAATCGACCGCGCCAAATTCAAAGAAATCTACGGCGAAGAAGCGCAGGAAGTCCGCGCCGCGTCGATGTGAGGCCTGCATGGAGATAAAACGTTCTCCCCTTTTGGCTGCCCTGCTCTCACTGGCCATTCCTGGCCTGGGACAGGTCTATGCCGGGCAGCGTTATCGGGGTGTATCCATCCTGATTGGCGCGTTGGTTGCCGCCGGGATGGTGTTCTGGTACGGCGACCCGCTCTGGTACTTTGTCCCGGTTGTGATTCACCTTTGGAATGCCTGGGACGCCTTCTCTCTGGCCGGGCAGGGGCGCACGCGCTCCATCCTGCTTCCCGTTGCTGTTGCGATGGCGGCGGCCTATACCATCGGTTGGCAGGTGGTTGGCATTGACTTTGCCGCGGCAGACGCTAACCGCGCCCTGCAAATCCTGCGCCCCATGCTGCGGCCCGATTTTGTCCAGCCGCGCCGCGAAGTCAACAGCATGTATGTTCCGGTGGAAGTGCCTTGCTCGCCGCAGCCGGCCCAGGCGCGGCGGGAGGCGGATGGCAAAGTAGCGATGGTTATGCCCGATTGCGGCTTGGTCGGCGAGGCGATGATTGTCAACGTGACCGGCCTGTGGCCCAATACCGAAACGGAAGTCGTCTGGAATACCCCCATCGGCAATTTGTTGATGATGGGTGGAAACGAAGACGCCATGCTTAAGGTGCAGACCGATGAGACCGGGTCGTTGACGACCACCATTCGCGTTCCGCGCACCGCCCTGGTGGCTGCCCCCGACCCAACCCTGCCGCAAAATCACCGCGTTGTTGTCCATCAGTATCGGCCCCTGGGGGGTATTGAACTCTCGTATATCGGCGGCGAAGTGGCGCACGGCGCGCTGGCAACGGTTGGCATGGCACTCATCGCCACCGTGCTGGCAGTTTTCTTTGCCATCCCGATTAGTTTCCTGGCGGCGCATAACCTGATGAGCGGCAATCCGGTGACGTATGCCATTTACTTTGTCGTTCGCACCCTGCTCAATATCTTGCGCTCGATAGAGTCACTGATTATCGCCATCGTGTTCGTTGTCATCGTTGGGTTGGGTACGTTTGCGGGCGCGCTGGCCCTGGCTTTGCACTCGATTGCGGCGCTGGCAAAACTGTACTCTGAGGTCATCGAGGGCATCGACCCTGGCCCTATCGAAGCCGTGCGCGCGACTGGCGCAAACTGGCTCCAAACTGTGCGTTATGCCGTCATCCCACAAATCATCCCGCCTTTCACGGCTTTTACCATCTACCGCTGGGATATCAACGTCCGCTCGGCCACCATCGTCGGCTTTGTGGGCGGCGGCGGGCTGGGCTTCCTGCTCATCGAGTTAATTCGAGTCAATAACATGCAAGGCGTCAGCGCGGTGTTCATCACCATCGCCGTTATCGTCACTGCGATGGACTATATCAGCGCCAAAATCCGCGAAAGGCTGGTGTGAGATGGATACCCGTCTTTCGATTGGAAAAATCGTTCGCAACACGCTGATTGTCGCGCTGATATTTGTGGCGCTTGGCATTTCCTGGAATGTGACCGGGGTGGATTTCCCGCGCCTGTTACGCGACCTGCCCAAGGGACGCAGCCTGGTAATGGCTTTCCTGACGCCCGACGTAGTTACCCGTGACACGACCACGACTACTGTCAGCATTGCCTTCCCGATTCCCTGCGGCTCTGCTCCTGAGTCTGAAATCCCATCCAGCGGCCCGCGTCTTGTTCCCAGCGTAACCTGCGCTGCCGAAAAAGAGAAATTCACGCTGGAAGGGTACGAGCTCGAACCCGATTCCGAAATCATCGTGCGCTGGAAACTGCCCGGCGAGCGGGTGATGACTGCCATCCGCGCCCAGAGCAATGCCGATGGTTATTTCAAAGTGGACATGGAAGCCCGCCCCATCGCCGCTTCGGTAGATAATGTTGCCGCAAATCTCGAAGTGGACGCGCTGACCCCGGCAGGCGTATTTAAGCCGAGCGAAGCGGTGCATGATGTGCTGGCGGCCATGTTCGTGACCATTTTCATGGCCCTGCTCTCCACCACCCTGGCGACGATTGTGGCCGCGCCACTCTCCTTCCTGGCGGCCAGCAATATCGTAAAGCGCGGTGTTTTAGGAACGACGGTTTATTACTTCACTCGCTCCATATTTAATCTTCTGCGCTCCTACGACCCATTGGTGATGGCGACCGTCTTTGGATTCTGGCTGAGCTTTGGCGCATTTCCCGGCTTTTTGGCATTGAGTGTGGTAACAGTCGCCTCGCTCGGGAAACTGTTTTCGGAAGCCGTCGAAAACATCGACCATGGGCCTATCGAAGCGCTGCAAGCCACCGGCGCCAACCGGCTCCAGGTGGTTGTGTATGGCGTTGTTCCGCAAATCGTCCCAGATTTTATCTCGTTCATCATCTACCACTGGGACATTAATGTGCGCATCTCGACCATTATCGGCTTTGTGGGCGGCGGCGGTATCGGCTATTATCTCAGCCAGCGCATCAACGGTTTCGAGTACAGCAAAGCCGGGACAGCCATCTGGGCCATCGTCATCGTCGTCATGGCGATGGATTTCCTGAGCGCCGAGGTGCGCAAGCGATTAACCTGACGCCTGCCCTGCGAAAGATATATGTTTCCTTAACGCCGGAGAAATCCGGCGTTCTTTTTGGTACAATCCCACCCATGTTCAAAAAACTGTTCAAAGCCCTTGCGCGGTTTGTCTTTTACCTGACGCTGGGCGGGGTTGGGATTCTCGTCCTCTCGCGGCTGCTCACCGGACTGATGGGCTGGGCGCGTACCTACAGCGAGTCCGATGTTCCCGCCCGGCCGGCGGCGATTGTGTTTGGGGCCGGTCTCACCCGCAGCGGGGAAGCATCCGCCGTTTTGCGTGACCGCATTCGCGCCGCCGCCAACCTGTATTTTGCAGGAAAAGTGGAAAAATTACTGATGACGGGCGATAACAGCACAATGGACTACAACGAACCCGCCGCTATGCGCGCATACGCGCTCTCGCTCGGAATCCCCGACGAAGACATTGTTCTCGATTATGCCGGACGCCGCACCTACGATTCGTGCTACCGCGCCCGTGAGATTTTCGGCGTCGAAAAGGCCATCCTTGTCACCCAGGATTTCCACCTGCCGCGCGCGCTTTATCTTTGCAACATGCTTGGCGTCGATGGGGTGGGCGTTGTCGCTGATAACTACCGTTACCGCCGCATGTCCCTGCTCTTCTGGAACGCCCGCGAACTGGCCGCCACCGTCACCGCCCTGGTCGATGTGCATGTCACCCGCCCGCTGCCCATCCTGGGCGAGCCAGAGCCAATTTTTTCCTATCAGTCGCAGTAAATGAGAATCGCTGTAACGACCCTCACCTTAACCCTCTCCCTTTGGGAGATGGAATTGGACGCATTAAACGGATTTTCTTGCTGAAAGCGACAAAAGCGTCCCTGTTTTCTCCCCTCTCCCACCGGGACGTGCGCCACGAAGTGGCAGAGGCCCGGGGGTGAAAGTGGGCAGGCAGTTACCAACCATCCCGCATCTTTGCCATATCTGGCCTGTCTAAAGAACTCGCCCACAGCATCAACCTGGCTCTCCGAGGATTTCCGTGATACCGATTTCTCTACACGGACCCTTGCACCGCCCGCAAGGGCAGGTGAGAAGAGCTAAAAAAACTTCGCGCCCGCTTGCCCCCGCATGGGGGTTGCGCTCTTTGCGGTTCGATAAAGGTTTTGTCCGGTAGAGAAGTTCTAACGGAATTTGTGGTTTGCTATTTCCTGCCCGGACGTAAACGTCCGGGCTGTCACGCAGCGCCCGATAAATCGGACTTTTTAGCCCGGTTCACAGGGCGCTGCCACCTGGCCCGGTGATTCATCACCGGGCAAAGCCGTAAAACCACAAAATCCAGCGGAATCAGAAAAATCCCTTTCCGTATGTTTCCGTCCATTCCGTGTGCCACCTGCACTGCGCGCAGGCGCAAGTGTCCGTGTCCAGGTTTTCACGGAAAATATTGGAGAACCTCGTCGTCGGCCTGGCCTGGCCTGGCAGGTGTGCCCCAGCGGAGCCGCCGGCCCTGACTCCTTCAGCATCTTTGATATGCGCGGGCTGGGCTTTGTGCGCGGCGGCTTCCTCCGCGACGCGGCCGCGCACAACAAGGTCGAACTGCTGTCCTGAGACTGCTTGGGGACTGATGCTCTCCCCGCTGGATGACCCCGACAGCCTGGCCCTGCTCGACCTGCTGGCCGGTCTGACCAGCGGCAATGCGCCGGATTTCGGGCAAGCGCGCCAACTCTATAAATCCGACCCGCGCCTGCGGGTGGGAAACGAGATGCAGAGTTATATCGACGGCGGGATGCAAACCGTCATCTTATCAGCCGAGCTATTTCACCTTGCTCGGTAATTAACATCTTATCGGGGTTAGGATTTATTCAAGAACGCAACCGCCGGTTCGAGGTCGTAGAACAGGGACACATCGACGCCTTCTTGTTTGAGCATGGCTTCGATGAAGTCGTGCGAATGGTCATAGGGGCTGACCAGCATGGCGATGCGCGCGGCAAGGTTGATGCCCGGGCTGCGCATGTCCTGGCTGGCAAAGGTGTAGTTGCGCATGACCGTGTCGGTGTTGCGGCCCTCGTAAAAATCGAGCAGGAAACGGTCAATGCCCATTTCCGCGCCCATCTTGTGGGCTTCCAGGTGCCAGGCCAACGCTTGCTGGCGGCCAAACTGTCCGACGACTTTCAGGATGATGTATTTTCCGTCATCGGAAGGAGCAATCGAGTATTCCATCAGGCCTCCGGTAAACTGGGAAAATATCAGATTGAGCGTTCTGAAGGCTGCCAGAAATGGCTAAATTTGCGCGCAAACAACCTTCGGGACGTTTCACAACACAGGCTAATGATGATGGTGAGGCCCCTCACCCTCCGGGCCAAGCAGAGCGCGCCAGTCTGCGGGGATACGGTGGCGATGCAGGGCAATGAGCGCGGCGATGCCCGTCGTGAGCGGGACGGCGGCCACCAGCCCCAGCGAACCGACCAGGGTGCGCACAATTTCCTCAGTCACGAATTCGACATTGATAAAGTAACCGTAATTCCCGCTGCCCAGCGTGAACAGCAGGAGCAGCGGCAGCGAAGTCCCGGCGTAGGCCAGCACCAGGGTATTGACGGTGGCAGCAACGTGGTCCTGCCCAATGCGCATGGCTTTCTCGAACAGGGCGCGCAAACCCAGGCGCGGGTCAGTGTGCTGCAGCTCGAACACTACCGCTGACTGGGTCGTCACCAGGTCATCCAGCACGCCCAGCGCGCCGATGATGATTCCGCCCAACAGCAGGCCGCGCAGGTTGATGTTGACATTCGACATCTGGGTCAGGAACAGGGATTCCTCGCTGCCCGAACCGGTCAGGCGCGTGACCTGCACAAAAATCACGGCCAGCGTGCCGGTGATGACCAGGACGAGAATCATGCTCAACACCGAGGCGTGCGTTTTCCACGTCCAACCGTAGGTGAGATAGAGCGAAACGCCCAGCAGGATGCCGGAGCCAATCAGGCTGACGCGCAGCGGGTCTTCCCCGGCCAGGATGTGCGGGATAATGTAGTAAATAATCATGAACAGACTGAAAGCCAGCGCCAGCAGGCTGCGGACGCCCTTCCAGCGGCTCATCAGGACGATGGCGGTCACGAAAATCGCCAGCAGGACGAGCAGGGCTTTTTCGCGCACGAAATCGACGAAGAAGGCCTCGACCACGCCATCGGGGCGTTTGCCTATCAGCACGAAGATGTCGTCTCCGGGGCGCAGGATTTGGCCCTGGGGCAGGATGCGATACCTGCCGTAGTCGATTTCCATCGGCAGGCCGCTATATTCGCCCTCCAGGATTTCGACGCGCGCCCGCTGGTAGGTTTGCACCGTGCCGCCCAGGTCGATTGGCCCCGATTCGAGGATGTCGGTCACGCGGGCGCGGTGGGTCTGTGAACCGAGCGAGGAGTTGATATTGCTGACAAAGGGTTTTTGGAAGAAATACGGCACGCCCCATGCCAGGAACGCGCCGAACGCCAGAACCACCAGGAAACTGGCAATGAGGAAAGGTCTTGTGAGTTTTTTCATGAAAGAGGGTATTCGAGATTCGAGATTGGGAATTCGAGGCGGATTAGTTCGGGACTTATCCCACTGGCTCATCCCCCTCGTACCTGGAGGATTTTATTTGCCTGGAAGCGGGCTGCCGCTGGCGGGAACGGAACGAGCGCAGGAGGGTATTCGTCTCGCGGGTGTGATTGGCCAGGTCGGCGAAGACCAGCAGCAATTGACCCAACGCAGCCACGACCATGCCGGATACAAACATGGACAGGCCGAGCAGCGAGGTCACGAAGCGCATCTCTGTCACCCGCCATACGGAGTTGACGGCGTAAAGGGCATCGTTGATGCGCGCCAGCAAGGCATCATGCCAGAAAAGGCCGTAAACCGTGCCGGCCAGCCCGGCCAGCATCAGGAAAATCCCGAAGAGTATCAGCACATAGCCGGTGTAGCGGACAAAGAAGTACATAGCGCCTCCTCGAAATCGTTTCATTGCCCTATCTTAACACGATTATGCAAAAAGATGACAGTCATCCGCTGGATGACTGTCATCTTCTGTCGCTTGCAGCCAGTCTTTGGATACCTATAAACCAAGCGTATGCCTTAATGCCCGGTCAACTTCTGACATGGGAATTTTCCCAGGGCGGCATCGTAGTGGGCATAGGCGCTCATTTCAGCGGATTCCCAATCTTCAGCGAAGGAGGAGAGTTGGGCGCGCAACAATTTGGCCTGTTTTTTGTCGATGCCGCGCTCGCGCAAATCGATGTCGCCTTTGGTCAGGAAGGTGACAATCACGGGAGTTTCATCCTGAATATCCCTGGGCAGCTTCTCGATGACGATTTTTCCCTTGCGGTAAACACCGTGCAAGCTGGGTGGCATAGGTTACTCTTGCCTCAACTGACCCCCTTTACTATATGTGATCTTCAATCTTCATCAACAGTTCAGGCACGTCTTTGGTCGCCGTTTTCCAAACTGCATCTCAATCGACCAGGTCATAAGCATGGGTCAAATGATCGCGCATCCCGGCCATCAATGCCCAGGGAATTTGGTGATGCGCGGCGCGAAATTCACCCGATAAGCGTTTGACGGCCTCGCCAATCACGGTCAACTGGTAGAGAACCGCTGAACGGGTTTTCCAGTCATCAATAAAGGTTTCTTTGTTGAATCCTTCGACAAACTCCAAGATGAGTTGAGCCGCATTGACGATGTCTTTTAACACAATATCGTCGCGGTGTTTAGACATGGGCTTTCTCTGTATCTGAATAAAGCAATTTGGCAGTGTTCAAGATTTCAGCACGCAGCAAGGAATTGCGACTTTGTTCGAGGGCGCGGCGGGTGATCAAATCAACTTCGCGGCCAAAGAGTTGTTTGAGTTCCTGCTTCATCTGGAGATGCTCAAACAGTCCCCAATCGCTCTGCGGAGCGAAAGCAGCCAGCACGTCGATGTCACTTTGCGGCGAAAAATCATCCCGAGTGGCCGAGCCAAATACGGAAAATTCAACCACTTTCCACTTTTTGCAGAAAGCCGCGAGTTTTGGAGCGCCGATTTGCTTTTGGATTTTGTTCATACAAAAATTATAGCAGACTCTACTGCAAAAACCCATTAAACACGAAGGCCGCACGCGTGCCTGCTGCACGGTGCAGGCAAAGGGACACAAAGGAAATGCTTTTCATACTTTTTTAACCTTCGTGTACTTCGTGTCCGCTTGCCCCGCGAACTGGGCGGGGTTGTGTTTAAAGATCTTTTTTCAGTGGAGTTATACATTAGAAAAAGATGCTTTCAACCCACAAGGCCCTATTAGTGGAACTTATCGAGTTTTGCGTGGTGGCGCTTGGAATGATGTTGTGAGTAACTCTCGTTCTGCGAACCGTAATATGCTCGCTCCCAACAATTGGTATGATGCCTTAGGTTTTCGCTGCGCGCTCTCGCCTTGATTCTGTAATTGAAGGGATTATTTCTAAACTCCCTGTTTTTAGATTGGATTCTGGTTTTCATGGTTCTCCAAGAATCTCCGTGATGGGCATTTTCCGTACACGGAAAACGCGGAAAACACGGATCAACACGGAAAAATCGTTGTTTAAAATGCTCTTTCCGTACGTTTCCGTCAAATCCGTGTGCTCCGTGTACGGGTTTTCACGGTAAATCCCAGAGAGCCGTTTTCATAAACAATCAGTGAATGTGAAACGGTGGCAGTCTATTGAAAAAACTGTCACCGTTTCACTAATCACCATTCGCCAATTACTAATCCCCGTACCCCTCCGGCAGCCAGCAGCACAAGACCAGTTCCCGCGCCGCCTTGACCTCGTCCATGCGTCCAAACGGAGTCGTGTGCGGGGCGGTTTTGACCAGTTCCGGGTCGGTTTTGGCTTCTTCGGCAATTTTGATGAGCGCCTCGGCGAAACGGTCGAGGGTATCTTTGTTTTCGGTCTCGGTTGGCTCAATCATCAGGGCTTCGCGCACAATCAGCGGGAAGTAGTTGGTCGGCGGGTGGAAGTTGTAATCCATCAGGCGCTTCGAGATGTCGAGCGCGCGCACATCCGTGCCTTCGACGCGGCCCTCCATGACGAACTCGTGCATACAGATACGGTCGAAGGGGATTTTGAAGGTGTCGCGCAGGCGCGCCGCCAGGTAGTTGGCGTTCAGTACGGCATATTGCGAAACGTCTTTCAAGCCATCCGCGCCGTGCATGGCAATGTAGGTATAAGCGCGCACCAATCCGCCGCCGAAGTGACCATGGAAGGATTTCATGCGTCCGATGGATTGTTTGGGCGTGACAAAGCCGTACAGGGGCGGTGTCTCGCCGTCGGCGTCTTCGAGAACCCCAACCAGTGGGGCGGGCAGGAAATCGGCCAGCCGGTCGCTCACTCCCACCGGGCCGGAGCCGGGGCCGCCGCCGCCGTGCGGGACCGCGAAGGTCTTGTGCAGGTTGAAGTGCATCACATCGAAGCCCAGGTCGCCGGGGCGGACGATTCCGAGCAGGGCGTTCAGGTTCGCGCCGTCGCCATACGTCAGGCCGCCGCAATCGCGCACCAGTTGGATGACTTCTTCGATATGTTCGTCGAACAGGCCGAGCGTGTTGGGGTTGGTCAACATTATGCCGACGACGGTCTCATCGCATTCGGCCTTGAGCGTCTCCAAATCGACATTGCCGCGCGCGTCGGAGGGGATGACCTTGACCGTCATGCCCAACATGCCCGCCGAGGCGGGATTCGTGCCGTGCGCCGCATCGGGGATGAGCATCTTGACCCGTTTTTCATCGCCGCGCGCTTTGTGGTAAGCGCGCATCATCAAGACGCCGGTAAATTCGCCGTGCGCCCCGGCAGCCGGCTGGAGCGTGACCGCCGCGAACCCGCTGATTTCTTTGAGCCATTCTTGCATCTGGTACATCAAAAGCAGGTTGCCCTGGACGGTCTCGATGGGCTGGAGCGGGTGCGTGAACAGGAAACCAGGCAGGCGGCAGGTGTCTTCGTTGATTTTGGGGTTGTACTTCATCGTACACGAGCCGAGCGGGTAAAAGCCGGTATCGACGCTGTAGTTATAGCGCGAAAGGGCAGTATAGTGACGGACGACATCCACCTCGGCCAGTTCGGGCAAGGGTAAGTCATCGCGCAGCAGACTCTCATCGGGCAGGTCGAAGCGCGGCACGTCCGGTTGAGGGAAGGTTACGCCAGTGCGTCCGGGCGAGGACAGTTCAAAGAGGGTGGGTTCGGTCATGACAGCACCTCCTTGACCACCTCGACCAGCATGTCGATTTCGTCCCTGGTGTTCATTTCGGTCACGGCAATCAGGGCGTGGTCTTTGAGCGCCGGGTAATCCTGCCCCAGGTCGTAGCCGCCCAAAATGCCATGTTCGAGCAGGTGTTCGTTGATTTCAGCGGCCGGTTTCGGGAAGCAGACCGCGAACTCGTGGAAAAACGGCTGCGGGAAACACAATCCCACGCCCGGAATCTTGCTCAATTCTTCGGCGGCATAGTGCGCCTTTTGGTAACACAGATTCGCCACCTGTTTCAGGCCAGTCTTGCCAACGGTGGAGAGATAGACCGCCGAAGCCAGCGCCAGCAGCCCCTGGTTGGTGCAGATGTTGGAGGTGGCCTTCTCGCGCTTGATGTGCTGTTCACGGGCAGTGAGGGTCAACACATAACTGCGCTGCCCGCGCGAATCGACCGTTTCGCCGACCAGACGCCCCGCCATTTTGTGGACATACTGTTTGCGGGTGGTGAAAAACCCGAGCGACGGCCCGCCAAACCACATCGGCAGCCCGAGCGGCTGGCCCTCGCCGACGACGATATCCGCGCCCATCGCGCCGGGAGTCTTGAAGAGCGCCAGGGCGGTGGGGTTGGCCACCACGCAGACCAGCGCGCCCTGGGCATGGGCGGCCTCTATCAGCCGGGTATAGTCGAAGATACGGCCAAAAAAGTCCGGGTATTGGACAATGACGAGGGCTGTCTCCACGTCGATTAACGGGGTTAGGGCTTCCGGCGCGGCCTGCAAATCGGCAGCCGCGTCATCCCCGGCCAAGGTCAGTTCCATCCCCTGGGTGTAGGTGCGGATGGTCTCCCGGTACTGCGGGTGGACGGTGGGTGAAATCACCACTTTGCGGCGTTTGCCGCGGAAGTTGGCATAGGCCAGGTTGACGGCTTCGGCGGCGGCGGTTGCGCCGTCGTAGTGGCTGGCATTCGAGAGTTCCATGCCGGTCAGGGCCGTCATCAGCGATTGGTACTCGAAAATGCCCTGAAGCGTGCCTTGCGAGATTTCAGGCTGGTAGGGGGTGTAGGCGGTGTAGAACTCGCCGCGCCGCAGGATGTGGTCAACGACCGAAGGGATATAGTGGTTGTACATGCCCGCGCCGAGGAAGGAAACCAGGTCGCCGCGCGTGTTTTCGTTGCTTTTGGCAATTTCGTCGAGCAGGCTGGCGGCTTCCATCTCGGTCAGGGCCGGGGGCAGGTCGAGCTTGGGGAAGCGATATTTGGCAGGCACTGCCTCGAAGAGCGCATCCAGGCTCTCCACGCCGACGGTTGCCAGCATCGCGTCCCGTTCCGTGGGGGAAATGGGGATGTAGGTCATAACAGTTTCCAGTGTTCAGTAATCAGTTGTCAGTGATCAGTGGGTCTCACTGAAAACTGAACACTGATTACTGATGACTGTTAGTGCGCCCGTTCCTCGCAATGCTTCTCGTAGGCCGCCGCATCCATCAGGTCAGAGCCGTCGCCGCCTTCGATTTGGACAAACCAGGAACCGTAGGGGTCGCCGTTGATGGCTTCGGGGCCGCCGGTCAGGAATTCGTTGACCGCCACGACTTTGCCGGAGACCGGGGCGCGCACTTCGGAGGCCGCCTTGACCGATTCAACCGACGCAATCTGGCTGCCGGCCTGGACTTCGTCGCCTTCGCTGACGGTGATTTCCATGAAGACGATATCCGAGAGTTGTTCCTGGGCGTAGTCGCTAATGCCGACTTTACCAGTCGCCGGGTCGAACCATTCGTCAGATTTGGCATATTTGAGGGTGGCGGGAGTGTTGGACATGGGATTTGCTCCTTTTGTGAATTGGAGTCCAAAATCTCCTGATTTTGGACAATACCTTTTCCAATGTCTGGAGACATTGGACTCCGAGAAAATGAAAAAGGCGCACGAAACTAATCGTGCGCCCTCTGTAATCAGACCTGAGAGATTCGCGCGGATCGGTGGTCTCGATACGCCCTTCGGGCTGCTCGACCAACGATTCAGCGTTTGCCCCGTCGGTAGCCGCTCGCGCGGCGTTTTCCAGAGTGTTCCAGCGCAGAGTCCTTTTGCCTGAGAGTTTCGCCCGTTCCGGCCGGAAACGGGTTTGCACCTTCGGCGCTTGTTCATGCAGCAATTCAACCGCTGCATAACAAATCTCTTCCCTGCAACTGTTCGGTTATGACTCACATTCTATGGGCAAGGGAATCAAAAGTCAAGAGCGAAACAGCACGGATTCGGGCGATTTTTGTCTCGCTGTACCGCCGCGCGTCTGCTTTCATGATAGACTCGGCGAAATTTTTCGGAAGGATGGATTTTTCCCATGCTTTATCGTGGACTGCTCGACAAATATGGTTCCCTGCTCGACCTGCCCAACCACACCCGCCCTGTCACCTTGTTCGAGGGCAACACGCCTTTAATCCCCGCTGAGAATCTCTCGCGCCAACTGGGCGGCGGCTTCGAGTTGTACATCAAGTACGAAGGACTCAACCCGACCGGCTCCTTCAAAGACCGGGGCATGACCGCCGCCATCAGCGAGGCCGCCGGGCGCGGGGTAACGACCGTCATCTGCGCCAGCACCGGCAATACCGCCGCATCCGCCGCCGCTTATGCCTCGCGGGCCGGGGTGAAATCCATCGTGCTGATTCCGCAGGGCAAGGCGGCCGCCGGGAAGCTGGCCGGGGCCATCGCCTACGGCGCGCAGGTCGTCCAAATCGACGGCTCATTCGACGACGCGCTGTCGATGGTGGTGGAAATCTCGAACAAGCACTCCATTGCGCTGGTCAACTCCATCAATCCCTACCGCATCGAAGGCCAGAAGACCTCCGCCTTCGAGATTTGCGACGCGCTCGGTCACGCGCCCGACTGGCTGTGCCTGCCGGTAGGCAACGCGGGCAACATCACCGCTTATTGGGCCGGGTTCAAGCAGTATAACAACATCAAGTGGACGGGCTTGCCCCATATCCTGGGCGTCCAGGCCGAAGGCGCGGCCCCGCTCGTGCTGGGGCGCCCGGTCGAGCAGCCTGAAACGGTGGCGACGGCGATTCGGATTGGCAAACCGGCCCGGGGCGAGCAGGCATTGCAGGCGGCTGATGAATCAGACGGCCGCATCATCGCCGTCAGCGACGAGGAAATCGTATCAATGCAGAAAACCCTCGCCAAACTGGAGGGAATCTGGGTCGAACCAGCCTCGGCTGCCGGGTTGGCCGGGCTGGCGCATGAAATTGCCGCCGGGAACTTTACTCCGAACGGCAAACGGATTGTCGCCATCTGCACCGGGCATGGGCTGAAAGACCCGGAGATTGTCACCAAATGGATGGAAAAGCCGCTTATCGTCGCGCCGCGCCTGGGCGCGCTGGAAGAAGTGCTTTTGGGAGGAACAGGAACAGCATAACCGCCAGGCTGACCAGCGAGACCGCGTTGGCGGCCTTTTGCGCGGCTGGAATTTCCCAATCCGGCTGGCGGCGGGCCAGGAAGTCTTCGAGTTGTTCCTGCTGGCCGGCGGGAATGCGCTCCCAGGGGGACGAGTCGTTCACTTCGGGATAGACCAACCCGGCGGGGTTCGTCATGTTGAAGCAGCCGTCCCGGATTTCGCGCGCGGGGCCAATTGCGATGGTTGCCTGGAAAGTTCCCTGGTTATAACCAAACAGTGTATCGTATGGGAGCAGGTTGCTGGCGCGGTCATCGAAGGTACGCTGGTCATTGATGTCGTCGATGTGGTCGATGGGAAAGGTTTCGCCTTGTTCGATTTTCTGGTATACCTCTTGCAAGCCGCGCAAGTCGAAGGTGCGCTGCTGCAAACGGTCGAGCGGAATCAGCAGGTACGCGCCCAAGGAAAGCAGGGCCAGGATGTGGAAGGGCAGGAAGAGGGCCAGGGCGCGCGATTCTTTCAGGGAACGGGTCCACAATTGCAGTGTGTAAGCGCCGAACAGGGCAATGGGAAAGAGGAAGGCCGAGCCAAAACGCGGGTTGACATGCAGGGCGCGCAGAAACGGCAGTTCGCGCAGGATGGGGTAGATGTATCCACGCGCGAAGGTGAACTCGAGCGCCAGGTAAACCGCGAAGGCCAGCAATGCCAGGGCCAGCAGCCGCCCTTTTAACGGTGAGACAGCGAGGCGTTTCGCCAGGACGAGATAGCCGAGGGTTAGAATCCCGCCAGGGAGCAAAATCCACACTACAGGGCTGAGAGATAAGTCCAATTCCCATAATCCGGCATAAGCGCCTGTGTAAATTTGAAGCAGCTCGCGGATGGCGGTCACTTTTTGGCCGGTCAGGGTATATATCGGGGCCAGCCCCATAACGCCAAACAGTTGCAGGAACAGGCCAACCGGGGCCAGTTTGAGCGGAATGTCGAAAGTAGCCTGCATTTCGCGCGGGAAGAAGCGCATGAAGGAGGCGACGGCGTAAAGTTTGGAGAGGGTGAGACCAAGCGCAAGCAAACCGCCAAAAATAATGAGTTTGCCCAGGCGCGGCCAATCGAACATTTCTGGCCGGATGAGCCAGGCCAGCGGCAGGGTAATGAGCAGGGATAAGCCGATGAAGACCGTTGGGTAGGTGCTGGCAGAGTAAATGAGCAGCCCGCCGCCCAGGGCGATGAGGGCGGCGGCGCGGGGAATGGACAGGCGTTTGTCGAATAAGGCGACGAGAAAGAGCGGCAGGACGGGAAAAGCCTGGAAGTTGAAGTGTCCGTTGGCGAGGTGTTGCAGGTAGAAGCCGTTGGCGCTGAAGAGGACTGCGCCGAGGGTGGCGGGCATCCAGCCGAAGCCCAGGGAGCGGCGCAGGAAGATGTAAGCGCAAGTATATCCAATCAGAACATAAGCGAAGTAAGAGGTGAGGACGGCGCTCCAGGGTTCGAGGAAGAGCGTCAGGATTTGGGGCAGGGAGAACTGGGCGTTGAGCGGGTGGGGATAGCCGGGCAGGCCGCCGCCAAAGCTGGGCGTGTACCACTGGATGGTGAATCCATTGACCCGGTAGTGCAGGTGGGTGTCGATGAGCCGCGTGAAGAAGTATTTGTGGTCCCAGCCGACAATGGGATAGTGGTAATTGACATGCCAGGCGACATAGGCAGCGATGAAGATGCCGGAAAGGGCTGTGACGCACAGAGGAAACAGGTTTTTTTTGTTCACGGGGGGGGGCAAAAAGAGCGCGGACTTTGTCTCGACTCTGCTCGACAACCGTCGTCCGCGCCGGGGTTCAGGGCTGGATGTATTCCCGCAGGTTGTGTTCCACTGCATAAGCGGCGGCTTCGGCGCGGTTGTTGACGCTCAACTTGGAGAGAATGCTGCTGACGTAGTTGCGCACCGTGCCTTCGCCCAGGAAGAGGGCCTTGGCAATTTCGCGGTTGGTTTTACCTTCTGAAACGAGCAGCAGGACGTGTTTTTCCTGCTGGCTGAGGTGCGAAAAGGCCGAGGCTTCTTCTTCCTTGACAGCCTTGCGCACTTCCTGGAAGACGCGCTGGGTAACTGCCGGGTCGAGCAGGGCTTCACCGCGCCCCACCGCTTCGAGCGCGCGCACCAGTTCCTCGCCGCCGATTTGCTTCAGGACGTAGCCCGAAGCCCCGGCGCGAATGGCCGAAAAGAGCATCTCATCCTCGGCGTAAGAGGTCAGCATCAGCACTTTGGTATCGGGGAAGCGCTGGACGATTTCCTCGCAGGCTTCGATGCCTGATGTGCCGGGCAGGCGAATATCCATGACCACCACAGCGGGCTGAAGACTGCCTACCAACTCGAGCGCTTCACGGGCTGAAGCGGCCTCCCCAACGACTTCAAAGTTGGGATGACGGTCGAGTAAGGCTTTGAGCCCCAAACGTACAACTTCATGGTCGTCCACCAGCACAATTTGCTGTTTTGTCATGGAATTAATCTCTCCTCGTTTTGTCAGATTAAGAGTATAGCCGAGAGATTTTCAAATGGCAAGGGCAAAAATTATGGGCGTCCGTTGAATCGAGTTGCGCCCGCAGTTGAAGTGCGGGCGCAACAGGCGTCGAATTTTTTATTCACTTGTCGCGGAGCCTGCCGGACTTGCTTTGCGGTGGCCGGTGATGTACCATCCACTGCCTTTGAACACCATTTGCGGTGAGGAATAAACGCGCCGAACAGCGCTGTGTCCCTTGGGGCAAACTACATCTCGCGGGCTGCCCGAGAAGGGATTTGTTTTTCAAACTTTGTCCCGCATTCGGTGCAGGCGAAGTCATATAGCGGCATAAAGTCTCCAATTACAGTTTACCTGGCTTTGACGGTAATCGTGCGCGGTTTGACGGCTTCCGTTTTGGGCAGGCTGATGGTCAGGATGCCATTCTGGAACTCGGCCTTGGCCTTGTCAGTCTCTACGTCGGTGGGCAGCGTGATGCTGCGCTCGAACGAGCCGTAGCGGCGTTCCTTGAGTTGGTAGGTGGCTTCCTTCAACTCATCATCCTGGCGGAATTCGCCTTTCAGGGTCAGGACTTCGCCGGTCACGGAGATTTGGACATCCTCGGCGCTCAGGCCGGGCAGGGCCGCTTTCACCACAACCTTGTCATCGGTCTGGTACATGTCGATGGCCGGCATGCCCCAGTTATTGATGCTGATAGGGCGTGTAAAAGCATCATCGAACAGGCGGTCCATCGCCTCGCGCAAGGTCATCATCTCGCGCACCGGTTCCCAACGGATAAGATTGGACATAGCGTAGCTCCTTTCTGTATCTGAAGTGTGGATGTTTTTACACCTTAAAATATACAGGGTCTGCGTTAGAAGAACGCAAACCCTGTATAAATTTTCCGTTAAGACTGACCGGGCTGGAACCGGTTTCCCATTCAAGAATCTTTTCTCTGCCGTCGGAAGTCGATAAAGCGATAGCCAACCCCGCGCTCGGTCAGGATGTATTGGGGGTTGGCGGCGTCTTTTTCCAGTTTTTGGCGCAGGTAGTTGATGTAAAGCCGGACGTAATGCGGCTCATCGCGGTATTCGTAGCCCCACACTTTGGCAAGCAACTGGTCGTGCGATACCACCCAGCCCGCGTTCTGGACAAGGTGGAAGAGCAGCCGGTATTCGGTGGGGCGCAATTTGACGATTTTGCCCTCCAGCCAGACTTCGCGGCGGTCGAAATCGATTTTCAGGCGTTCATCGATTTCGATGAGCCCGTGCATCGAGCCGGACGCGCCCTCGGTGCGGCGCAACACCGCCCGCGCGCGGCTGACCAGTTCGCGCGGGCTGAACGGCTTGGTGACGTAATCATCTGCGCCCAGTTCGAGGCCGCGTACCCGGTCGTCTTCCTCGCCTTTGGCAGTCAGCATGATAACCGGCACGTTGCTGATTTCGCGTATCATCTCCAACACCTCGAACCCATCCAGGTCGGGCATCATCACATCCAGCAGGATTAAGTCGGGGTTGACATCGCGCAGTTTTTGGACGGCCTGGCGGCCATTGAAGGCTTCGCTGACCTGGAAACCATCATGTTCCAGGTTCAGACGGATGAAGCGCACCATGCGTTCTTCGTCGTCGACAACCAAGATTCTGCGTCTTTCCATTTCGTCAGGCATATTACTTCTCTCTCACAAAACCGATGATTTCTTCTTCTTCCTCGCCAGGGATAATTTCGATGAAGGCAATCCGCCCCATTGGCCAGATGACCTCGGTCACATTGGCCTGGAGATAGTGCAGGTCTTTTCCGTCACGGCGGCGGGGGTTCTTGACCGTGATAATCTGGTCAGTGGCGGCCGGCAATTCATTGACCTCGCCCAGGATAGGGTCTTCGTTCATGATATGAATCAGGATTGTGGGCATGATGCACCTCTACGATAAGACAACCTGCATTTTGAGTTTGCCGAGCGCAACAATGTCGCCATGCCGCAAGGGCTGTTCGATGTTTGGCACGATGCGCGTACCGTTGATGTAAGTCCCATTCGATGAGCCGAGGTCCATAATAATAATGTTGCCTGAATTGTTGCGAATGACAGCGTGCAAGCGCGATACGCCGTTATCGAAGGCCTTGAACGGCAAAAGGTCAACATCTGGCATGATGGGTTGGTTTTCGCTAATGCGCCCCATCGTAAACTCGTTTCGGTCTGAAACCGGTAAGATTTGCCCGCTCTCAAGCAGGTGCAGGGAAATCCAGGCCGGGCTTTGCGCGGGAGTGTTGGGAGCGAGGACACTTTTCAGTTCGCCAGTCGGCGTATTGAACCGTTGGGTTTCTCCTGGCGTGTATTGGATAAGCTGCGTTCCACATTCACTGCAAAAAATGGAGCCATCCGCTTCCTGGTGTTTGCAATTCGAACACACTATCATGGTTTTCGCTCCCCGGGCAGTAAAAGCGCCCTTGTGCCATACTTTATTTGTTTCTCCCCAGATTCGGAAAGTTTTTTGTCTTTTTCGATATTTTCGATTTCGCGCATGATGGTCCTGGCCATGCTTCGTTCCCCTTGCGCCAGCATGTGGGTTGCGATGCGCTGTAAGTGCTCGGCAGCTTTTTGGCAATTCCCGGAATCGACATCGGCGCGCGCCTTTTCCTGGAGCCGGTAAAGGGTCAATTTCGAGAGGGCCTGCACCAGCGCCGGCGGGGGAGGTTCGGGAGCAATGGTTTCCTTGACCGGCACAACCAGATTGAGCGGCACTGGCGGGAAGGTTGTGTTGAGAGCTGCGGCTGAAATTTCGAGTTTGCCATCGATAAGTTCGATGGAATCATGTTCCGTACCGATGGGTTGGATAAGGAACTCAATCAATACCGAGAGCGGCCATTCCTGCAAGATTGGGCCGAGAGGCAGGGGCGTTTGCTTTCCAAGCGGCGCAGCCTCGGGCTGGAGCCGGAACGCATAACTGACCGAAACGCCCTCCGCCGGCTGGAAATTAAGGACGACGTTTTCGGCAAAAGTCTGCGAAAGATTGGAGAACTTCTCATTTAGCAATCGTTCGATGTCTTTTGGCTGAGAAACATACATCGTTGTTCCGCCGGTCAACGAGGCCAGCTGGTCGAGGAAGATGTCATTCCAGCCGCTGCCGATTCCCAGCCCGCTGATGCCAATTCCCAGTTCCGCAGCCTGTTTCGCCAGGCTATAGCACTGCTGCTCGTCGCCGTAGGTGTGTCCGTCGGTGAGCAGGATGATATGGCTGACGGTGTTGGGGTTGGCATAGCGCCGAATCTCCTCGAACCCGGCTTCCAGTCCCTTGAAAATCTCCGTCCCGCCGCCGGTTTGAAAAAGTTGGATTTTGGTCTCCAGTTTGTGGGTGTTGCCCTGCTGTCGGGTGGCCGGGATAACGACCTCGGCCCGGTCGTTGAAGGCGATGACCGAGAAAATGTCCTGCGGCTTGAGTTTGCGAATAATCTGGACGGCGGTTGCTTTAACCGTGTCCAGCCTTTCGCCTTTCATGGATGTGGAACAATCCAACACCAGGCAGAGATTTAGCGGCACACCGGCCACAGCTTTTTTCTGTTCTTCACTGGGGATTAAATCGATAAGAACATAAATCAGTTGGGATTCGCGCAGCCGTGTAATTTCTTTGCGACTCAACAGGATGCGCTTATCCACCACGGTTGGGAGTGTTTCCTCCGGGCCAAGCGTTGCGTCATAAGAAGCGCGCCGCGCCGGGTCCGAAAGCACCTGGTAAGCCTGTTGAACATCCAGGAATAATTCCGTTTCGCCCGGCGCCTGGTTGGTATCAGGGTGCAATCGTTTGGCGGCTTTGTGATATGCCCGCCTGATTTCCTCCTGCGTGGCAGAACGCAAAAGGCCGAGCAAGGCATAGAAATCGGGACGCTTGAACATAATCTATAGTTAAATTTAAGCGAGGAGCTGTATCAAAATGGCGCTGATGTTATCGGGACCGCCGGCGCCATTGGCAGCGGTAATCAGGTTCTGACAGGCGCGCTGGATGGTTGCCGCCTCGTAAATGATTTTTCGTATCTCATCTTCAGGGACAACGCCCCACAGGCCGTCGCTGCACAGGAGCAGGTAGCCGCCCACTGGGAAGGGGGTTGTGACGACATCCGGTTCCAGGGTTTCGCCCTGCCCCAGCGCGCGGTACAGGACATTGCGCTGCGGATGGACCGCCGCCTCAGCGGAGGTAATTTGCCCCAGTTCTTCCAGCCGCCGCACCAGGGAATGATCGCGGGTGACGGCTTCCATGCGTTGTTCGTTATAGAGAAGGTAGGCGCGACTATCGCCCACGTGGGAAATGGTCAATTGCTGTCCCAGCACAAGGGCAGCGGTGACGGTCGTGCCGGAGCCGGGCGCTTCGCGCAAGACGGCACGTTGGGCTTCCATCACCGCAGATTGGGCGATTTCTTGCAGCGATTCATCCAAAGGCAGGGCAGGCAGATTGAATAAGGTGTTGTGGAATTTCTTCAATACATAACCAGAAATCGTCCGAATCGCTACGTTGCTGGCAACTTCACCGTATTGATGACCGCCCATGCCATCGGCAATGATGAACAGGCCGAAAGGCGGGTTGCTGTTATTCCCGGCGACGGTGGTCGTAAGGGAAAACAGGCTGTCCTCGTTCAACTCGCGCTGGCGGCCAACCGATTGGCCGCTCGCTACCAGCAATTGCGGCGGTTCATAACGATTGAAGGCCATAGACTTAATCGTCTGCAACTGCACCTCCGAGAGAGGGGCCGTTACTACATTTTCGCCGGCCACGGAAGGCTTTCCAACCGTGTCTTTTTTTCCAAAGATTTTGCGAAAGAAGTCCATAAATAGGAATCTCCTTGGTTCAGTGATTTTGCATAACGCTCAGGCCAGCAGCGCGTAGACGAAATGGTCGTTGGAACCCACGTAAACAATGTCATCAAATGCTGTTGGCGTACCAACAATTGGGCCTTTGGTTTCGAACTTCCAACGCAAGCGGCCGGTTCGATATTCCAGGCAATACAGGTGATTATCTACGGAGCCGATATAAACGGCGTCTTTATAAACAACCGGTGAGCTGTTTACCTGGTGATTGGTTTTGAATCGCCAAATTTCCCTGGCGCTCCTCGAATCGACGGCGTAGATGTGTCCATCCGCCGAGCCGGTAAACACCAGGGTATCGGCCACGGTGGGAGAGACGATGGATGGTTTCTCCATGCGGAATCGCCATAGCATCCAGCCTGACTTGGCATCCACCGCATACAGGAAGCCGTCGAGTGAGTTGACGAAGGCGACATTATCCTGCACCCAAGGGGAGGATGTAATCGAGCGTTTGGCCTTGAATCGCCATTTGACCTGGCCTCGAAAATCGAGGCACAACAACTCGCCGCCCTCCGTGCCAAAATAGACCATCTCATTGAGGATAAACGGCGTCGAGCGAATTTCATCGCCAGTATCGTAACTCCAGGCCGCGCGCCCGGTGTTGATGTTTATTGCGTGTAAAAAGCCATCATCGGAGCCAATGAACAAGTGTCCATCAGCGATACGCCCAGAGGAGCGTATCGGCCCCTCGGTATAATACATCCAGGCCAATTTCCCAGACCGGGCGATAACTGCATGAATCCGTTTGTCTTCGGAGCCAAAGAAAATCATGTCGTCTGCCACTGCCGGACGGCTGACTATGCCGCCTTCGGCAGCATATTTCCACTGGAACTCACCATTCGCGGCATTCAAGGCATACAGATTGTTGTCATAGCAGCCCGTATAAACAAACCCGTTGTAAACCAGGGGCGTGCCGCGCACCTCGTCTTCGCACTGGAACATCCAAACCGGCTTGATGCCCTCCGAAGGCAGCATAACCGCTGAGGTCGCCTTGGAACTGACGCGATTCAGGAGACCGGTTTTGCGCCCGGCGCTAACCAGTGACTGTTTGAAATCATCGATGCTTTTGAACCGGTCTTCGACGTGATATTGCAGCGCCGTATTGATGACCGTTTCCACTTCGACCGAGACCTTGGGGTTGATTTTGCGGATGGGACGCTCGGCAAAAGAGAACGGGGCCTCCAGGCGCGGGTCGCGCCGTGTGAGCAGGTGATGGAGTGTCGCCCCCAGCGCGTAAATATCAGCCTGGACATTGGCCTCGCCGCGATACTGCTCCGGTGGCGAATAGCCTTCCGTGCCAATCATCGTCCCTTTTTGCCCGGTTTGGAATGGCTTTGCAATCCCAAAATCCACCAGCACGATATGGTTATATTGGTTCACCATCACGTTGGATGGCTTCATATCTCGAAAGACGATTGGGTCGGGTTTGTGGCTGTGCAGGTAAGACAACACGTCGCACAATTGAATAGCCCAATCCAGCACCTGTTCTTCGGGCAGGAAGCCCTCGGTTTGATTCAGGAACACTTCCAGGTCGCGGCCATTGACGAACTCTTCCACCAGGTAAGAGCGATTGTCCAGCGTGAAGTAATCATGAATACGCGGAATGGATGGATGGGAGAGCGTTGCCAGGATATTCGCTTCGCGCTCGAAGTTCTGTACAATCGTTTGGCGCACAAGCGGGTCCGGAGCCTGGTTAATCATCTCTTTGACCGCGACCAGCTTCACGACATTGGGGAAGTGTAAGTCACGGGCGCGATACACGGAACCCATGCCGCCTACGCCAATCACCTCTTGAATCGAATAGCGATTGACCAGGTTTGTGCCGGGCTGGAGTTGGCCCGTATCAGTCCGGCGTTCCCCGGAATTGGAAGGTAGTTGGATGCGATGAGTTTCCATACCCGTTCATTATAGAATAACGGCGCGAAGAATAAAAGTGATGTTAAATTATAGTCCATTATCCTCCGAATTTCCAAATTTAACGTATCAGTTTGCGTTTTTCGTAACCCAACCCTTGCATCTGTGTCCGTTTTGGGGCAAAATTCTAACAATAATGAAAATCCTTGCCGTTAGCGACCAAATCATCGACCGCTTATATTCCAATTCGGTCAGTGAAGCCTATCCCGATATCCAGATGATAATCGGGTGCGGCGACTTGCCGTACCCTTACCTGGAATTCCTGGTCAGCATCTATAATGTGCCTTTATTTTACGTGCCGGGTAATCACGACCCGGAGTACGGCCAACAGGCCAACTCCCGGGTGGCCGGCGGAGATAACGTAGACGGGGGGGTCGTTTATTCCAAAGGGCTGCTCATGGCCGGGCTGGGCGGAAGTATGCGTTACCGGTACCATACGCCCAATCAATATTCCCAGATGGGAATGTACCTGCGCGCCTGGAGGCTGCTGCCCAAAATTATCCTTCAGAAGATCCGTTACCGCAGGCCTTTGGATATTTTTATCGCGCACTCGCCTGCCGAAGGCATTCACGACGACGATGACCTGGCCCACCAGGGAATGCGCGCCCTGAATTTTCTCATTCGCTGGGCCAAGCCGCGTTACTACCTGCACGGCCACACACTCTTTTACCGGCAAAACCTGAAGAGTCACATTACCACGTATCACGGCTGCCAGGTCGTAAACGTGTATCCCTATCGAATCATGGAAATTGAATAATTTCGGAAAAGGACAACCCATGACCGCTCGCCATCCCCTGGCCGGGGTCTACGCAGCAGCGTTAACCCCTCTCAAGCCAGATTTCTCCATCGACCCGGAAGCCGTTGTTCCGTTCTTGAACTTCCTCGCCGCCCGCGATTGTCACGGCGCGCTGCTCTTTGGCACCACTGGGGAGGGGCCGTCTTTTAGCCTGGTCGAACGCGAAACGATGCTGCGGGCAGCCCAGGGGGTTCGGCAGACCTTCCCGGAATTTCGTCTGCTGGCCGGCACCGGCACTCCCAGCCTCGATGAAACGATTCGCCTGACCCGAATGGCTTTCGAACTGGGATGCCAGGGCGTGGTTGTCCTGCCGCCCTATTACTATCGCAAAGCCAAAGAGGATGGCCTGTTCCTGTGGTATGACCAGGTTATCAACCAGGCTGTGCCGCAGGGCGGCTGCCTGCTTGGCTACCATATCCCCAACCAGTCAGGCATGGGGTTGTCGCTCGATCTGCTGGCGCGCCTGAAAGATGCCCACCCCGAAAAGTTTGCCGGAATCAAAGATTCCTCCAGCGACCCCGATTATGCCTTTGCCCTCGGAGGCCGCTTCGGCCCCGACTTGCTCGTCCTGACCGGCAACGATAGCCTGTTCTTGCACGCCCTCGAACATCACGCGGGCGGCGCAATTACCGCCATCGCCAACCTGTATTCGCCCATCTTGCGCCAGGTCTGGAATATTTTCTCCCAAGGCGGGGACGCCATCGATGCCCAGGAAGAACTCACCCATCGCCGCCGCATTCTCGACCACTATACCCCCTTCCCATCCATCTTAAAATCCATGCTTGCGCGCATGTTTGGGTTCGAGCGCTGGCCGGTGCGCCCGCCGCTGCTGCCGGTTGCGCAGCAAACCGAGGAGAACTGCTGCCTGGAACTGCACGAGTGCGGCGAACCGGCGTAAAAAATCGCAGGCCAGGCTGCCAGCCTGGCCTGTCGTCTTACCCAAAGCCCAATCCCCGTTCTTTTAGCGAAACCCAGCGTCCCTGGCCGATGACGAGGTGGTCCAGCACATCCACATCCAGCATTTTGCCAGCCTGGACGATTGCCCGGGTCAGCGCCACGTCATCCGGGCTGGGAGTTGGGTCGCCGCTGGGGTGGTTGTGAATCACTATCAGCGCTGAAGCGTTCTTGCGGACGGCCTCGCGGAAGACCTCCCCCACGCGAACCTGCGCCGAACTGACCGAGCCGCGATACAGTTCGACCACATCCAGCACCCGGTTGCGGCGGTCGAGCAGCATCACGCGCAGGTGTTCCTGTTCCAATGCTCCCATTTCGTACATGACCAGCACCGCCGCATCTCCAGGGGAGTTGATGGTTGGGCGCTCGTCAGGCGATTCCAGGGTTAGCCGCCGCCCCAGTTCGATGGCTGCTTTGAGTTGGGCCGCCTTGGCCTCGCCAATCCCATGCTGGTTGATTAAATCGACGAAGGGCGCGCGGTGAATGCCCGAAATTCCGTCAAACTTTTGCAAAAGGCGCTGCCCCATCTGCACGGCGTTTTCGCCTGGCACGCCCACGCGCAACAAGATGGCAATCAGTTCTGCGTTCGAGAGCGACTGCGGCCCCAGCGAGGCCAGCCGCTCGCGCGGGCGGTCCGATTCGCGCAAATCAGTAATACGGTAGTAGACGGGCCTGGGGGTGTTTTCGGCCATGCTGGAAGTTTTTCTTACTGTAAACAAACCAACCGGGCAGGGCGAAACACATCCCGCCCGGCTTCCTTATTGGCTTTTAGACAATCATCTCCAGGCTGGTATCCCACAAGCGTTCTGCTATCGCCTGGTTGTAGGATACCGGGTCGGAATCGACAGCCTGTTTGTCGACGAAATATTTTCCGCTGACGCCTTCCACTTCCATCGAAGATGCCAGGTAAACACCGGTCGAGGCGCCCTCATCGGCTGTCTTGGCAATCGGCGAGATGAGTTTCATCGCCAGGCTCATCAATGTGCCATTGTTCCTGCCAAAACCGGACGCCACAAACCCTGGGTGCATTGCGTTGGCGCTAATCCCTTTTCCTTCCAACCTGCGCGCCAATTCGTAGGTAAACAGCACATTCATCAGTTTGGAGCGACCATAGGCCGTCCAACCGCTATAGGTCTTTTCGCCTTGCAAATCGTCGAAATCGATAATCTGTCCGCGATGGGCGTCGGATGAAACGTTGATGACGCGCGCCGGGGCGCTGGCCTTCAACACGTCCAGCAACAGGTTGGTCAGGTGGAAATAATTCAAGTGGTTGAGGGCAAAGGTCATTTCCAGGCCGTCTTCAGAGAGGCGCTTGCTCATGTAAATGGCCCCGGCATTGTTGATTAACACGTCCAGGCGGGTGCGGCGTTTCTTGAATTCATGCGCGGTCAACTGCACCCCGGCGTGGGTGGACAGGTCTGCCAGGATGGTGTCGATGTTTTGGTTGCCGGCCTGGTTCCTGATTTGCTCCGCTGCCGTCGCCAGTTTGGCCGCATTGCGGCCTGAAAGGGTGACATGCGCCCCTTTTCCGGCGAGTTCGCGCGCCATAGCCAGCCCAATCCCGGATGTCGCGCCCGTAATCAGTATTGTTTTTCCGTGCATGGAGGCAGGCATCGATGCTCCTCTATTTTACAAGCCAGTCCAGGGCTTCATCCAAGGAATCGAACACGCTGAATTTAAGTTCTCCGACGACCTTCGAAAAAGCATATAACAGATGCCGCCGGTAGCCGCTCACGCCAACAACTGCCCGTTTCTTGATGTACTGGTTCGTTACTTTGACCAGTTCAACCAGGTGTTTGATAATATCTTCGTTTGCCAGCGTTCCTTCTACATACGAGACGGATAGGATGGAATGGGGTGGCTGTCCGGCCAATTCTTGCTTGATGGCTTCACATTCTGTCGCAATTTCAGCAGCATTGTTGCCACGATGAGAAAAATCTGCAATGAAAACCCGGGAACCCTGATGTGTCAGCCAATGTGATT
>DAOTZM010000052.1:0-7062 GCA_034434035.1 Anaerolineales bacterium
GTGGGAGAGGGGAGAAATCTCGGACGAAATTGTCGTTTTCGGCATAAAAATCCGCTTTTTGTATCCGTTTCCCTCTCCCTTTGGGAGAGGGGCAGGGTGAGGGTAGGTAGTTACAAAATCTTTGGCAATTCCAGGCGTAATCTGCTCGTTTTTAATGGCATTGTACAAATTAATAATGTGTGGATTGACATCCGCAAAAATGGCTTTGGGAGGACGAACATTGAAGCCAACCACTCCCGACCCCATGAATGGCTCAATCCATGTTCCACCTTCGGCAAGGGAAGCATGTTCAAGAATCCATTCAACCAGGTGTGTCTTGATTCCCTGGCATTTGAGGGGCGGGACGGCAATTCTCAAATCCACGGATTTACAACTTCAATGCCTGTGGCTTCAAAATCGCTGACATTGCGCGTGACCAGGGTCATTTTATTGGCAATTGCAGTTGCCGCGATGAGCGAGTCAACGGCAGGCATGGCTTTTCCGGTAAGTTCAGTACGCGCAACCAACATGCCCCACTCGATAATAACATCCGTATCCAGCGGCAGGATTTTACCTTGAAAGCGCGCCAGTAAATCATTCTGGAGCCAGTCGCGCAGTTCGGTTTTGCGGCGCGAAGCGGGTAACTTTTCGATACCTTTGATAATTTCGCCGATGGTGATAACACTCAAGTAAGCATCATCAGCATCGAGCGCATCGAGAAACTCTACAACTTTGGGATTGGGCTGCTTGGCGATAAATTCTGAGATGACACAGGTATCGAGCAGCGCTTTCATAACTCAATGCCCTCACGCGGCAGGCTTTTATCGCGGGACAGGTCAAGGTCAACCCCTGCCAGTGGCGAGGCGCGGAAAAAATCGGAGAGTTTGCCCTGTGACTTGCGCAGTTTCTCGTATTCGGTATACGCGACCACCACAACGGCTTTTTCGCCGTGCTTGGTAATAACCTGTGGGCCTTGCGTCAGGGCGCGGGTAATCACCTCGCTCAGTTTGTTTTTTGCATCCTGAATTTGCCAGACGGCGTTCATGGCCGCTCCTTCCTGAAAATTCTGTCTAGTCTGTCTGGATTTTATCTCGTTCGAGAAAGAAAGTCAATCAGGTTTACGCGCCAAAAACAACCCGGAATCTTTGGTGATGTGAATCGCGTCTTTGGCTTGCAGTTCGGCAGTCAGTTCCTGCTCCAGTTGGGCAAAGAGGGCTTCGGGAGCGGAGCCGTAACTGCTGGTTGACCGGAGATAGGCCATCAGCGGCGGGATTTCGGTGATGCGCAGGCTGTCGGGGCAGCGGCGAATCTCGATTGGGCCGAAAAAGGGTTCCAGTTGCTCCGAACCGTTTTCCAGCGTGAAGAGATTGCGGAAGGCGGCTGTTTCCAACGTCGGGTCGAGCCGCGCGAACCAGTCGCCCATCTCTTTCAGGTGGTTGGTTCCCGCCGTAGCAGCAACCAGATGCCCGCCGGGGCGCAGCACGCGCCGGATTTCCGCCAGCGCCCTGGGCCGGTCGGGGACGTGATAGAGCATGAAGTTGGCGAGGACGATATCGAAGGTTCCCTCGGGGTAGGGGATGGCTTGGGCGTCGATTTGCTCGAATTTGAATCCGCGTCCCAGCGTAATCAGGTTCCGCCAGGCGGCGTCCACCATCCCGGCGGAGAAATCGCTGATGGTGATGCTCCACCCGGCGGGAATCTGCTCCGGGCAGGCCATCCACAGCGCGCCGGAGCCGCTGCCGAGTTCCAGCACTTTGGCTTGCGCCGGGAGGTTCGTCAGGGTATCCCACAGCCAGGCAAACCAGCCCTGCGGGTTGGCGCTGAATTGCTCGTGGAGGGAAATCCGCGCGTTCAGGTTGTCCGCATTGCGGTACTGGTCATTTTGGAGGTAGTTGGGGTCGGTAAATTTTGGCATGGCTGCAAAGGCTTATATTTTACACCCGACGACCCCGGCTTTGCGGAATCCAAAGTCTCCCGGCTTCGGACAAAATCGGGAGATTTTGGACTCCGTCCATAAATCGCCTGTTCGTTCACCGCCACTCCTCGGCGTTAGCCGGGTTTAAATTTATGAAGCGTCATCAAGTTGATATTCTTTTCCCGTCGAAGGGTGCTATCATGCCCAAACGGAGGAAGATATGCCTGCCAAAGTCATCCTGAACCCCTATTCTAACCGCTGGAACGCCCAAAACCGCTGGCCCGAAGCGGAAGCGGCCCTGCGCGCCGCCGGGGTGGACTTCGAATTGACGGTTTCCGAGCGCCCCAAAGGCGCGGTCGAACTGGCCGCCCGGGCGGTTCGGGATGGTTTCGAGCCTATCATTGCGGCGGGCGGCGACGGGACCATTGGCGACGTGGTCAACGGCATCGCCAGAATCCGCCCGGAGACCGATTTGGGGATGGTCGGCATCCTGCCGCTCGGCACAGCCAACGACCTGGCGGCGAACCTCGGCATCCCGCTCGATTTGGGGGAGGCGGCGCGCGTCATCGCTGCCGGGAAGACGCGCCTCATCGATGTCGGACATGTCAACGGCCAGTATTTTGCCAATAACTCCGCTATCGGGCTGGAGCCATACATCACCCAGAAGCAGGCCGCCATCACCTGGATTAAGGGCGTCTCCCGCTACCTGGTGGCCGCCGTGCAGGGGATTCTCGACCACCCGACCTGGAATGCCACCGTCGAATGGGATGATGCCCGCTACGAAGGCCCGCTGACACTGGTTTCGGTCGGCAACGGCCCGCGCACCGGCAGGTTGTTCTACATGGCCCCGCACGCCGACCCTGCCGATGGGAAATTGACTTTCATCTACGGCTATCGTTCCACCCGCCTGAACACTTTCTCCATCCTGCCCAAGACGATGAATCCGAAGGGGGATTTCGTCCACGAACAGGGCATTTGGGAAATCCACTGCACCTGGATTAAAATCCGCCTCGACCGGCCCTCCCCGGCCCACACCGACGGCGAATTGTTCTCGCATCCGGTGACGGAAATGGAGTATCGAATCATTCCGGGCTGCCTGCGCGTGCTGGTGTAGGAATCGGCGAGGCTCTACCGTCTGTTGGCGAAGCGAGACTGTTCCAGCCGCTGCCAAATCAAGCGCCAGGCAAGCATTCCCAGCCCGGCGGAGCCGCTCAAGACGACGGCAAAGATGGGGAGGACCACCGTATCGAGCAGGAAGGCCCGCAGCAGCGCGGCCAGCGGCCCGGCGAAGACCATCCCCAGGAAAGGACGCCACAACTGGCGCGGGTTGCCCGTGATTTTGGGCTGGAACAAGCCCAGGAACGGCGCGGCCAGGAACCAGGCCAGCGCCAGCGGCCCGAAAGTAGTCAACATGCGCGGAAGCAGGGCGAATTCCGTCTGGCCGTGCGTGGCAAAGCCAATCACGGTGACAAGGGCAATGGCGAGCAGGTCGCCGAGAATTAACCAGTGGATATTTTTCATGGCTGTCTTGGAGTCCAAAAGCGGGAGATTTTGGACAACCCAACGTCAGGAGACGTTGGACCCCGTAAGTTTAACCGGCTTCCCGCTTTTGGCCGATTCGAGCAGGGCGACGATAGCCGCCGCGTTGGCGCGGCTGTCAGCCAGGGTCACGCGCGGGGTTTTGCCGGCCAGGATGCAGTCGGCCATGTCTTCGACCTCGCCGATGTACAGTTCCTGGCGCGGGATGGGGATTCGCTCCGTCGTGTCCTCGCGGTAGAGCGTAATGGCCTCCTCCAGCCCCGGCTTGAACGGTGATGGGACGGTAATCGTCCCCTGCGAGCCGACCACTTCGAGATGGGTGCGGTACGGGGTGCGGAATCCGCTGTCGAACTGGGCATAGACTTCGCCGGGGAATTTCATCTGTCCGAAGAACGAGTCATCGACGCCGCCCGCCCCGGTCACCTGCCAGCCAAAGACCTCGACCGGTTCCAGGCCGACGATGGCGCGGGCGCAACTGATGGGGTAACAGCCCACATCCCAAATGCTGCCGCCGCCCATCTCCGGATTCAGGCGGATGTTGACCTCCGTTTTCATGCTGAAGGTGAACGCGCCGCGAATCAGTTGCAGTTTGCCAATTGCGCCGCTCTCGACCAGTTCCTTCACCTTAAGCATTTGCGGATGGTGGCGGTACATGAAGGCCTCGGCCACCACTTTGCCGTGTTTTTGCGCCGCAGCCGCCATCTCGTCCACTTCGGCGGGCGCCAGGCCGATTGGTTTTTCGCACAGGACGTGCTTCCCGGCCTCGACCGCCTTAATTGTCCATTCCTTGTGCAGGTGGTTGGGCAGGGAGTTGTAGATGACATCGATTTCAGGGTCGGCCAGCAGGGCTTCATACGAGCCATGCGCTTTGGGAATGTCCCATTCGCTGGCGTAAGCGTCCGCCGAGGCCTGCGAGCGGCTGCCGACGGCCAGCAGCCGGTTGCGCGGCGAAACGCGCAGCGGCGGAATCAGGGCGCGGTTGATTTTGGCAGTGGAGAGCAAGCCCCACGAGCCGCCAATCGCCCAGGCGCCAAACGAGACGGTCGAAACTTTCCAGCCGGCGCGGCCAGGTTCACGATATTGCATGGGGAATTCCTTTCTGTATTGATAACCTCCCGAAGGGCAGACCGAAAACGGGGAATTCATCCCGAAAACCTTCGGGACGATGATTTCAACTTTTTTGTACTATAGCACAAACTGTATCGAATCTCTAATCATTTCGTTAAGCCAAAAAGGATGATTTGTGTATAAAATAAAATGTCATGACTGACATCACATCCCTGCCGCAGGTTTTGTACGTCGAAGATAATGCCGATTCGCGCGCCCTGGTGCGCCGTCTGCTGGCCGGGGAATTCATCGTGCTCGAATCCGCCGACCCATTGAGCGGAATCGAGCTGGCCCGCGACACCCAGCCCGACCTGGTGCTGCTCGACATCAACCTGCCCGGCATGACCGGGGTGGATGTTGCCATCCGTTTAAGGAGCATTTTACCGGCTGGCACGCCCATCGTGGCCGTCACCGCCGACATCACCGACGCCACCCGCTCGCGCGCCCTGGCGGCGGGTTTTACCGGCTTCCTGAACAAGCCCATCGACATCGACATCTTCGAGGAGCAGGTGCGCGCCTTCCTGGGCGGCAAACGCGAAGTGCTGGCCGACGCCGAAAAACACCTGCGCGCCTACCAGAGCGAGGTGGTCGAGCGGCTCGAAGCCCGCGTCCGCGAGTTGACCAATTCGCTGACCCGCAACACCCACCTGCAAAAGCAAAACCAACTCATCATCGACGCGCTCGTCCGCCGCCAGAAACTGCTCGAGGCCGGGGCGCGCGTCAGCCACGAAATCACCTCCATTTTGGATTTGGAGGAACTGCTTCGTTCGACTGTCGGGATTATCTGCACGGAATTTGGAGTCCATTACTCGGGCATTTTCCTGCTCTCAGACGACGGCCAACGCCTGGAACTGCACGCCGGACACGGCCCGGCTGGAACCGCCATGCTGGAAAACAAGTTCTGGCTGCCGGCGGACGGCAATTCGATGTCGGGGCGCGCCATCCTGGAACAAAAGGCGCAAATTGCGCTCGATACGGCGGGCGAAACGGAGCGTTTCAAAAATCCGTACCTGCCCGAAACCCGCTCGGAGGCGGCCCTGCCGCTGGTGTTCAAGGGACAAGTGCTGGGCGCGCTGACCGTCCAAAGCGCGGATTTAGACGCCTTCGCCGAGGAAGATGTGACCGCCCTGCAATCGCTGGCCGACCAGATTGCGAACGCCATCCATAATGCGCAACTCTTGCGGCGGCTCGAATCGGCCAACCAGGAAATCCTGCGCAGCAAGACCTTCGAGGCGATTGCCACCGCCACCGGCGAGGCGATTCACTGGGTTGGCAACAAGGCCGCGCCCGTGCCGGGCAGCGTGAGACGGGTGCGCGAAGACCTGTTGAATCTCCTCGCGGCGTTCCAGGCCATTTTAACGGCGACAAAGGGGTCAGTGGAGGAAAATCCACTCTTGGGCGTGGCTGAAAACGCCTTCGAGGAGGCCCAGGCTTCCGGCGTCGATTTAAGCGCATTGGCAGACATCTTAAAAACAAAACCGCCCAGGCAGTTGCTGGCGCTGGTCAGCCTGGAGTCGATGCTCGAGGATTTGCAAATCATTGAAAACAGCGCCCAGACGATTCTGTCCATCAAGGAAGACCTGATTGGCCCGGCGCGCCAGCGCAACCCCCGGGTGTTCTCGCTGACCGATGAGTTGGAGCGCATGGTGGGCAATATGGCCCTGCCGAAGGGCGCGGTGACGACCGATTTCGCGCCCGGCGTGCCGGAGGTATTCGGCGACCCGCGCCAGTTGGAGCAGGTGTTCAATAACCTGGTCAAAAACGCCTGGGAGGCGATGGACGGGCGGCCCGACGCGCATATCCACGTCTCGGTGAAGCGTGACTCCAACCCGGCCTTCCTGCTGGCCTGCGTGCGCGATAACGGCCCCGGCATCCCGCCGGAACTCCAGGAGAAAATCTGGATGACGTTTTTCACCACCAAGAGCGGTAAGGGCGGCACCGGGCTGGGACTTTCATCCTGCATGGAGATGGTGCGCCAGAACGAGGGTAAAATTTGGCTGGAGAGCGAACCCGGCAGGGGCGCGGCGTTTTTCGTGCTGCTGCCGGTGGCGAAGTAAAAAACTTTATCTACTAATCTACGCTAATTTTTGAGCATTTCCGGGCTTAAAGGGTTTGATTAGTGAAAATTCGTGTGAATTCGTGGATTTTGACCTTTTTCAAGGAGACCAATGACGTATGACCACCATCCTGCTTGTAGATGATGAAAAACTCGTCCAGCGCAGTCTCGAAAAGACCCTGCTGCGCGCCGGGTATGACGTGCTGACCGCCAACGATTGCGCCAGCGGTCTGGCAGCCTTCGAGGCCAACGCGGCGGGCATCGACCTGGCCGTCTTCGACCTGAACATGCCCGATTTCACCGGCTTGCACAAGCCCGGCGCGGGACTGGATTTGCTCCAGAAGGTACTCGAAGCCAAACCGGGCATCCCAACGGTGGTGCTGACCGCTTATGACGAGGTCGGCAAGGCCAAAGAAGCGATGACGATTGGCGCGCGGGCCTATTTCGTCAAGGGCCGCGAGCAGGG
>DAOTZM010000053.1:0-14041 GCA_034434035.1 Anaerolineales bacterium
GGCTTGTGGTTGTAGTGACGCTCCTGACGCTCATCCCGCCGGCCGCGCTGGAAATCTTCGGCGCGATGGTCGCCGTCAATTCCCGCCCGTTGTGGCAGGGCGGACTCATTGGCGCCCTCCTGGCCGCAATTATCCAACCGGGGTTGTGCCTGGCGGGTTTTTTCATCGCCACCACCTTCTTTGCGCCGTAAGGCACCGGAAAGTAGAATCACTGTATGACCGTCTTGCAAAACTTTATCCAGAGAAACCTGCGTTTTAACGTCTTTATCGGCATGGTGGATGCCGCTTTTTTTGGTTTCGGCTGGGGATTCAGTTCGTTTGGTACCATCATCCCACTTTTCGTCAGCCAGATGACCGATTCAGCCATCCTGATTGGGCTGATACCCGCCATCCACGCCGTCGGCTGGCAACTGCCGCAATTGTTCACCGCCAACCAAGTGGCGCGCCTGCGCAGGTATAAACCAATGGTCATGCTGATGACGGTTCACGAGAGGTTACCGTTTATGGGGCTGGCCCTGGCCGCCTGGTTGCTGCCCACCTGGGGAGCGAGCATTATCCTGCCCCTGACCTTCCTCCTGCTCATCTGGCAGGGACTCGGCTCAGGCTTTACCGCCAATCCCTGGCAGAGCATGATTGCAAAAATCATCCCCGCCGATGCGCGCGGGTCTTTTTTTGGCGTCCAGGCGGCGGTTGCCAATATCGTCATCAGCGGCGCGGCGGTGCTGGCCGGCTACCTGCTCGACCTGCTCAACAGTCCGCTCGACTATGCGCTCTGTTTCTTGATTGCCTCGCTCGGCTACTGGGCCTCGATGGGCATACTGGCATTTACGCGCGAATTAAGTGACTACAACAAAGAGATTCCCCCCGCCCAGACTTCGGTCTTCCAGGGCATGGGCGACATCCTGCGACGCGATAAAAATTTCGCCGCCTTCATGGCCGTGCGCATCCTGTACCAGTTTGCCACAATGGGGTTTGCTTTTTACATCGTCTACGGCTTGCGCCGCTTCGGGATGGACACCATCACCGCCGGATACCTGACCGCTACCCTGACCATTGCCCAGACAATTGCCAACGCTGGGATGGGCTGGTTAAGCGACCGGGTTGGACACAAGAAAATGCTGGTGGTTGGCATGGTTTCGGTGGCGCTCAGTTCCCTGCTGGCCTGGGCGGCGCCCGCGCTGGAATGGTTTTATCTCGTTTTCATCATCTCCGCCCTGGCGAATGTGGCTTACTGGACAATTGGCATGGTGTTGGTAGTGGAATTTGGCTCGGAGGCCGAGCGGCCCCTGTACATCGGCATGTCGAACACCCTGGTCGCACCCTTCACCATCATCGCGCCCATCCTGGGCGGCTGGATAGCCGATTCGTTCGGCTGCCAGACCACCTTCCTGCTCTCGGCCATCGGCGGGGTGATTGTGACGCTAATGATGCTTTTCCTGGTCAAAGACCCGCGCCAGGCAACTCCAAAAAGCGTGTGAACATCCTTACTTCTGCACGGTAAAATCCCCCAGGGTGGCCTGGCCGTGCGTGAGGACGTAATAGCTGCGGCGCGATTCTCGCTCGTAGATGAAGTCGGTGACAAGATAGTCCAAGCCAAAGCACGCTTCGAACACCTGACGGGTGGAGGCGCGCCAGGCAGCCGCGAGCGGGAAATCGGCCTGGCGAATCTGCATAAAATCGGCGGGGATTTCGGCCAACAGCATGGCTTCGTCAGGGATGGAGAAATGTTCAGGCGGGCGGAGCAAAGAATCAGCCCCGATGGTCACGCGGTAGATGTGTGGGATGCGCGCGCTGTGGTAGTTGGAGATTCCAAGCTCCCCGCGCGGCCTGCGTCCCAGCCGCCGCTCCACCCGCTGCGTGTTCACCCACCAATCGACCTGGAATCGGTCTGAAGCCAGCCCTGCGTTCAATTCGTCCCGCATGTCTCCATACACCTCGCGCAGGTAGGTATTACAGACCGCGCCCAGCCGGGCAAGGTTGAAATGGGCGTTTCGGCTCTGGAGCGGGTCATAGGTCCAGGTGACACGGTCGATGCCCTGCTTGCGGACAACCTGCCATTGAGCGCGCTTGAGCGCAAAGCCGATTCCGGAATCGCGCAGACCGGGCAGGACGCCCAGCATGTGCGAACAGTGCTTAATGCGGGAGCCGCTTGCCCCGCGCTTCCCAGCGGGGTCTGGAACTTCGTACAGGCCGGGAAAGCCGAACAAAAACCCAACCATCTTGCCGCCCTCGAACGCGCCCAGCGCCAGCCCGCCGTTGTGCGCCGCCGTGATGAGCAGGTGCAGCGGCACGACCTCGGTTTCGCTGCCCGGCCAGACGAGGCGCTGGAGTTCTTCCACCTCGGCCATTTCGGAGGGGGTTTCCAAAATGCGGATTTCCATAGGTTTGCCTGTTTTTCGATTCTCCAGTTATCCGATTCTTCGGTTGAGCGGTTTTGCAAAGAGGGCGCGCCGGGCCTCGCGCGGCCAGTTGACGCCTTTCAGGTGGTCGAGGCGATAGGTAAAGCGCGCCGGCAGGAAGCCGAACAGCCGCGTGACCGAATCAACCGGACAGGTGCGGTTATAGGACAGGTAATCGACCCAAAACGTGGAAAACGGGAAGCCGGGAAACATGCTCTCGAAGGCAACGGTCAGCGAGCGCAGGGCCGGCAGGGGCAGGGACACGAGCAGGCGGCGCCTGGCCATCGTCTCCATCACAATTTCCACCACCCGCCGAAAGGAAAAATATTCCGCTCCGCCTATATCATAGGTCTGGTTGACGGTTTCGGGCATGTCGTTGGCCCACACCAGGCAAGTCACCAGGTCTTCGACCCACAGCGGTTGGATGAGTACCTCGCCATCGCGCGGCAGGAACAGGAGCGGGAACATCCCCATCAGCCGGGCCAGCGAGGTGGTGAAATGGTCTTCGGGGCCATATAAAAGCGCGGCGCGGAAAATGGTGTGCGGCACGCCGCTGCGCCGGATGTGTTCCTCGGCAATCCCTTTGACTTTGAGCAAAGGGTAATACGAAGAACGGTCGGCGCCCAGGTGGCTGACGTAGAAAAAGCGCCGCACGCGCATTTCAGCGGCAACTTGCGCCAGGTTGGCCGTACCGCGTCCATCCACCCCCAATACATCGCCGCGCGCGCCTTCGTGTTCAGCCCCCGCCAAATGGTAGATGACATCCACGCCGCGCAGGGCCGCCCGCAGGCCGCGCTCATCGCCCAGGCTGGTGACGGCCACTTCCACCGGCACGCCGCGCGGCAGGGCCGGGGTGCGCGGGGAGGGCCGAATCAGCGTGCGCACCTGCTGCCCATTGGCGACCAGTTGCCGCACCAGGGCGCGCCCAACGAAACCAGTTCCACCAGTGACGAGAATCATGCAGCGGATTATACACGCGACTGTCATCCTGGCACGCTTCTTGCAACAAACAAAGCAGGTCGAAATTTACCCTTTTGGCAGGAACGTCATGAATAACCCTCCCGGAAAAAACCACCCCAACACCCGCGCCAAACACCAGCGGACGGAAACTTTGCGTCCCCTGGTCCAAAAATACCAGTACCGGCAGTTGCCCTTGCCGGAGCCGCGCCCCCTTGCAGACCAAGATGCCTGCATAGAACAGACCTATCCAGATTCAGGGAAAGAGCCATGCCCAGCGCCATACCGCGAAAACTCCTGACCGGAATTTTGATTTTGCTGGCGGCTTGCAGCCCAACCCAACCACAGTCCACGCGCCAGCTATCCCCTCCTGGCACGCCGCAATCGCTGGAGTTTGGGCATGGGGCGCGCATCGAGATGAATGACCCGCACGCGGAGGCTTCCCTGCGCCTGGCCGCCCAGAATCGCCTGGATTGGGTGGCGCTGGATTTCGATTGGGAAGCCGTCCAGCCCGCGCCGGATGCGTGGAACGAAGCGTCGTCGTTCTCGAACACCTTGCAGCTGGCGCGCTCGCTGGGATTGGAGGCTCTCGTTTCCATCAAGAATCCTCCTGCCTGGGCCCTGACCTCCACTGGCCCGGATGTGGAACAAACGGTAAAACTCGTGCTGAAACTCAGTCGCGGGGATTCACCCCCCACGGCCATCGAACTCTTCCCCAACGCAAATACAATCTCAGGCTGGAACGCCCCACCCAACGCAAACGCTTATGCGCACCTGTTCGAGAACATCCAGGCGCGTCTCGAAGCCGAAAACCTGAAGATTTACCTGGCGGCAGGCGGCTTGAGCAACCTGCTCTCTTCTTCCGAAGACATACGGGATGTGGACTTTTTGGGGCAATTGTATGCCGCCGGGCTGCGTCCTGCCATCCTCAGCATTCGGCTCGAATCTGTGACAGTTGACCCACTCGCTCCCCCTGCTCCCAACGCCTTGCGCCACTACGAGGAGATTCGGGCGGTCATGACCGCCAACAGCCACAATGACGGCTTGCTCTGGATAACCGGCTTGAGCCTGCCCGCAGGGACGGAGCAAGCACCCTGGCTGGAACAGGCTGACCCAATGATGAAGTCGCAACTTTACCTGGGAGCGGTATTTTATTCGCAGACCTACCTGGACGCCCGGCTGCTCAAACTGATTCAACCCAATCATTAGCCCTGGTCGGCGGGCAAAAGCCGCTCGCAGAACATCCGCGCTTCTTGAACCAGGTCAACCTCCAGGGGGAGTTTGAATTCCTCAGTCACGCGCAAGGTCAGGTGACGGGCCATCTCGCGCAAATCGGGCGGAGTGTCGTCTAATTCCATAAATTCCTGCAAAAGGTCGTAAGCGCCGGGGCTGCGCGCAGCGATTCCGCGCCGGGAGAAGTATTCGCGCAAGGCGATTCCCGCCGCGCGCCGGGCGCAGACCCGCGCCTGGCCTTCGTTGCCGCGCGCGCGGGCGGCAACGGCCATCTCGAACTCTCGCTGGAGGGCGGTTTTCCAATCGGTCATCTTTCACCTACAACAGGGCGCGGTTTTGCAAGTCCCACATTTTCTTGTATAACCCATCCCGCGCCAGAAGTTCAGCCTGCGTCCCACGCTGGACGATTTTGCCGTTTTCGAGGACGAGAATCTCGTCCATCGCTTCCAGTCCTACCAGCCGGTGCGTAATCCACAGCACAGAGTGGTTTTCCATCACAGATTGGAGCGTCTCGACCAGTTTACGCTCGGTGGCGGCGTCCAGGTTGGCGGTCGGTTCGTCGAAGATGAAAATGGGCGCATTTTTGAGCAGGGCGCGGGCAATTGCCACCCGCTGGCGCTCGCCGCCGCTCAACTGCAAGCCGCGCTCGCCGACCAGCGTCTCGTAGCCGTTGGGGAGTGAAACGATGAAATCGTGCAGTTGGGCGGTTTTGCAGGCGGCTTCGATGTCATCCTGCGCCGCCCAGGGGCGGGCCAGCAGCAGGTTTTCGCGCAGGCTGGCGTTGAACAGGTAGGTATTCTGACTCACCAGGCTGAACATGCGCCGGGTGTCGACCTGTTTGCAGGCGCGGATATCTTGCCCGTCGAGCGTAATGCCTTCCGCGTCCCAAAAGCGCATCAACAGGTTGGCGAGGGTCGATTTCCCCGCGCCGCTGGGACCAACCAGGGCAAGTTTTTTGCCGGAGGGCAGGTTGAAATTGACATCAAGCAGAACTTGTGGCAACGCAGAATCTTTACGAATCTCAGCGTTCTCCGCGCGCTCTGCGTTAAAATCTTGAGAATAGGCGAAAGTTAAATGCTGAACGCGCAAATCGGCGGAGGCGGGCTGGGGCAGCGGCTCGGCGGGGTCTATCACGGCTGGAGGCTGATCGGCAATCTCGAACAGCCGCCGGGCCGATTGGATGTTGGCTTCCAACAACTGGGCGGCCTGCGGCAGGTTTTGGACAGCCTCGAAACTCGCCAGCGAGCCAAGCACAATCACCGCCAGATAGACGCCCTCGATTTTGCCGCTCGAAACCAGCGGGATGGCGAGGAAGAGCATGACCCAGACTCCGAGACCGGTCAGCAGGCTGTTCAGGCCGGATTGCAGCCCGTTTAAGTGCGCCATGCGCATCTGGACTGCTGAAAACTCCCGGCCTGAAGCCTTGATTCGGTCCAGGTACGCTTTTTCCTGCCCAAAGGCGATTAAATCGGGCAAGCCCTGCACTGCATCGACCAGGTCGGCGCGCAGGACGGAGCGCGATTCTACCAGCCGCCTCCCCAGCCGCCGGTTGAGGAGCAGGCTGAAGGCTGTCAGTCCCACCCCAATTGCCAGCAGAAAGACCGTGATGACGAGCCCGAGCGAGGGGTCGAAACTGCCCATAAAAACGGCCATCCCCAAGACGATGACAGCCGCCACCAGCGGCGGGGCCAGCACACGAACGAAAATGTTATCGAGCGTCTCCACATCGGCGATGACGCGCGAGAGCAGGTCGCCAGAGCGGGCGGAGGTCAGCCGGGCCGGGGCCAGCGGCTCGATGGCCTGGTAGAACCAGACCCGCAGCCGCGCCAGGATGCGGAAGGTGAGCGAATGCGAGGCCAACCGCTCCAGATAGCGAAACACGGCGCGCGAGATGCCAAACAAGCGCGTAGAAACGACCGAGACGCCCAGTTCTGCCACCGAAACGGCGATGGCGGCGGTCGAAATCAGCCAGGCCGAGGTGGACATCAGCGCGATGCTGGAGCCGATGGTCAGCGCGCCGAGCAGGACCGAGAGCAAAACTTGCGGCCAAAAGGGGATGAGGAAGGAGGCAAGGCGGAAAAGAGATTTCATGTGATTCGGTTGACCGGTTTTTCGTTTACCCAGTTCAACCGGCTAACTGGATAACGGGAACACAAGTTTGGCGTAGGCGCCGTTTTGGGCGATTAATTCCTCGTGCCTGCCAATTTCAACTACTTTCCCGGCCTCCAGCACAACAATCTGGTCGGCCTGGTAGACGGTGGCGAGGCGGTGGGCGATGACAAGGACGGTGCGGCCCTGCATCAGTTGCCGCGCCGAGGCTTGCAGTTCGGCTTCGAGGGCCGGGTCGAGGCTGGAGGTGGGTTCGTCCAGCAGGAGGAAGGGCGCATCTTTCAGGAAAGCGCGCGCCAAGGCCAAGCGCTGGGCCTGGCCGCCGCTCAGACGCGCGCCGCGCTCGCCGATGCGGGTTTCGAGGCCATCGGGCAGGGAGCGAATAAAGTCAAGCAGCCCGGCGCGTTCGCAGGCGCGGAGCAAGTCGCTTTCAGGCGCATTCGGCTTTGCCAGGCGCAGGTTGGCCTCGATGGTATCTGAGAAAAGGTAAGGATTTTGGGGAACCCACCCGATTTGGGCGCGCCATTCTTCGGGTGGAATGCTGGTGAGCGGCGTATCTCCAACCATTATCTTTCCGCTTTCTGGTTCGATGAAACGCATCAACAGGCTGGCAACCGTCGTCTTTCCCGCGCCGGAAGCGCCAACCAGGGCAGTGGTTTGGCCGGGGGGAATGTGGAAGGTCACATCCTGGAGGGCGGGGATGGAGCGGTCGGGGTAGGTAAAGGAGATATTCGAGAATTCGATATTCGTTAATTCGATGTTCGCTGTTCGATATGCTGCCTGCGCAAAGGGGGTCTCTCCCCCCGAATATCGAATATCGTCTCTCGAATTTCGAGTATCGACAATCGGAATGTCCAAAATTTCAAAAATTCGTTTGGCCGCGCTGACGCCATTCATTCCGGCATGGAAACGCAGCCCCAACAGGCGCAGCGGCAAGTAAAAATCAGGCGCCAGGACGAGGATGAAGAAAGCCGGCAGGAAATCCATGTTGCGGTAGAGCAGGCGGAAGCCGACTTCGACGGCGATGATGGCGGTGGCGATGGTCGTCAACAGTTCGAGGGCCAGGGCAGAGAGGAAGGTGACGCGCAAGACCTGCATGGTCACGTCGCGGTAGCGCTCCGAGACTTCGCCAATCACCCCGGCCTGGCTGCGCGACTGGTTGAGGGCCTTGAGGGTGGTCAGGCCTTGCAGCACATCGTAGAAATGCGCGGAGAGACGGCGCAAGGTCTCGAATTGGCGGCTGGTGAGGGCCTCGCCGGAGCGCCCAATCAGAATCATGAAAAACGGCACGAGCGGGGCAGTCAACAGGAAGACAAGGCCAGAGAGCGGGTCGATGGGAAAGACCAGCAGCAGCACCGAGAGCGGAATCGAAGCGGCCAGCACCAGTTGCGGCAGGTACTGGCTGAAATAGGCTTCCAGGTTTTCGACGCCTTCGATGGCCGATAGCGCCAGTTCGCCGGTGCGTTCCGATTGGGTGTAGGCCGGGCCGAGGGCGGCCAGGTGCGTGACCAGCCGTTCGCGCAAGTCGCTCTTGACGCGCTGGGCGACCAGGTTGGCGGCGACTTCAGACCCCCACACCGTCCCCGCTTTGAGAACCACCACGCCAACCAGCGCGGCCAGCGAACCGAGAACCCCCTCGCGCGTCAGGCCGTTGAAAAAGACATCGTTGATGATGACGGCGAAAATCCAGGCCTGGAGGATGGTCAGCAGACCGCCCAGGAAGCCAAGCACGATGGTGATGGTCAAGGCCAGGTTGGATGAGCGGGCGAGGGCGAGGAGACGTTTGGAGAACATGCCCGAAATTATAAAGGCACTGGATGAGTTGAAAGTGAAAAGTGACGAGTGATTTTGGACGGTGACGCAATATTCACGCCAGGATGGTCTTGCGCGCGCCGGGGACGAGTTCGCCAATCACAAAAGTCTCTTCGGGAATGCGTTGTCGAAATTCAGTCACGGATTCCTTGCCAACAATCGCAACCATTCCGATTCCCATGTTGAAGACACGGTACATTTCCTCGGTGGAAATATTCCCTTTTTGCTGGATGAGTTTCCAGAGCGGCGGCACGGGCCAGGAACCCAAACGGATGACGGCATCGAGATTCCCCGGCAAAACGCGCGGGATGTTCTCGATGAATCCACCGCCGGTCAGGTGCGCGAGGGCTTTCAAATGCGGAATGTTGATTGCAGAATGAAGAATGTTGAGATAAGAACGATGGGGCGCGAGGAGGGCATCGGCGAGCGGAATACCCAACTCAGGAAACACCATTTCCAGCGGTGTATCGGCAAAGACCTTGCGGATGAGGGAAAATCCGTTGGTGTGCGGCCCGGAAGAACGGATACCGATGAGTATGTCCCCGGCTTTCAGCGCTAAAACGCGCGGCAAAATCCGGTCGCGCTCCAAAACCCCTACAATTGTCCCGGCGACATCGAACTCGCCCGGCTGGTACACGCCCGGCATCTCAGCCGTCTCGCCGCCGAGCAGCGCCATCCCGGCCTGCTGACAGGCTTCGGCCATGCCAGTCACGACTTCGGCGGTTTGTTCGGGGTTGAGCCTGGACGTGGCGAAATAATCCATAAAAAACAACGGGCGCGCGCCCTGGACGAGGATATCGTCAATGCAGTGATTGACAATATCGTGACCTACCCCGCGATAACGCCCCGCCGCAGCCGCCAGTTTGACCTTTGTCCCAACCCCATCGGTGGAGGCCACCAGCACCGGGTTTTGCATCTGCTTCAAGGCCGAGGCGTCGAACAGGCCGCCAAACGAGCCAATTCCGGCCAACACGGCAGGGGTATAGGTGGCCTTGACGGCGGATTTCATCAGTTCGACGGCGCGGTTACCGGCGTCGATGGAGACGCCAGAATCAGCATACGCCGACTTCCCAGGGTCTGCGCCAGAAACGGATTCGGGAACGGATGGCTGGCGCGAAGCGGATACACGGATGGCTGACCAGCCCGGAGAAGGTATATCGATCAAGAATGGCCGGCCGTCCACAGACTTAAAGCGAATGGGGGGGACGCTCGATTTTCGCGCCGCCTGCCCGGATGTCGCTGAAGGGAGTGGGGGGAGTTTCATCCCCGGCGCTTTGTGAACAACGCGATAAAGATGTTTTTGCCACTCAGACACAACCTGCGGAATGAACAATCGTTTCTGTTCGATACGCGAACGACCAAAGTTGTACAACATTCCAACCGGGGAGCCGGTGGCGGCCAAATACGTCAGCACTTGACCTTTATCCTCCATTGTCAGTAGATGCGAAAAGGCCTTGCATTCCACCACCAGGCAACCTTCAATCCATAGGTCGAGATAAAGATAACCAACCAGGGAATTGTCAATCCACACTTCGACTTTCTTTTCCAATTCGACTTCCAAACCAGCCTGCTGGCACAACTCTGCCAGGCGGCGCTGGTAGAAAATCTCTTTATGCCCTGGTTTTAATTCGTTATGCGTGCGCATGGCAAACCCATTGACCATGTAGGTCAGGTCGTCATAATTTGTTTGCACCAAGCCAGGTTTTTGCTCCATTCTGCCTCCAAAGTCATCCGTTTATCCGTTTTGCCGCAGGCAATCCGTTCCCCAATCCGTTTATAACGCCCGCCGCGCAATATCCTTGCGAAACTGCATCCCATCAAAGTGGACTTTGTCCACTGCCGCATAAGCCGTCTTGACCGCCTCGGGCAGATTTTGCGCCCAGGTCGTTACCCCCAGCACCCGCCCGCCGGCCGTCAGCAGGCGACCATCCGCATCCGTTTTCGTCCCGGCATGGAAGCAGACCACCCCTTCCGGCAGGCCGCCAATGCGGATGAGTTGACCG
Source organism: Anaerolineales bacterium (assembly GCA_034434035.1). Lineage (GTDB taxonomy): Bacteria > Chloroflexota > Anaerolineae > Anaerolineales > Villigracilaceae > UBA5195. Next base: position 10,514 of record DAOTZM010000053.1, read on the forward strand.
CTCTCGGCTTTTTCGGGGTACCCTTTCGAGGCCAGCACCACGCTGACGGCCGCTCCCTCCCTCCAGCGGATATCCGTTTCAGCCAGGTTGCCATCCACGCAGGCTTCCGCCACCTCGAGCAAGTCCGTTTCGAGCAGGGGCAGCACCGCCTGGGTTTCCGGGTCGCCAAAGCGGCAGTTGAATTCCAAAGCACGCAGCCCGTCCGGCGTGAGCATCAGCCCGGCATACAGCACGCCCACAAACGGAGCCCCCTCCAGCCGCAAACCGGAGACCGCCGGTTTCAGGACGGTTTCCAGGGCTTCTTCCATCCAATCCGCCGTAAAAATCGGCGCGGGGGCATACGCGCCCATCCCGCCGGTGTTCGGCCCCTGGTCGTCGTCGAAAATCCGCTTGTGGTCCTGCGCCGGGAGCATCGGGACGACCGTTTTCCCATCCGTAAACGCCAGCAGCGAGACTTCCGGCCCGCGCATCCGCTCCTCGATGACCACCTCGCTGCCCGCCGCGCCAAACACGCCGCCTTCGAGCATCTCCCGCAGGACGGATTCCGCCTCCGTTTTTGTTTCCGGCAACATCACGCCCTTGCCCGCCGCCAGCCCCGAAGCCTTGATGACCACCGGATAATCTATCTGCTCCAGGTGCGCCAGCGCCTCGGCCAACTTCGTGAATGTCGCATAACGCGCAGTCGGAATCCCGTGCCGCGCCATAAAATGCTTGGAAAAAACCTTCGAAGCCTCGATTTGCGCCGCCGCCTTACCTGGCCCAAAGCAACGGATTCCGGCCCCAGTCAGCGCATCTGCGATTCCGTCCGCCAGCGGCGTTTCCGGCCCAACGATGACCAAATCAACCCGTTTTTCGCGGCAAAACTGGATAACCGCCGCATAGTCGCTGACCTCCAGCGCCACATTCTCGCCGCATTCCGCCGTCCCCGGGTTGCCGGGCGCGATATACAGTTTGCTCAGTTTCGGCGACTGCGCCACCTTCCACGCAATCGCATGTTCCCGCCCGCCAGAACCAATGATAAGAACGTCCATCTGTCTTTCCTCTCTACTTCGTTCCTCTTTCAAACCCGGTTTTCACGCTCAACAAATCCACTGGCAGCGGGTACTTGCCCGTAAAACAAGCCTGGCAATAGCCTTCCGCGCTCCCGACTGCCCGCATCATCCCCTCCAGCGAGAGATAAATCAGCGAATCCGCGCCCACCTCCTGGCGGATGTCCTCCACCGTCCGGCTGTGGGCAATCAAATCCTCGTACCCGCCCATATCCACGCCCATAAAACACGGGTGCGCAATCGGCGGGCAGGTGATACACATGTGGACTTCCTTCGCGCCCGCCTGCCTCAGCAGTTTAATCAATGGCCCGGTCGTATTCCCGCGCACAATCGAATCATCAATCACAATCACGCGCTTGCCCAGCACATTCTCGCCGATGACATTAAACTTCATCCCCACCCCGCGCTTGCGCAGCGAATCGGTCGGCTCGATGAAGGTCCGTCCCACATAACGATTTTTGACAAACCCATCGTTATACGGAATCCCGCTCACCCGCGAAAACCCAATCGCCGCCGGAATGGACGAATCCGGAACCGGAATCACCACATCCGCCAACCGTTCATCTGCTCTATCCATTCCATATCCGTTTATCCGCTTATCATCCGTTTCCAATCCGCTTATCCGCTTTGCCGCAGGCAATCCGTTCCCCAATCCGTTTATCCGTTCCGCCGCAGACCATCCGCTCTCCAATCCGCTTTCCCGCGCCAACTCCTCCCCCAACCGCTGCCGCACCGCATGGACGCCCATGCCCTCCCAAGTCTGGTCGGGACGCGCAAAATAGATAAATTCAAACACGCACTTCGCCGAGGGCTTGACGGCTGGTAATGCCTGGGTCACGGTCAGCGCATTGGCCGAAAGCGCCACAATCTCGCCCGGCTGCACATCGCGGATCGCCTCGCATCCCAGCGTCCGCAGCGCGCCGGTCTCTGAAGCCGCCGCGTACCCGCCGTTCGGGAGCATCCCCACGCTCAACGGGCGGAATCCCCATGGGTCGCGCACCGCGTAAACGCAGTCGCGGGTCAGGATGACCAGCGAATACGCCCCCGCCCATTTTTTCATCGCCACCTTGATACGCGCCTCCCAGGTCGCCCCCGAATCGCGCGCCAGCATCATCGTCATCACCTCGCTGTCCGACGACGACGAAAACCCGACGCCCTGGCGCAGCATCTCGGCTCGCAGCGCCGATGAATTGACCAGGTTGCCGTTATGCGCCAGCGCCAGCGGCCCGTTCATCGTCTCAATCATGAACGGCTGGGCATTCCGCAGCAGCGACGAACCGGTCGTCGAGTAGCGGGTGTGTCCGATGGCATAATGCCCCTTCAAACCGGCCAGCGTCTCCGGCTTGAACACCTGTCCCACCAACCCCACATTCTTGTACAGCGAGAGCGTCTGCCCGTCGGCCACCGCCATCCCGGCCGCCTCCTGCCCCCGGTGTTGCAGGGCAAACAGGCCAAAAAAGGTCATTCGCGCTGCATCCTCGTTGGGCGCAAAGACGCCAAGAATGCCGCACTCCTCGCGCGGCGAATCATCGAATTGTGTCATCCGTCCACCAATTTTTTGATAAGTTCGGCTTTCTGCATCAATTCCTCGTGACTGCGCGCCACCAGGTTGATATGCCCCACCTTACGGCCCGGCCTGGGAGATTTATCGTACAAGTGCAGGTGCGCCCCATCGATTTTTAAGATGGAGGCCGCCTCGGGAATTTGACCGATTAAATTGACCATTGCCGACGCCCCCAGCGGACTCGTGCTCCCCAGCGGGAGACCGGCCAGCGCACGAACATGGTTCTCGAACTGCGACGTGACCGCACCCTCGAGCGTCCAATGCCCGCTGTTATGCACGCGCGGGGCCATCTCATTAGCGAGAATCTGGTCGCCGGCCTGGAACAACTCGATTGCCAGCACGCCGACGTAATTGAGCGAAGTCATCAGGGCGGTGGCGTACATCTCCGCCAGCGATTGCGTCGATTGGTGATATTCCAGCAGTTGCGAAGTTTTTGGCCGCCGCGGCGCAGGCGCAACCGAGAGCCGCAAAATTCCCTCGCGGTGGGTATTCTCCACCAGCGGGTAGAAAACCGTCTCCCCATCCAAACCGCGCGCGCCAATAATCGACAGTTTCCAGGCAATTATCCTTGTCGTTTTCCTACGTTATCAGGCAAGCATTACGAAGGATTCGGAAAACATGATGTGATTCTGTGAAATAATACGCAATGTAATCATGCCGCGTCATGTAATGTGTGACTTTTGTCACGTCAACAAGTGATGTCTTGTACTGACAAAAAAATGCAAAGCCGCCATACTATACTTAAATTCTTTGTTAATAACAGAGGTGCTGCCAAACTAAAGTAACCATTTATTATTTCATTCTCTACCGGACAAAACAATCTAAACTGTAATTCATATCTTAATTCTTGTCATTTCGAGCCGCGCAGCGGGGAGAAATCTTGCGCACTGGGAGAAGATTTCTCGCTGTCGCTCG
>DAOTZM010000054.1:0-20369 GCA_034434035.1 Anaerolineales bacterium
TTCGAGCGACAGCGAGAAATCTTCTCCCAGTGCGCAAGATTTCTCCCCGCTGCGCGGCTCGAAATGACAAGAATAAGATATGAATTACAGTTTAGATTGTTTTGTCCGGTAGAGAAACCACACCGGGCGTGAAAGCCTCCACTGCATAATCGAGGATGATTTGCAGCTTGGCCGGTTGGGAGGGAATCTTCTTCATGCCATTCAGATGCAGTGAAAGGTTCGCCAAAAATCTTGGGAACGGGTGATAGTTGCGTCGGGTATAATCTTTTCTCGGCAAGACCAGTCTGATGGAGGAACCCATGGAACAACATGCTTTTTTCGAGGGCAAAATCATTCCGTTTAGCGAGGCAAAAGTCAGCATTGCCACGCATGGTTTGAATTACGGCACAGCGGCTTTTGGCGGCCTGCGCGCTTACTGGAACGTGGAGCAGGAAAAGCTGTTCCTGTTCCGCCCGCAAGACCACTACCGGCGCTTCCTGAATTCATCGAAAATCCTGTGCATGGAATTTCCCCACACCCCCGAAAGCCTGACCCAAATCACCAGCGACCTGCTCAAAGCCGATGGCTGGAGACAGGACGTTTACATCCGCCCTTTATGTTACAAAGCCGATTCGGGAATCGGCGTGCGCCTGCACGACCTGCGCGATGAAATTTCCATCTTTGCCCTGCCCTTTGGCGCGTATGGTAAAAACGAGGACAACGCCCACGTGACCATCTCTTCCTGGCGGCGGGTGGACGATAACATCATCCCGGCGCGCGGAAAAATCAGCGGCGCGTATGCCAACTCGGCGCTCATCAAAACTGACGCCGTCCGGGCCGGGTTTGACGAGGCGCTCGTCCTCGACCAAACCGGTCACATCTCTGAAGGCACGGCCATGAACGTATTCATGGTACGCGACGGGGTGCTGGTCACTCCCCCGGTTTGGGATAACATCCTGGAAGGAATCACCCGCCGCTCGGTCATTGAATTGGCAAAGAATGAACTCGGGCTGGAAGTGGTGGAACGCTCCATCGACCGCACCGAGGCTTTTGTCTGTGATGAAATGTTCATGACCGGCACCGCTGCCCAGGTGACGGTGGTGACAAGGGTTGACCATCGCCCGGTGGGTGACGGAAAAATAGGGCCAATCACATCCCAACTACGCGCCTTGTTCAGTGACGTGGCGCGCGGGCGCAACCCAAAATACCGCCGCTGGAACGTGGCAGTGGAATAAAACGAAAAAACGTCCCGAAGGTTCTCAAACTTCGGGACGTTTTTTTACTTCTGCGTAAACCGGATGTAGATGAGATTCCGGTTACATTCTGCGTAGGTCGTCAGGTAAATCTGTTCCGACATGGGCGCGTTGGCCTGGTCGAACAGCTGCACCCAAAGCGTATTTTTCGATGCGGCCGGCGGGACGCCCAGATCGAACTCGAACCCGCCCTGCCCATACGACACGGCTATCCCTGTCAGGGTGGTCTCATTGAACGATTTGCCCGGCACGCTGCCGCCCAATTTGACAATCAGGCCCATCGCCGGATTATTGCGGCTATCCAACGCTTGCCCGGCAACGTACATCGTCGCGCAGCTCGTGTCGGCGCGGTAGGTGGTGCTTTCCACCGCGTTGACCGTCACCCCGTAAGGAAGACCGGTGGGCCGGGGCGTGCGGGTGGGCGAAACAACCGGCGTGGCGGTGGCAGGTTTGGTCGCAGTTGCCAGGCTGAACGGCGTAAACGTTGGTTCTATGGTGATGGTGGGGCGCGGCGTACTGGTCTCCGTAGGAGGAATGGTCGGCTCTGGCGTCCAGGTCGGGTCAAAACGGATAGGCGTCCAGGTAGGTGTCAGGCTGGGCGGGATGGGCGTGGGGGGCTGCAAAGGATTGAACGCCGAATATGGATTGGTAAAAATACTAACGAAAAAACCGCAACTGCACAGGGTTATGACCAGCATAACCACCGTCAACACGTTCCAGAGCGAGTCGCGGCCTGCCTTTTTTTTCTTTTTCGCCGGGACCGCAGCGCGCGGCGCATCGTTCAGAAAGTCATCGTAGTTCGTCATTCATTCATCTCCAGGCGGCGGAGTTTTAACGTCCCGAAGACGACTCTCAAACACTCAGAGCGTTACGTCAACCCTTCAGGACGATGGCTTACAAAGCAGTGCTATTTTACGTTTATCGTAATTGTGCTTTTCTGGCGGCGTTCGGCCAGCCAATTGTCCAGGGCGCGGTTTTGCAGCGCCAGCAGCGCATCCGGGCTGAGGGGACGGTCGGCCTGCGCTTCCAGGACTTTGAGAATGTGATATCCGGCTTCACTCTGGACAATCTGGCTCATAGCCCCGACTTCCAGGCTGAAGGCGGCCTCTTCCACTTCCTTGCTCGGCAGGTAATTGCGCGGGAACCAGCCAATATCGCCGCGCGTAACTGGGTCAACCCGAATCGCCAGGTCGTCGAAATCAGCCCCGGCCTGCAATTGCCGATAGTAATTTTGGGCAACATCTTCATTATAGAGCAAAATCTGGCGGACGTGTACCTGCTGGGCGGTATGGGGGACAGAAGAAATGATTTTGTCACGCATCCAGGCCGCCGCGATGGCCCGCCGCAGGGCTGCGCGGAATCCGTCCTCGCTGTATCCGTTGGCTTGCTGCCAGGCCCGGAGCGATTCCGCTCCGCCGGCCTGGGCAGAGACGGCCTCGATGCGCGCTTGCAAGACAGAATCATCGACCGTGAAACCGGCCTCCGCCGCGCCCTGGGCCAGCAAAACCTGCGAAACCAGGTCTTCCAGCACAATGCGGCGGGCTTCTTCCTCGCTAACGGATGTTCCCAAAGCCGCCTGGGCCGCTTTGTAGCGCTCCAACTCGGCGTTGAACTCGTCGAGGGGGATTGGCTCACCGTTGACGGCTGCCGCCAGCGGGATGGGAGTCTCAGTGGGTGGAGGCAGGGTCTCGGTCGACGGCGCAGGGCTTGGGGAGGCTGTAATCGCAGCGTTGCCGCCGGAACAGGCGCTTGGCGCAAATGCGAACAGGAAAATCGTAAAAAGCAAAAAGAGATGGTTTGGTTTCAAAGCAGGCATCCTGCCCATTATACCGGATGAGAGTCAGGGCGCGTCAACGGAAATGTCAGTCCCGTACCGCCCGGCTGAAACGCGCAAAGCCGGGCCCTGCGCGCAAGACACTCTCAGCCTGCCTAAATCCAGCGCGGCAGAGCAGGCTGACAGATTTTTCCTCCGTCCAGCCGCAATATTTTTCGGCGCGGCGCGCCCGGCCCAACAGCGATTCTCGGTTTTTTCCATCCAACCCGGCCCGCAGCCCGCATCGAGGATGCGCACGCCCGGCGGGGGATTGCGCCAGGCGGCAAACTCTTTCAGCGCGCGTTCCCAGGCGGTTTGGGTTTGGATTTCTAAAAAATCGGCGTAATCATTCATTGGGGGCGAGCAAGTAAATGTGGACGTTGCCGTAAGCCTGAACCAGCCGGACGTTTGGCAAATCGAAATCGGCGGGGTCGAGTTTATACATCTTCACCACCCGCTCCAGGGTCTCATCTTTTTGGTTGGCGGCCAGCAAAAGCCAGGCGCGCCGCGCATTGGCGCGCGCCCGCCAGGCAGTTTCGGGCATTCCCTGCCGCATCATGTAATACCAGACCTGCGCCTCGTTGGGGTAGCCCACCATTGCCACATCGTCCTCCTGCCAATTTTCGGCTAGGAAGATGGCGGCTGCTTCCTGGTTGCTCATTTTGGCCCATCTTTGGGGGATGGATGGGATTGTGACCGTTAATTGGAAGATGATTCCGGCGAGGGCGAGTCCCGTTATAAGGGCATCGAGGCGGAACTTCCCAGCCTGAATCTTTTTCGCTGTTTCGACAAGTCCTGCCGCCGCCCAGAGCAAGGCCGGGGCGATGAGCCAGGACCAGAAACGGTCGAATGCTTCAGGGCGGCGGATAAGCGCCAGGGCGGCGACCCAAACCAGGAGCACCGGCGGCAAAGGCCAACGGGGCGTCTGAATCTTGCGGCGCAACGCCAGGGACAGGAAAAAGCCCAGGGTGAGCAGCGCGGTGAGGGCCAGCGGCACATCCTGATTCCATGTAAACCAGGTATCGCGCAGGCGGGCAAGGAGCAGCCAGTCGAAATATTTGCCCGCTTCCACCGGTTGAACAAAACTGTTGGCGATGATTTTGCGCCAGCCCGAGACGCGCAGGGCCGGGGCGTATGCCATCAGGGTCAGCACGCCAGTTAACACCCCAGAACCCAGCCAGCGCAGGAAGAAGGAGCGGTGACGAGGGCCTTCGAGCGCCAGCCACAGGTAAATGCCCCCGGCTGGGTAGAGCATGAGCGGCAGGGCCAGGAAGCCGAGCGCGGCGCAAACGCTCAAAAGCGCCCAGTGGAGCAGGCGGTTGGAACTGACGAGTTCGTGGGCAAGCAGGATTGCGAGCAGGGTGAGCAGGGCAAGCAGGGTGTAGCCGCGCGCTTCGGTAGAGTATCGGACGAGAACCGGCAGCCAGGCCGCCAGCGCGGCGGCTAGCAGGCCGGTTTGGGGGCTATATAGGCGTTTGCCAAGCGCGTACATGGCCGGGATGAGGGCCAGCCCAGCCAGCGCGGCGGGCAGCCGCAGCGCCCAGGGGTCATTGCCCAACAAACCGGTGCTGAAAACGACCAGGATGCTGTGGAGGATGTGATTGTTGGGCAGGGAATAGTCGCTGAGCGCCGCCCACAGTCCATGCGCGGCAAACCCGACGTAGGTGTAGGCTTCGTCGTAGGTGACCGGGTCGTTTAGTTCGGCCACGCGAAAGACCAGGCCAGAGAGAATGATGAAGGCAAGCAAGGTGCGTGAAGACATTAACTTAACAGGTAGGCCATTATCCACTTTGTGGCAGCTTCGAGCGCGGCGGTGTGGGTGCGCTCGTAGTTGTGGGAGGCATCCACGCCTGGGCCGATGAGGGCGACTGCCACATCGCCGCCCGCCCGCCAGAAGGCTTCGCCATCCGAGCCGTAGTAGGGGTAAATATCGACCTTGTACTCGATGCCGTGCTGTTCGGCCAGGCGGCGCAATTTCTGGCTCAAACCGTGATGATATGGACCGCCGCTGTCTTTGACGCACAGGGTGGCGTGATACTCGTCCGATGTCTGTCCCTGCCCGATAGCGGCCATATCCACCGAGAGCAATTCGTGAACCTCGGCAGGGATACCCGCTGCCGCGCCATGACCGACTTCCTCATAATTGCTGATGTGGAAGTAAGTCGTCTGCGCGGGTTGCAAACCGGCGTCATGCAGGGACTTGATGGCGGTGACCAGGTTGGCGACGCAGGCTTTATCGTCGAGAAAGCGCGAGCGAACGAAACCTTCGGTGATTTCGACGCGCGGGTCGAAGGCCACGAAGTCGCCGACCTGAATGCCCAGGGCGCGGGTCTCTTCGTAAGACGTGGTACGCGCATCCAGCCGGACTTCCATGTTCTCTTCGCTGCGGCGGGTTTCATTGACTTTAGCACCGTGAACATGCGCGGAGGCGTCCTCGAACAGGTAGGAGCCGCGCGCCCGGCGGCCATCGTTGCACAGCACCCAGCAGCCCTCGGTCTCGACCCCATTCAGGAGCAGGCCGCCGATGCGGGTCAGTTTGAGCCGCCCGTCGGGTTTGATTTCCTTGACCATCGCGCCCAGGGTATCGACATGCGCGGTCAGGGCGCGGGGCGCGTCCTCCGCCAGTCCCTGCCAGCGGGCGACCAGCGCGCCTTTGCGGGTGCGGGAGAGTTGCAGGGGGAAAGCCGTCAGTTCTTGCTCCACAAGCGCAATCGCTTCTTCGGTGTAACCGGTGGGAGAATGTGTGTTGAGCAAACGGGCCAGGAAGTCGAGCATGTAGGGGGTGTCAATTGGGGGAAGGGCGGTCATGGAAGAATCCTTTCATCAGTGACCAGTTATCGGTTATCAGTATCGAGATGTTCGAATTTCGAGATGATTTCCCGCCACGAATCCGGAATCGGAATGGCGGCATGGGTTTTGTAGTCGAAGGTGACGATGGCAGTCGAACCGGTAGCGTAGACGATGCCTTCGTTGTCAACCATTTCATATTCCATCTTCATCGATTTCGTCCCCAGGCGGCTGACCCGCGCGCCGACACGTGCCTGCGTCCCGAAGTAGACCGGCGCCTTGAAAGTGATCGCGGCCTCGGCGATGATGATGCCGATTTCGAGGAATGACTGCTGCCTGGAAAACAGGCCAATCTGAATCAGGTACTGGACGCGCGCCTGCTCGAAGTAGGTGAGAAACCGGGCGTTGTTGACATGTCCCTGCGGGTCGAGGTCAGAGTAACGGATTTCGATGGGGTAGTGGAAGTGGAAAGGGGGCATGGGGAGATTATAAGGCGGAAATTGGTGATTGGTGATTGGTAATTTGGGCAGACAAAAAATTCGAGGGCGCAGGAAGGCGCGCCCTCGGTAAAACGGAACACTGGTTACTGATTACTGGTAACTGGCACTACGGCAATTCGCGGAAGGAGCCAAGCACGCGCATGTAGTTGGCGCGCTCGAAGGCCGCTGGTTCGCGCACGGCTTTCTGGCTCATGCTGCCCTGCATCTGCTGGATGGATTCGTATTCGTGTTCTTCCATCCAGGCGGTCATGTTGGCGAGCATATCGGGAACGCGGTCGCAGCCGTTCTTGAGAATCTCGGAGGCAATCATCACGACTTGCGCGCCGGCCATCATCGATTTCAGCACGTCGGCGGCAGTATGGACGCCGGTCGTCAGCGCCAGGTCGGCTTTGATACGCCCGTAGAGGATGGAGACCCACCGCAGGGGCAGGCGCAGTTCGTCGGAGTTGGAAAGCACCAAACTGTGGAGAACTTCCAGGTTATCCAGGTCGAAATCAGGTTGGTAGAAGCGGTTGAACAAGACCAGGCCGTCGGCCCCGGCTTCGACCAGACGCTTGGCAAAATTAGGCAGCGAGGTGGCGAAGGGGCTGAGTTTGACCGCCACGGGGATGCTGACCGAGGATTTGACATCGGCGACCAGTTCCACCTGGGCATTTTCCAGTTCCTGGCCGGTCAGTTCGGGGTCGGTAGAAAGATAGTACAGGTTGAGTTCGATGGCGTCGGCCCCGGCATCCCGCATATAGCGGGCATAGCGCGTCCAGCCGCCGGTGGAAACACCGTTGAGCGAGCCAATCACCGGCACGCTGACCGATTTTTTGACGGCGGTCAGGTGGTCGAGATATTTGCCAGGCCCCATGGCGTACAGGCCGGTATCGGGCAGGTAGGTCTGGGCTTCGGCAAACGAACCAACGCCGCGATTCAGGTAGTGGTCGAGTTCCAAACTCTCCTGGATGATTTGCTCCTCGAAGAGCGAGTACATCACCATCGCGCCCACGCCAGCCTCGTCCAACTTTATCGCGGATTCAAGTTTTTTGGTGAGCGGGGAGGCCGCGGCAACGATTGGGTTTTTGAGCGTGAGACCAAGATAGCGCGTGGTCAGGTCAGTCATAATAATTCCTTTGGTAAGATTCATGGCGCAGCCGCTTCGCGGGCCGCAACCAAAGGTTGCTATGATTTGCGCTACTAGCGCAAATCCTGCGCCATAATGCTATAGAAGCGTCCCGAAGGTTTTTCAATGTCGTGTTGACCACTTCCAGATAACCTTCGGGACGTGTTTTAATTAGTCGTTCCCATTTCCATTGCCGTTGCCATAGTGCATGGCGGCCATCTGCTTGTAGTATTCCCAGCGCTTCTTGACATCGGCCTGGGCGTTTTTGAGCAGCATTTCGGCGCGGGCTTCGTCGGCCTGCACCAACATGCGGTAGCGGGTCTCGTTGTAGATGTACTGGTCGAGCGGAATGGACGGCTCTTTCGAGTCAATTGTCAGCGGGTTTTGGCCCTGGGCAATCAGGTCGGGATTGTAGCGGTAGAGCGGCCAGTGACCAGATTGGACGGCCAACTTCTGCTGGTCGAGGCCCTTGGCCATGTCAATACCGTGCGCGATGCAGTGCGAGTAGGCGATAATGAGTGATGGACCATCGTAGGCTTCGGCTTCGAGGAAGGCGCGCAGGGTTTGCTGGTCGCTGGAACCCATGGCAACATGCGCCACATACACATACCCGTAAGACATGGCAATCAGGCCGAGGTCTTTTTTGGAGATGCCCTTGCCGCTCATGGCGAACTTGGCAATCGCGCCGCGCGGGGTGGCCTTGGAGGCCTGCCCGCCGGTGTTGGAGTAGACTTCGGTATCCATGACCAGAATATTGACGTTGCGCCCGGAGGCCAGAACGTGGTCGAGGCCGCCATAGCCAATGTCATACGCCCAGCCATCGCCGCCCATAATCCAGACCGATTTTTTGACCAGCACATCGGCGATGGAAAGCAGGTCGCGGGATTTCGGGTCGGTTTTTCCGGTCAGTTTCGCTTTCAGCGCCACGACGCGCTCGCGCTGGGCCTTGATTCCGGCTTCGGTAGATTGGTCGGCATTGAGCAGTTCTTCGGCCAGCGTGCCGAGTTCCGCCGCCATGCCTTTGAGCAGGAATTGGGCATATTCGTTCTGCTTGTCGAGGGTCAGGCGCATGCCCAGGCCAAATTCGGCGTTATCCTCGAAGAGCGAGTTGCTCCAGGTTGGGCCGCGTCCGTCTTTGTTGAAGGCCCACGGGGTGGTGGGCAGGTTGCCGCCGTAGATGGAGGAGCAGCCGGTGGCGTTCGCTATCAGGGCGCGGTCGCCGAACAGTTGCGAGACCAGTTTGACATACGGGGTCTCGCCGCAGCCTGCGCAGGCGCCAGAGAACTCGAACAGCGGCTGGAGCAGTTGCGAATTCTTGATGGTGTTGGGGTTGAAGGCCGCGCGGTCGACTTCAGGGATTTCCAGGAAAAAGTCCCAATTTTTGGCTTCGCTTTCGCGCAGCGCAGGCTGGGGAGCCATATTGATGGCGCGGCGGCCCGCCTGGGTCTTGTCTTTCACCGGGCAGGCTTCCACGCACAGGGTACAACCGGTGCAGTCTTCGGGCGCGACCTGGACGGTATAGGCCATGCCGGGGAATTCCTTGAACTTCGATTCGTTGTGCTTGAAGGTCGCCGGGGCCTCGGCCAGCAGGGCTTTATCGTACACTTTGTGGCGAATGACAGCGTGCGGGCAGACGAAGACGCATTTACCGCACTGGATGCACAAATCCGGCTCCCAAACGGGGATTTCGAGCGCGATGTTGCGCTTTTCCCACTGGGCTGTGCCGGTTGGGAAGGTGCCATCGACGGGCATGGCCGAAACAGGCACTTCCTCGCCCTCGAGCGCGATGATGGGCGCCAGGGTTTTCTTGACGAAATCGGGCGCGGCTTGGGGAACGCGGGCGCGCATCGAAATCTTGCTGGTGGCAGCGGCGGGAACCAGGATTTCGTGCAGGTGTGCCAGGGTCTGGTCAACGGCCTCGAAGTTTTTCTTGACGACTGCTTCGCCGCGCTTGCCGTAGGTCTTTTCGATGGAATATTTAATCTCGGCAATGGCCTGTTCGCGCGGCAGCACGCCAGAGATGGCAAAAAAGCAGGTCTGCATGATGGTGTTCACGCGGCTGCCCATGCCGGTTTTTTCAGCCACATCGTAGGCATTGATATTGTAAAACTTGAGCTTTTTGTCAATAATGGCTTGCTGAACTTCGACGGGCAGGTTATCCCACACTTCCTCTTTCTCGAAAATGCTGTTGAGCAGAAACACGCCGCCGGGCTGGGCAAACTTGACCACGTCGTAGCGTTCGAGGAAACTAAACTGGTGGCAGGCTACGAAGTTGGCGGTGTTGTTTGCAATCAGGTAAGGGGCGCGAATGGGCTTGGGGCCAAAACGCAGGTGCGATTGCGTCAGCGTGCCAGATTTCTTTGAGTCGTATACGAAATAGCCTTGGGCATTGTTGTCGGTCTCTTCGCCAATGATTTTGATGGAATTCTTGTTCGCGCCGACGGTGCCATCCGCGCCCAGGCCAATGAAGACGCAGCGCACGGTTTCGGGATACTCGATGCTGAAGGAATGGTCCACGTCCAGGCTGGTGTGGGTCACATCATCGACAATGCCGACCGTGAAGTGATTCTTGGGAGTCGGTTTGGACAATTCATCGAAGACCGCCTTGGTCATCGCCGGGGTAAATTCCTTCGAGGACAGGCCGTAGCGCCCGCCAATGACCTTGATATCGGCGCGGCCAGTCTCGAACAGGGCGCTCAACACGTCCTGGTACAGCGGTTCGCCCGCCGAGCCGGGTTCTTTGGTGCGGTCGAGCACGGCCAGCGATTTGACGGTCTTGGGCAGGGATGCAATGAAGGTCGTAATATCGAAGGGGCGGAACAGGCGCACGCGCAACACGCCGACTTTCTCACCCTTCTCGGCCAGGAATTTGGCAGTTTCTTCGGCAGTTTCGCCGCCCGAACCCATGATGATGATAACGCGCTCGGCTTCGGGGTGGCCGGCATAATCGAACAGGTGATACTGGCGGCCAGTCAGTTTGGCGAACTTGTCCATCGTTTCCTGAACAATGCCTGGCGTGACCGTGTAATATTTATTGACCGTTTCGCGGCCCTGGAAGTAGACATCCGGGTTTTGGGCGGTGCCGCGCAGCACGGGCCGGTCGGGGGTCATGGCGCGGGCGCGGTGGGCCTGCACCATTTCCATATCAATCATTTCGCGCAGGTCGTCATCGCTCAACGGTTCAATTTTGTTGACCTCGTGCGAGGTGCGGAATCCATCGAAGAAATGCAGGAACGGCACGCGCGTTTTGAGCGTGGCCGAGTGGGCAATCGCGGCCATATCGTGCGCTTCCTGCACCGAACCGGAGGACAGCATGGCCCAGCCGGTCTGGCGGCAGGCCATCACATCCTGATGGTCGCCATAAATAGACAGACCCTGCGACGCAATCGCGCGGGCGGCGATATGGAAAACGGTGCTGGTCAATTCCCCCGAAATCTTGTACATGTTGGGAATCATCAGCAACAGTCCCTGGCTGGCGGTGAAGGTGGTGCAGAGCGACCCGGCTTGCAGCGCGCCATGCACCGCGCCCGCCGCGCCGCCTTCCGACTGCATTTCGATGACGTGCGGCGCGCTGCCCCAGATATTGGGCTTGCTCTTGGCCGCCCATTCATCCGAAAATTCGCCCATGTTCGAGGAAGGGGTAATTGGGTAAATGGCGATAACCTCGCTAACGCGGTACGCGACCGAAGCGGCGGCTTCGTTGCCATCGATGGCAATCATTTGCTTTTTTGACATTCTTTAACTCCTTGTAAAGAGAGAATAAGGTCTGTTTGTGAAATTTTACTCAAACCTGTCTATTATACCCGCACTGCCGCGCATTTCGGAATCATTTTGGGTGGGAATTTATGGCGGGGCGCGCTTGTTACATCTTCGCAAGTTTAGCCGCTCTGATTTTTTTAAGAAAGTCATGAATGTCACATTAAAGGCCGAATCTTGTCATGAATTTCGGACAAGGTTAGGGGGAAATTGATAGCGGCAGTGACAGTCGCTTCAAAAGGGACAGCAATTCCAAATTAGAAAAACTGAGGGAGGCGCTTGGACAACTTCCAGGCCTTCTTCCATTACGGCCTGCGGGTCGCGCTCAGGTGTCATCTTCCACTCTGCCAAACACTCCCGCAAAACTGGCAGCAGTCGATGAATCCAGTAATTGGCTTGGGGCTGGCTCAATCCAAATTGCAGCCCGTGCATGGTTTGGAGTGGATAGGTTTGCTGATAGATAGCAACTTACCCTCGCCCTTGCGCAATCTCTCTTTGAGGCCACCTCCTGCTTTGCGCTGGCGCGGCTGCCCTTTGCGGGTCAGCCCGGGTGTCAATCATTCGCTATACTTGCAGCGAAAGACGGGCAGGAGCAACTCGAATTCCTCAACCGTCAGGCTCGTTGCTGCTAAAAATTCCTGATTCTGCTGTTCTTTGTGGTTTTGCTGGTTTTCCCTCGCAATACCCTTGCGGGCACGCGAGTCGCCAAGAACGCCAGGTTTTCGACCTTTTTTGCGCCTTTGTGGCTTTGTGTGAACCTTTTTCCATAGCAGATTTCAGAAACCACAAATTCTGCCAGAACCTTCTCTACCGGACAAAACAATCTAAACTGTAATTCATATCTTATTCTTGTCATTTCGAGCCGCGCAGCGGGGAGAAATCTTGCGCACAGGGAGAAGATTTCTCGCTGTCGCTCGAAATGACAAACAACACGAAGTTTGTCCGGTAGAGAATTTGGAATTGCTGGCCGGTCAAGTTCCCAATTGACAAAAAAAAGGACGCATAGTAACATACTACCCGCTCATGGCGAGGTAGCTCAGTGGCAGAGCAAGCGGCTCATAATCGCTCGGTCGTGGGT
Source organism: Anaerolineales bacterium (assembly GCA_034434035.1). GTDB lineage: Bacteria > Chloroflexota > Anaerolineae > Anaerolineales > Villigracilaceae > UBA5195. The sequence continues at coordinate 12,275 of DAOTZM010000054.1, forward strand.
TCAAATCCCACCCTCGCCACACAAAATCCCACCAAACGGTGGGGTTTTTCTTTGGTCGCGGCTTCCCCAATTGGACGGGACAGGCAAATCCCACCCTCGCCACACAAAATCCCGCCAAACACGCGAGCCGCAAAAGCGCACAAAACTCGAAAACTTGGCGTTCTTGGCGGCTTTGCGATGAAAAATTACCGATATTGTCGATTAAGGTTTTTGTTGGGTGGTGAAATCCCGTTTAGAGATTGGTGGAATCAGAAGTATAATTTTTATAATCCTATTCGTTTTCCTTTCTTACATAATGGCAGGCGCTCATGTCGAATTTTAACCAATCACGGCCTCCGTCCTCAGGGGGAGGAAACGCTAATCCGCTGCGCGTGCCGGCAAACCAGAATGCCCCTCGTCCGCTGTCTTCTGCTGCGGCTCCCGCGCCATCTTCCAGCTCCGGTTTCCTGCCACCGCCCATCTCGCGGCTGGATGACACCGGGCTGTCGCAACTCTGGCTGCAAGACCTGGCGCTCAAGATTCTCTATTTCCAGGGTTTCCTCTCTGGCTTCAAAATCGCTGAGGAAATTGCCCTGCCTTTTGCGGGCGTCACCGACCAGATTTTGGAATCGCTCAAGCGCGAGAAACTGGTCGAGGTCAAATCCTCCTCGATGGGACTGGGCGAAGGCTCTTACCAGTATGCCATCACCGGGGCGGGCATCGACCGCGCCCGTGAAGCCCTCGACCGCAGCCAGTACGCCGGCCCGGCTCCCGTTCCGATAGAAATCTACAACGAGGCCATCCGCAGGCAGAGCCGCCATCGCGTGGCCGTCACCCAGCGTCACATGCGCCAGCTGCTTTCGCAATTGATAATGTCGAATACCACGTTCGAACGGCTTGGCCCGGCTCTCAACTCCGGCACCTCGATATTCCTGTATGGGCCTCCCGGCAACGGCAAAACCAGCGTGGCGCGCGCCTTTGGCAATCTCATCCTCCAGCAGGATATGTACATCCCTTACGCGCTGTATGTGGATGGACAGGTCATCAAACTGTACGACTCGGTCAACCACCAGCGCGCGGCAGATGACGACGCCACCGCCGCCGGGACGGGGTCGTTGCGCTCCGGCCAAAAACGTGACCCGCGCTGGGTTCATATTCGCCGCCCCTTCATCGTGGTTGGCGGTGAATTGACCCTGGCCGGCCTCGACCTGGTGTTCGATGACACCCATAAATACTACGAAGCGCCCTTCCAGGTGAAGGCCAACGGCGGCATCTTCCTGATTGACGACTTTGGCCGCCAGCAGGTGCGACCGCGCGACTTGCTCAACCGCTGGATTGTGCCGCTCGAAAACCGGGTCGATTTCCTGACCCTGCACACCGGGCGCAAAATCGAAGTGCCGTTCGACGTGCTGGTAGTGTTCTCCACCAACCTGCCGCCCCGCGACCTGGTGGATGAAGCCTTCCTGCGCCGCCTGCGCCACAAAATTGAAATCGGCGACCCGAATTTCGAGGAATACCGCCAGATATTCCAGCGCGTAGCCCAGGCCAAAGGCGTGCAGTACAACGACCAGGGGCTGGCCTACCTGCTCCAGGAGTGGTACATCAAACGCAACCGTAAACTGCGCGCCTCGCATCCACGCGACTTGTGTGACCAACTCCTGGATATCGCCCGTTACCGCGGCGTGGAGCCGATGATGACCAAAGAACTGCTCGACCTGGCGGCGCAGTCCTATTTCGTCGAGTTATAGAAAATCGTTCAGGTGGAACACGCGATACGGGTTAGAATCGTATTGCGTGTTCCGCTCATTTTTTACTATGCTCACTCAAATTCGACACCCTTTTTATTTTGCCCACCGCGGCGCATCGGCTCATGCCCCTGAAAATACGCTGGCAGCCTTCGAACTGGCCCTCAAGCAGGGCGCACCTGCCATCGAATTCGATGTCAAATTGACTGCCGACCGCCAGGTCATCATCCACCATGACCAGACCCTCGACCGCACGACGAACGGTTCCGGCTCGATTACCAAACAACCCCTGGCGGCCCTGCGCGAACTGGATGCCGGTTCCAAATTTTCGGCAGATTTTCGCGGCGAAAAAATCCCCACGCTCGACGAGGTGTTCGACTCTCTTGGCGGCAAGCTGTTCATGAACGTCGAACTGACCAATTACGCCTCCCCCTTCGATGGGCTGGTCGATGAAGTGGTCAGGCTGGTCAGGAAGCACGGGCTGGAGGGGCAAGTCTTATTCTCCTCCTTCTTCCCCACCAACCTGACTCGCGCCAGGCGGTTGCTGCCCTCCGTCCCGCGCGGACAATTATTCCTGCCGGGCGGCTCCGGCTGGTGGCAGCGTGTGGCGGCGGGGTTCATGTCGCTCCAGGCCGAGCATCTTTTCAAAGAAGACGTGAGCGCCGCAGTGGTGCATCGCGCCCATGCCAAAAATCGCCTCGTTTACACCTGGACGGTCAACGACCCAGCAGAAATGAAATCCTTGCGCGCCGTAGGCGTGGATGCTATTTTTACCGATGACCCGCTGCTGGCAAATGAGCATTTTTTGGAACAGAACGCCTAACGCCCAGTTCCCTATCACAAATTGCCCATGTTTCCCCTCGACTGGATTTCCCACGCCGCCGCCAGGATTGCTCCGCACATCCGGCGCACCCCGCTGACACAGGACTCCCAGCGCGGCTGGTATTTCAAATGGGAAAATCAGCAGGTAACGGGGTCGTTCAAGGCGCGCGGCGCATTGAATAAAGTTCTCTCGCTCGAAGCCTGGGAGCGCGAGCAGGGCCTTGTCACGGCTTCGGCGGGCAATCACGGGCAAGGCGTAGCATACGCCGGGAACCTGACCGGCGCGCCGGTCAAGGTCTTCGCTTCGGAACACGCCTCCAGCAAAAAGGTCAACGCCATGCGCGAACTGGGCGCGCAGGTAGTGCTTGTCCCCGGCGGGTATGAACAGGCCGAAGCGGCGGGCATCCGATTTGCGACAGAAAACGGCAAAACCTGGGTTTCTGCTTATAACGATGCGCAGGTCATCGCCGGACAGGGGACGGTCGGGCGGGAGATTGCCTCCGACCTGGCGCTGGATGAATCGTTCACGGTCATCGTCCCCATCAGCGGCGGAGGGCTGGCGGCGGGGGTCGGCGCGGCGCTATCTGGATTGCCCCGCCGACCCCAGGTGGCGGCTGTCCAGCCAAAAGCGTCTGCGTTCATGCACGCCCTGTTCAACGGCGGCGCGCAATCAGCGGTGGTAGAATCCCAAACCCTGGCGGACGGCCTGACCGGCGCGGTGGAAGACGGTTCGCTCACAATACCCCTGGTGCGGCAGTTCATCCACGATATTTTCCTGGTAAGCGAAGAATCGATTGCCCGGGCAGTGGCGTTTGCCTGGTCGGAGTACGGTCAGGTCATCGAGCCGTCGGCGGCAGTGGCGTTGGCCGCCGCACTGGATGAAATGGTGAAACCGCCGCTTGTGGTGGTGATTTCTGGCGGTACTATTCATCCGCAGGTTCATGCGGAGATTGTGGAGAAGTGTTCAGGATGATGGGAAGGTCTTTTTGGGGTGTTGCGGTTCACTGGCTGGCGCTGGCTGGGTTGCTGGGGTCACTATTTTCCCCGGTGCTGGCGCAGGGGCGCGACCCGGTGGCCGAGCATTTAAGCAAAATGACGCCCGAAGAGCGGGTGGGACAATTGTTCCTGGTTTCGTTTACCGGCACAGATGTCGGCCCGACCTCCTCAATCTATGACCTGGTTGCCAATCATCATGTCGGCGGCGTGGTGCTGATGGCCGCCAACAACAATTTCGCGGGCGAAAATACGGTCCAGGCCGCCTACGAGATGATTTCCGCGCTGCAAAGCGTGGAGGCAAAGGCCGCATTCGAACCGGCGCATGGCGCGGCCCCCAATGTCTATGCGCCTTTGTTTATCGGCATTTCCCAGGAAGGCGGCGGGGCCAATGACCAGATTTTGACCGGGTTGACCCCCCTGCCCGACCAAATGGCGATTGGAGCAACCTGGAATCGCGCGCTGGCGCAGGGCGTAGGCGCGACGATGGGACGCGAACTCTCTGCAATCGGTTTCAACTTTTACCTGGGGCTATCGCTCGATGTGCAAACTCTGACCAATCCGGCCGCGAACAGCGACCTAAGTACCCGCTCTTTTGGCGGCGACCCGTACTGGGTAAGCGAACTGGGAAAGGCGTATGTGACCGGTTTGCATGACGGCGCCTCCGGGCGTATGTTGGTGGCTGCCAAGCATTTCCCGGGCAGCGGGGGAGCCAACCGGCCCGCCGCGCAAGAAATTTCCACGGTGCGGCGTTCCCTGGATGAGTTGAAATCGGTCGAACTCCTGCCTTTTTTCGCCGTAACCGGCGGAGCGACAGAACCAAATGCCCAGGTTGATGGCCTGCTGGTTTCGCACATCCGCTACCAGGGATTCCAGGGCAATATTCGCGCCACAACCCGCCCCATCAGCCTCGACCAGCAGGCCCTGGGGCAGATGCTGTCCTTGCCTGAATTGGCCGGCTGGCGCGCAAAAGGCGGACTGGTTGTGAGCGATAACCTGGGAACCGCCGCCGTGCGCCGTTTTTATGACCCCGATTTGCGAACATTTGCAGGCCGCCTGGTGGCGCGCGATGCCTTTTTAGCTGGTAACGACTTGCTTTACATGGGGAATATTGTTTCATCTGATTCGCCCGATAATTACACTACGATTGTGCGTTCGCTGGAATTTTTTGCCCAGAAATACCGGGAAGACTCGGCTTTTGCCAGCCGGGTGGATGAGTCGGTCTATCGCATCCTGGCGGCGAAATATCGCTTATATGACACATTCGGCCAGCCTATGACCCCGCCCCTGGCATCCGACCTGGCAGCGGTGGGCGCGGGACAAAGCCAGGTGTTCGAGGTGGCGCGCAGCGCGGCAACGCTCATCAGCCCCACGCGAAGCGACCTGGCGACTGTGCTGCCCTCCCCGCCCGGCCAGCTCGACCGGATTGTGTTCCTCTCGGATTCCAGGGTGACGCGGCAATGCGCAGGGTGCAATGACATCAATGTATTGAGCAAGACCGCGTTCCAACTGGCAGTGCAGCGCTTGTATGGGCCGCTAGGCGGGGCTTTGGTCACGCCCAGTTACCTTTCCTCGTTCACATTAGAAGAGTTGAATTTGATGCTGAACGAAAAAGCCCCCACTCCCGACCTGTATGATAACCTGAACCGCGCAACCTGGGTGGTCATTTCCACGCTGGATATGCCGGAAGGCTCCGAGCAGTTGACCATCCTGAGACGCTTCCTCACCGAGCGTCAGCGGCTGCTGAACAACAAAAAAGTCATCCTTTTCTCGTTCAACGCGCCTTTCTATCTCGATGCGACGGATATTTCGAAATTAACGGCGTATTACTGCCTGTACAGCGAATCGGAGCCGTTCATCGATGCGGCGGTGCGGCTCTTGTTCCAGGAAATTTCCCCTGCCGGGGCGCTGCCCGTCTCGGTGCCAGGCGTCGGATATGACCTGATTTCTGCCACCGCCCCCGACCCCGGGCAGATTATCCGCTTGAGTTTGAACCTGCCGGCTGCCCTGCCAACGCCAACAGGCAGCGCGGTTACGCCGGAACCAACCATTATGCCGATTTTCCGCGTGGGCGATACGATTTCCCTGCGCACGGGCATCATTCTCGACCATAACCAGCGTCCCGTCCCGGATGGCACGGTGGTGCGCTTCACCTTCTCGCAGGGTGAAAGCGGATTGTTCCAGCAGGTGGATGTTGTCACCGCGCAGGGAGCGGCGATTGTTGCCTACCGGTTGGATAAACCCGGCCTGGTCGAAATTCGCGCCGCCAGCGAACCAGCGCGGGTTTCGGATACGATTCAGTTGAATGTGACAAACGATGGCGTGTTGGTACTAATTAGCACGCCGACCAGTGAAATTATCCCCACTGCGACTGTGACCCCCACCCTTCCGCCGCCTACGCCAACTCCCGCGCCCATCCCCGCTTCCCTAACGATGGCGGGCGGATATCCCAATGCCTGGGGCTGGTTTATGGTGGTGTTGGTCATGTTTGCCGGGACGCTATTGTCGTACTGGTTGGGGACGCAAGTGGTTGAGCCGCGCTGGGCTGTCCGTTGGGCGCTGCTGGTATTTTTGAGCGGCGTGCTGGCTTATAACTACCTGGTTTTGGACTTTCCGGGCGCGGGCAGTTGGCTGGACGGGCGCGGTCTGTCGTCCTTCCTGCAAGCAGTCCTGGTGGGACAGGCGGTCGGGTTCATTCTCGGCTGGGTCTGGCGTTCAGCGGCTGAGGGTGGCAATCAGGCTCACGAGCAGTAACGCGGCTGAAATCCCAAACAGGATGCTCTCAGGCGGCGCGAACAGGGCATCCAGCGTGGGATTGCGTTTTTGGCGCATCATCGGCCGCTGCGGCAGGTCTTTGGTGCCAAAAAGATATTGCCGGAAGACCTCCACATTGTCGGGGCGCAGGTCGGGGTGCAGTTCCATGGCCCACAGGATGGCCTTTTCGGTGCGCAGGCTGATTTCAGGATTAATTTTGCGAGGCGGCACCAACCCTTCGGGATGCAGGAAACGCTGGCGCGCATCGACCGGCGGCTGATTGGTGAGCAGGTGATAGAGCGTGGCCCCAAAAGCATAGATATCGGAGCGAATATCGGTATGGCTTTCCGAGCCGCCGTATTGTTCGAGCGGCGTGTATAACACCGTTCCCTGGCCCTGGATGATGGTGATGGTCTCTTCGTCGGGTGAAAGCACTTTGACCAGCCCGAAATCGACCAGTTTGAGCAGTCCTTCAGGGGTCAGTTTCAAGTTAGATGGTTTGATGTCGCGGTGGACGATGGGCGGAGTCTGTTTGTGAAGGTAGGTGAGGGCATCGGTCAATTGAGCAGCCCAGTCCAACACCAGGCTTTCGTCCAGGTAGGTATTGCGCGATTTTGCTTCGAGCATCATGGTTCGCAGGTCTTTGCCCGCCACATAATCCATGACCAGGTAATCTTTGGCTTCGATGGAGAAGAAGTCGGAGACTTTGGGAAGGTTGGGATGGTCGAGGCGCGCGAGGACAGTGGCCTCGCGCAGGAACTGGTCGCGGGCCTCGTTGAACACCTTATCAGGCAGGTTGCGGTCGTGTTCGACCTCCTTAAGCGCGCACTTGCGCCCTTCGAGACGCATATCGTCGGCCAGGTAGATGTTCCCCATCCCACCTTGCCCGATGCGCTCACGGACGCGATAGCGTTCGCGCAGGACCTCGCCCGGTTGAATCGGGGTCGGCATCTAAATTGAGTCTCCTTTTCGACGGTCTGTGCGAAAAAGTCGGCGTAGTTTATGCACAGAATGAAAGTTTTCTGCTATATTATAACAAATGAGCGATTTTCATAACCAGGAAGATTTCCCGCTTTTGGTTGCCCAAACCGGCCCTCTCAAAGGAGATCGCTGGCTGTTGGACCGGCCGCTGGTCATTGGGCGCGAACCCGGCTGCGAAGTATCCATCCCTGACCGGCAGGTTTCTCGTTATCACGCCCGGTTGACGCCCAGTTCGAACGGGGTCGTATTGGAAGACCTGGGCAGCAAGAACGGGACGCATTATAACGGCGCGCCGCTTTCTGCGCCAGTGGTGTTACAAGATGGCGATACCATCCATATCGCGGCGACCCAGGAGTTCCAATTCCTGAGTTCCGACGCCACTATGCCGCTCCAGGCAGCCCCGGTGCGCAACGGGCGGTTGATGCTCGATATGCGCGCCCGGCAGGTCTGGCTGAACCAGTCCCAGCTGACACCGCCGCTTTCAGCCCAGCAATTCCAGTTACTCTGGACGCTATACCAGAACGCCGGCCGGGTGGTGACACGCGAGGAACTGGTTTCGGCAGTTTGGGGCGACGAACAGTCAGCAGGCGTAACCGACCAGGCTCTTGACGCCCTCATCCGCCGCCTGCGCGACCGACTGGCTGCGATGGACCCGGCGCGCAATTACATTGTCACCGTGCGAGGGCATGGCATTATGCTCGATAACGCGCCGGGGGACTAAAACCTGATTGCAGAGCGGGCAGGGTCAGGCGGCCCTGTCCGCTTTTTGAGTCTTTGCATGGCAACCATTTTCCAGAAATTATCTGCCGCTGAACAGCGCG
>DAOTZM010000055.1:0-18662 GCA_034434035.1 Anaerolineales bacterium
GGCAACGGCAAGATTGCGATTGGCGAGAAGCGCTACCAGGTGCAGGTGCAGTTGGTGGAGATTGGTTCGAAGCCGAAGGGAGAAGAGGCGTAATTCGATACCCGATAGTTGAATATTCGAATACCGAATAGGGCCCTATAGTATGATGGCGCAGGATTTGCGCTAATAGCGCAAATCATAGCAACCTTTGGTTGCGGCCCGCGAAGCGGCTGCGCCATGCTATACTGATCAAGGTTGGATCGTGGCATTTTTGAGGGGTTGAAACTTATCCACGACAGCCCATGCCTGCTAATAACTGTAACCCCTTGAGTTGCATCAGGCGCGGATAGGCGCTCTTATAGACCTGGCAATAAGGCGATTGGGAGGCCGAATGCCCGTTCGATTTCCCTGCCAGCACCGGGCAGCCACCCGCGCACCAATAGCGCCATTCACAGGCGTTGCAGCCTTCTTTTTCGTCCACTGACGGGTTGGGGAACTGGTCGAAGCGCGCCTGCTGGAGCGTTTGCATCGGAATCCCGGCCTGGTTTGCGCCGGAGAGCATGTGACAGGGCAGCACGCTGCCGTCATAGTCGATGCTCAGGTAGTTCCGTCCGGCCCCGCAGGTATGCTCGTGGGCCGCGCCGAAGTTGCTGCGGTCGAGCAATTTATCGAGGAAGGGATAATCGGGCAAATCCTGTTCGATGACCGCCAACCCTTTTTGCAGGGCCGCAACCAGGTCATCGTGGTCTGCGGTCAGTGGGTCGTTGGGCGCATGGGGCCGGTAAAAGTTCCAGTTCAGGAACAGGCGGTGTTGCAGGGCAAAGCGGGTCAGGGCGGGCAGGTCGTCCAGGTTCAGGCGGGTCAGGGTGATGGTCAGGTAAGGGCGGATTCCCATCCCCAGCGCCATTTCGAGCGAACGGAAAATCCGCGCGAAACTGGGCTGCCCATTGATGAAGGGCCGCTGGCGGTCATGCCCCGCGCCGAATCCATCCAGCGAGAGCGCGAGGTGAATTGATTCGGCCTGGAGATATTCCAGCCGCGCGCGGGAGAGGGCGGCGCCATTGGTGACGAGGATTTCCGTCAGCGGCAGGCCGGCCTGTTTCGACAAAGCAAGGGTTCGCTCGTGCAGGGCAGTGACCAAATCCCAGCGCAGGGTCGGCTCACCGCCCGCATATTTAATTTTAACGCCGGGATGCCCGCCCCGCCCGGCCAGGTCGAACAGACGCTCCACCGCCTGCAAGCCGGTTTCGAGCGTCATCTGGCGCGGGTCCTTGCTGACAAAGCAATGCGCGCAGGCCAGGTTGCAGGCGCGGGTCAGGAACAGCCAGGCTTCGAGGGGAGGCTGGAAAGGAACAGTCGTTAGCGGGCTAACACTTGGTTGTGTTTCGGTAAGGAAACCGGCCTGGTAAAAAAGCCCCGCCGCCCGGCGAAACTCTTCCACAGAAATTTCACTATCATCAGTCCAATCATCGAGCCGATGCGGCGAAGCAAAAAACTCAAACACCTGCCGCGCCGGTTGGTTGACCACCGCCCAGCCTATCGGGCTGCCAGGCGCAGTGAGCAACCAGGAATCAGCATCCAGCGGCAGGAAAACCGCCTGGCGTGCACAGAAAAATTGGCTTGGCAGGTTTTCCATCAGATAAGCACCAAGTGAATGTATATCGGATGAACATGCGCAATTACAATCGGCGCATTCGCTTATGCCAAAATCGAATGAAAAACCGGATTTAACTTCAAGCCCAGCGGAATATACTTTAATTATACTATTCGTAGTGACATGGAAAGAACAAGCACAATTCCCATCACAACCATCCAAATAGCCTGCTTGGCTATGTATGGGCAAGAGATGAAAAAAGTATATGGTTGGTCTCATGGTCAACCCCGCAAATGCGCAATCTCATTTTGTTATCGTTAACATGCTGAATTTAATTATATAGAATATTCTGTTTGAATACAAGCAACAATCCCGCTTTTGCGGGATTGTTAAGGCATTTTCCATATCAGATTAGAAGGAACTAATCGGGGCCAAACCACAGTGCCTGTTCTTTCATCAATTCTTCCAAAACGGTCGGGGAAGCGAGTTTGTGCGCGTTTGCCAGTTCCCGCGCATGATAGCAAAAATTTTTCAACTCCTCACGGTTGAGCAAGGTCAAGGCAGAATAGACCGTACGGCGGCCTTCGCGCAAGCCGCGATGGTCGGCAGCAAACAAGATGCTATAGTGTAAGGCCAGCAGGAAATTCGAGGCGCATTCCCGCAAATCAAGCCCCCTGGCGCTCAGGGTGTTTTTGTTTCCAGTCTTTCTCCAGCTCTCAAAAACAAGCATCCCTTTGGCAGTGTGATACTTGCCAATTTGTGACCACAGAATAGGGTTGAGTCTGGCCCTGGTTTCATCGACAGGTTTTCCATCTCTCAACCAATACGACGCAAGCTCGGGCATTTGTGAAAAGATTGCCGCTGCTTGTTCAGCCTGATCATATTTCCCGGCAAAGAAATTCAACCAGATGATGTTGCACAATGCATCTGCGCGGCGATAGATAATGTTCAATTGTCCGGCCTGCTCAGCGGTCCATTCGAATTCTTCAAGGGATTTCTGGTAATACGCATCCTTTTCTTCACCAGAAACGATGCGCATCTTGTCACGAAAGACACAGCCGCGTTCCAGGCGGGATTCGATAATACGGACCTCCTCGCCCAGCTTCTCGAAAGATTTAACGGCATCATTAACGAAGTTTTCTGCTTTGTCCAGTAAGGCATCCTTGCTGGCCGAACCGAGTGAGGAGAAGGCATAGCGGCGGGTCGCTTCTGCCAGCGCCAGGCTGCCAAAGGCCTCGCCCCGTTCATACCCAATGGCCTGCGAAATTTTGATGGCGTAGCGGGCGCGCTTTCGTGCTTCATCATAAACGTTATTTGCAATATGATAGTGAGCGAGGGTGCTGTTGCTCAATGCGATATAGGTGCCGATTCCCACTCGGTAGCGAAGTTTCAGCCCTTCCTCGATGTTTTCGCGCGCGGCCTGGAATTTTCCCACCATCATTTGGACAAACCCCAAATCGTTGCGCAGGGTGGCTTCTTCGTGGTAAAAGTCAATCGCGCGGCTGTTCTTCAGGGCATCCACAAAATGCCGAATCGCCAGGTCGAATTGTCCCTGAACACTATACAGGTAAGCCAACTGGCGATGCGCCAGGCTGTCGGCCACCTCCTTGAACCAGGAGACTTCCTGGCTGTTTACCGCTTGCAAATCGGCAATGGCATCGCTCAGTAATTGGCGGGCGCGCTCATAGTCCAGGTCCCTGGCGAAAATGAGTGCCGTGCCTTGCCATACCGTCAGGAAGCCAGCCAGGATGCGCTTGTGATGGGCTGGCAGGCCGGGGATGGTCTCCAGGTTTTGCAAGAGTTGGGAAATGTCTGCGCCATAGCCTTCACCCAGAGCCAGTTTTTCCCACACTTTTTGAACCAGCAGCAAACCCTGGATGAAAGGGCGCCAGTGATTGCCCTGTTCCAAGTCTTTCAGGAAATTGAGCAATTCGATGCGCAGGGCTACTACCAGGTTATAGCGCCCGCTGCTGGCCGATTCGTGCGCAAAGCGATAATAGCGCCGCAAGCCAGCCTCGATGGGGTCTTCCCCGGCAACAATTTCATGCCGCCAGCGATAGGAGATGAATTCGGCGATGTAGTTTTGGCGGGGAGACTCTATTGCGCGAATTGCCAGCAGGATGCTTTCTTTTTCTTCGCTGGCGACTTCCTCAAACTCGATACCGCGCGCCAGGCATTCATAAAGGGATTGTAATTCCTGGTTTTTTTGCTCGATTATTTGTTTGTAATAATCGAATATTTGTGAAGCGGCTTCCCTGGCTTCTTGGGCCTCGGAAATATCGTCCTGATGGGTGTAGATATGCCGATTCAGCATGTCATACATCTGGTCATGCAAGAACAGGCGGTCGCTGCCTCGGAAGGTCTTGGCGAACGACATTTTTTTGAGTTGCTCGAATTCCCTGCTCGCATATTCGAGGTTTTTATTCGATATCGAACCACTTTCATCACGAAAGCCCCGAATGCCTGCAAACAAGGCAAGGTCGACCCCTTTCGGCGCGCGCCCTGCGGCGCGCAGGGCATCACCTATTTCACTGCCCATCAGTTCATTGACCAGGAATTCTTCGAACTCGTCCGCGCGTGTACCCAGCGATTTGCTGCGTATTTCTCGGTTCTGAAAGGCCAGTTGCAGGTAAAGCGATAAGAGGATGGGGCGTCCTTCGCTCAACTTATGCAAGCGCGGGATGTCATCTTCCGATAAGACAAATTCGGCGGATTGCCGACTGGCCTGGTAATTGCGGGTAACGGCCCCGATGTAGTCCGCCGTTTCCTGCGGATTGAAATAATCCAGGCGGACGGGCTGAACGTTCACCTCTGATGCCAGTTGTTCACAAACAGGCCGTCCGGCCAACACCACCACGCCCTTGGGGAGTTCCGTCATCCATGACTTCAACCAGACCCAGGCCGGGGCCGCGCTTTGCCCGGAGTCGGCGCTGGGATATACCCATTGTTCGGCGGTATCCAACAAGACCAGTACGCCATGGTCGTTGCTCAAGCGTTTCATCCCATCTTCGCAGGCGCGCAGCATGGCGCGCAAGTATTCCGCCGCCTTGCGATTGTCCCCCGCCGCGCGCGCGTTCCCCAGTGCCTGGCTGGCGAGGTCGAAGGCAAAGAAATACTCTTTGTAGCCGCTAAAATTATCGACCAGCGCGCGCGCCAAGCCTTCATCGGAGTGATGATATGCGTGATACAGGTCAATGTAGTCGGCCGGCGCTGCGAACATACTGAGCGTCGTCTCCGCCAGCCCTAAAATCTGTTTTAACAGGCGCGTTTTCCCCACCCCATAGCCGCCGGTATAAAAAACCAGGTGCAGCTCGTCATCAGTCAGCCATTCTTCGGCCTGCCTGAGCAGGGTTTGCCTTCCGATAAACTGCTCCAGGCTTTCCCAGGAAAAAGTCGTTTCGGACATGGGTTTCCTCCTTGATTGCTGATGCGGATTCCTTACGATGCTGCCTGAGCATTGGAATAAAGCACGAACATCTTTTTGTATTGTTGCAGGTTTACATTGGGAAAAGATTGCTGTAAATCGTTTACACACATCTCCCAATCCCCCTGGTATTTCTTCAGCAGGGTTGGATTTTCCCGCAGCCATTCCCTGACCGGGTGCGCAACCGAATGGTTGAGCAGATACCCATTGCGCCCCTCCCAATTGCCCCAGAACAATAAATAACTATGCAACAAATGTTTTACCAATCGGTCTGCTTTCAGCCGCTTTTCTTTGTCATCGGGAAATAAATAAGTATCGATGTCTGGAACACGAAAAGGCCTGGAGAGAAGCGCTAATTTCTGGATGGCATCGCGGATTTGGTCAGCAGGAATTTCTTGCGTTTTGAGAAGCGTATCTTCAATAAGCACGTCAATCGCGCTCTTAAGGGCGTCTATGGAGAGTGCGCTGGCCTGACCTAACAGGTTTACCAGGAGTGGATACCCGTCGCTCCATTGCAAGATTTTATCTATCTTATCAATGTGCTGACTTTTTATTTTTTTTAATTGCTCCCTTACAAAGGCTGGTGGGGCCTTGCCCAAGGCGATGATTCTGGCATCGCGCAGTTCTGGGTTGGTCCAAATGGGGCGTTTCCCGCGCCCCGAAAGAAGGATGATTGCCCTGCCAGTGGCGAGGAAAGGCACCAAAATATACTTTTCGACTTGAATCCGGACTGCTTCATCACATTCGTAAATCGAATCTACCAGCAAAACCGGCGTTATCCCTTCTTTATGAATTTTTGCCAGGTTGCGCGCCATGTATTCAGGCCGGTTCTCTTCGTCAATCGACTCGATAGAGGCTATTTCCAGGTATTCACTCATTTTTTTCAAGAGACTTGTCACATCAGACGACAAAAAATCCCTATCAGATTGCAGCCAGATGTTTGGTTTTGTCTCGAATTCAGGCGCCCGGTAGCGGAACAGGCCAACAAAAAAAGGGCGCATATTTTTTTCCTGCAACAATTGAGCATACAAATCCAATAAAAAAAAGGTTTTGCCTGTTCCGCGGTCGCCTTCGATGATAAACACCTTTTCCTGTTGATTAGAAATATTGTCCAAGATGTCCGCTCGTTCAGCGCGCTCAACCACCTGCTGCGTTGTAAAGAGCCTATAGGAAAAATTTGCTGACATCTCTTGCCTCCTCGAACACATCTTCGTAGTGAATCACCCCGTCAGTATTTTGCTGCGCCCTTTCGAGCAAGCGGCGGGTTTTCAGGATAATTTGGCGCGGCAGTTTTTGTTCGGCGTTCAACTGGCGCGCCAGGTGAAGTTCGACATTTCGCAAGTCAGGAGCGCTGATGGCATCCAAACTGTCAAAGGCCCCCCGGGTCGCAACATATAATCGGCGGCGGATAACTTCGGCGAGCAGGCCGTCATCCCAATTAAGCGTAGCCGTCCTGATGCCGCGATGTCGCGCAATCTCAGGAAATTCAGCCATCGAAACAGGCAGGAAAAACTTGAGATAGACTTTTTTCCTTTTCCAGGCTTCGGCAAATTCCAAGAGCGGTACAAGCCAGCGGATAAGGGATGCGGGTTGTGTTGTTTCAGAGAACCCATCCAAGCCATCCACCAGGATATGAAAAGCGTCAATCTCGAAAATTTCCCGCGCATGGGTTAAAAGGATTTCGACACCTGGGCTGGAAAACGACGCGGCAGGGATTGTCCTCAATTGGCGCGTCATAAACTGATGGGCCTCGCCGATTTTTTGGATTCCTGATAGCGCATTCACCCCCAGGAGTTGCTCCATTTCACCAACAAAGTCCGTGCCTTCAAGAACGCTGAGCAGGAAATCGAAATCATAGGGCAGGAAAGAAAGCAGGCTTTTGGTTCTCGATTGTCGTTCTGGCGGAAGTTGCAGGAAGACATCGGGGTAAGAAACCAGGTAAATCAGCAACGCGCGCGCAAAGGCTCTCTGTAGCCCCCAAAGATGAAATTGGTTCTCTTCTGAATAGTTCTCAGGGATGTAGGTAATGGGTAACTTGACCCCGCGCGTTCCGCGATATACCTGCTCGGTATAGGCCCGCAGGGCGCTTTTGCCGCCGCCTGGCTGGGCCAGGATGGCGGCCGGTTCATCTCCCCAGGCAATTTCTACTGTTTTTGGGATAACCAGGTATTCGTACAAGCGCGCATCTTTGGTGGAATCAAGATGCGTAAAAGGGTCAAACTGGAAGCCATACTGCTGAAGCATACAGTCCCTTCGCTTGGCATTGCCGAAAACAGGTGAAGATAAAAACCGCCCTGCGATGAGGTGTCACAGGAGAAATAAAAAATGGAACGATGAAGTTGTACAGATGACCTTCTTTAGCAAACTAACTATACTGTGAAATAGACTTGGCAATCTCATGCAGTTTTCGCGCAGTTTTCTCACAGTTCTCTCACAACGTGGTATTTCTTAATTCCAAACCCTTGCGCGGATGCGTGACGAGATATACAGGCTTGCTTGACTGTGGTTCAATTTTCTGGCGCAGGCGGTAAATGGTCGTATCCAACGCCGGACGCCAGACAGTTTTATGCACCCATTCTTTGTCCTGTTTGCGCGGGATGCGCTCCAGGCCTTGCAGCGCGCAAAAATAAATTTCTTCAAGACTGCAAATTTCCCCTGGCCGCCGGTACAGGTAGAGCAAAAGTTTGAAGCCGTCTTCCGAAGCAAGCGATATCGTAATATCCCCTATTTTGATTTCCTTTCGCTCGACCAGCAGCCGCAAAGACGGGAGTTCCTGCGAACGCTGGACGGTTTGCTCCCAATCATCCGGGGAGAGCGTCCGTTTTTTGGACTGGAATGTTTCTACCAAAGGGGAGACCAACGCAAGCCAGTCACGCGGGTTTTCGTCCGCATTGCATTGCAGCCAGGCCGGGAACTCTGGAGATGGGGAAAAATCAGCCAGCCGGAAGCCAGGTTGATGGAAAGCCAGGGCCAGCCGTTTTTCGAGTAAATCGGTGAGTAACTCTGGGTTCCAGCGCAGGTCGAATTCCAAAATACGATGCCTGTTAACGGCAACTGTAGGGTGGAAAATTTCTCGATGCGCATCGGACGCGAATAGTTTGAAAATATAACGAGGAGCATCGAAAACCGAAAGCGTGGAAAGCAGGGCTTCCATCATCGCCTTCAAGTAGGTTTCGGATTGCAGCGGCCATGTCTCCAACCCATCCACCATCCACCACACGGATTGGTACTGCGCCAGGTTCAAAACGCGCATCAACATGCGCAACTGGTCGTTCAGGCCGGCGTCATCTTTCAAAGTTGCAACTTCGGGCTTTCCCAATATCGCCCGGTACCAGTCAAGTTCCTGCGGAGTCAAATCCGCCTCGCGGCTTTCGATGTAAAAACCGGCTTCGGCCGGCAGGTAACGGCGCAAATACCAGGACAGAGCGGCCCCCGCCCAGGCGGGAGGCTGAGGCAGGCGCGCCGCCATTTGCCCCTTGCTTATCAGCCAATCAAGCAGGGCCTGGATTGCCTGACGCATGGCAGCCTGCATGAGCGGCGTGCCGGTCAGTCCCGATGAGATTGGTTCGGGGTTCCAGGGAACGGTCAGGACATTGGCAGGGGCCTGTTGCTGTAAAAAGAGCCTCAGGGCTGTCTTGCCAGACCCCGGCATCCCATACAGAACGAAAGGCTGTTCACCCTGATATTCTGCCTGATTAATTGATGTGACAAACGCATCCAACAGCCAGGGCTCTTGCTCGGCTTTGAGATTCCCAAAAAAAGCGGAGGGCTGTTCAGGCAGAGTCATGAGGTGGTTTAGAGCAAATTCTCGGGGTTGATATCAGGATTCTGGTTGCAGCGTTGCAGGTGATTTTCCAACACTGCGCGCGCCAGTGATAACATTTTACCCGGCGAACCGTCGGCGCGGGACAGGAACTGCTCCAGCAGGTCGTCAAAAAGCGGGTGTTCGCTAAACAGCTCCCAGAAGATTTTGCTGCCCGCCGTACTGAGGCGAACCCGTTCGTTCAACAGTACCAACAAATCTTGACTGTTCATTTGCAAGACTGGTAGATGACCAGGCTGCTCGGTCAACAAGAAGCGCGCCACAAACACAGACTCTTTTTCGAGCGCGCTGGCCAACGATGTGGTCATATTAACCGCGCCTGGCACATCAACCATGCCGTCCAGCGAGACCTGCGTGTATAAGTAAAGCGTTTGGCTGGCGCCTGGTGGACGCAAAGCCAGCCAGCGGGTCTTTTCACCTACCGGGAATGCTTTTTCGGGCCTGATTCCCTGCACATGCCGGATGATTTGAGACTCGGCTGGAAGGGACAAAACCTGAATCGCAGAGGCCGAGCCATAATGCCAGGCCACCAGCCGGGCCAGGGCTTCTATTTCCCATAAGCCCATTTTGTCGATGATATCGGGCGCATTGGCAAGCACGCGCAGCCAGGCCGCGGCCAGGTTGTGCAGCAGGTATTCCTGGCATTCTATCTTTTCTTCCCAAACCGGGATGGCTTCGGGGAAGACTGGAACGAAGAAGGTTTGCTTGCTTCGCTGTTGGAATTCCAGCGCAGTGAATGCCCGGCAGAACTGGTAATACCCGGCGCGCAGGTCCCAGGCGTTTTGGAAAAAACAGGTTTGATTCGAGAACCGCGTCGCCAAAAACGGAAAGTTGACCGCCGCCAGCAGGGGGAAATTATCATCCTTGACATAGCGGAATTGCGCATCCAAGTTATCATCGAACGGCGCAAACCGCATTTGCCAATCAAGGAGTCCCCATGTTTCTTTTTCAGGCATAGAAATAGATTGGCGGGCAAACCGCCGCTGCAAAGGATAGCGTTCGGGCGGAAAGAGTGAGGCATATCCTTCTGAAGAATACCCCGGGGCCGATTGTTTGACTTTTTCGGTCAGGGCTTTTGTCTTCCCATCAGGGTAAGCCAAAGTTTCGACGATGGCAATTGCCGATTCTGCCCAGGACGATGTTTCCGATGAGTAATGTTCCTGTGATTTGGACTTGTCAATCACCAACTCTACAAATTTCTCGAACATCTTCCGAAGTTCTTCGCGTTGTTCGGGCAACCACTCGCCCCAGTCATGCAATTCGGCTTGCACGTCAACGAGAAATTCCTTTGCTTTTCCTCGTTTGTATTCATAGTTTTTTACGCGGCTTAAGAGTTCGTCTATTCTTTTCCTGCGCGTTCCTTGTTTTTGTTCATCCAGTTGCTTTAGGGCTGCCAGGGCCGCAGTAATAATAGTAATCACCACGCTGCTACTCTTTAACAGCTCCAACCAAAATTTGCGGTTTTTTGCATTTTGCGCACCTTCCATCCAAATATCACCAACTGGATAAGGAGTATGATGTCTGGTTGTGATAACGAACAAGTTTTCCCATTGACTTTCCACCGGTTCTGACCGGCGCACGAGAATCTCGATT
The DNA here is from genome assembly GCA_034434035.1 of Anaerolineales bacterium. Taxonomy (GTDB): domain Bacteria; phylum Chloroflexota; class Anaerolineae; order Anaerolineales; family Villigracilaceae; genus UBA5195. Next base: position 10,414 of record DAOTZM010000055.1, read on the forward strand.
TCCCTGCCGCTGGCCGGCAGGGTGGTCACGAGCGTTTTTGTCCATGCAGGCGGGTTTTCGTCTTTGACGGCAAAGAGCAGGGATTGATTGCGGGTTGTAATTTTTACTTCTTCATCCTCGCAAGGTTGCGGGCTACATTTCCACCACATCGAAATGGAAGGAATTTCAGCGGCGTCATACAAGATTTGTTGTGGATAAACGACATGCAAGGCTAGGGAACCAGGCTGTGGCGGAAATATTTTTGGATTTTGCAGGTTTTCCACCGACCAGTAAGCCTGCATCCAAATGCTGTTGACCCACACAAGGATAACAAAGGCAGCCGGCATCACTATCCAGCGATTTTCGCGCCAGAATTTACGATAATAGTGGAGAATATATAGCCCACCTACAATCAAAACATCGAACAGGATAAATCCTACATGCTGTTCCCAAAAATCGCGCCTGAACAGAAAAATTGCCAACGGAAGCGGGCCTGCAAGCATAAGATAGACCTGCCAGCGAATCTCGCGCCAGGGCCATTGCTCGACCTTCTTCAGCCAATTGGCAAGGGCGGTTTGCTTCTCTTTGGTTTCCTGCTCAGGCATAAGCGACCCCTTGCAACACAAAAGAACAAACGGACACAACAAGATTATACAATAACGCAACCTTTCACCACCAAAATTATTGGGTAAAAAGCGCGGCAATTTTTTACCTGCTTGTTCGTGTGGTTCTCACAACACACTCACACGCCAGGAATGGACTGCCTGTTTGACAGTCCATTCCTGGCGTGTACGGCGGTTCCATTGGTTTTGTCCTCCTGTCTATTGAAGTGGGATGGATAAGGACAATCGCGGCGGTGATTTATTGTGGGGGATGAGCATTGGCTTCATTTATAATTCCTTTCGGTTGGCGCAGGAGTAGGTTGTGGATGAGGTTTTGATGAATGGTTCTTTTGTTAATCTGCTTCCACTATACTCCCTTGCGAACCGTGTAAATCTTTGACACCTTGTACGGGACAATCGCATTTGTCTTGCTTCGTTCTCACATATACCTTACAGCAAACCCCAGTGGCGATGAAACAGAACAGGCTCCCAATGTTCATCACACTGGAAGCCTGTTGAGATGCCGCCACCATCGGTTGATTGAGGTCGAGGCAGCGAAAATTACCTAACCCATCACCCCTCGTCTCATGGATAAAACCGCCGCAGCCCAGGTGTTACAGGTTGCCAATGGTGACCGGGCCGCAGGGCGGCGCGATGGCCGGCAGCGGGGTGGGGGTGGCGGTCGAGAGGAAGCGGCTGGCTGCCGCCGCGCCGCAATAGGGGAACTCTCATCAGAACAGCCACCAGCCCAGCAACGCGGCGGCGAAGGTGACGGTGATGTTGTCCACATCGCGCTGCGGGAGCGATTCGATGACGGTCGCAATCGCTGCGATAACGGTCAGCGGCAGCAGGTAAGCGCTGACCTGCCCATCGAAGACGCCTGCCAGCAAGTACATTGCCAGCACAAAAGCAGAGAGAACCCAGCCGCCAAAGAAGACGCCCAAGGACCCGGCCACCGATTTGGCGGGGCTGTGAAACAATTTCGGTGATTTAAAGCGCCTCCCAACCAAATCCGCGATGCCGTCGCCGCCGCACATCATCATCAGGGCCACAATCCCAACCGGGGAATCCTTCCAGAATATAACGGTCATCAAGACGAACATGATGCCATAATAAAGCGGCCCGCGCAGGATTTCCCTGGGGTCGCCGCTGCGCGACATGGCCTTGACCGATGCCTCGTCTTTGACAATTCCCAACCCAATCAGCGCAAACTGGGCGGTAATCAGTCCCGGCACCAACGCGGCCAGGTAACGGTCATACCACTCACCGGGGAACAAGAGCCAGCACAGCACAAAAATCGGCCCGGTGCCGATATGGATGATTTTGCGGCTCAAGCGGCTTTCTACCCAGCCCTGGTGGGCGGCAAAATCCATCATGCGCAGCCAGGCAACTGCAATGACAAAAGTAAGCAAAAGGGCGAGGAAGGGGTTCATGAGGGCTCCTTGTGTAAATTGCGCCAAATATAGCACGGTTGCACTATAATCGGCAAAATCTTTTTGGACTTTTGGAGCGCATGAGCTTGCTCGTGAATTTACCTCCCGACTTCGGCCAAAATCGGAAGAGTTTGGACTCCGGCCAACGAACTCGATGAACAAAACCGCATCCCAACATTTCCTGCTCGGCGTCAAAGACGAACTTCCCATCCTGGTCGGCGTGGCGCCGTTCGGCATGATTTACGGCATCCTGGCGCTTGGCGCCGGGCTGAATCCGTTCGATGCGCAAGCGATGTCGGCGGTCATCTTCGCCGGGTCATCGCAATTCATGGCTGTGCAGCTGATTCGAGAATCAACACCCTGGCTGGTCATCCTGCTCACAGGCTTCATCATCAACCTGCGGCACGCGCTCTACAGCGCGACGATTGCGCCCTACATCAAACACCTGCCCCAACGTTGGAAAGCGCTGCTTGCGTACCTGCTGACCGACGAAGCCTTTGCCGTCGCCGCGCTCAATTACCAGCGCGAGGGCGTCACCCGCTTCGGTCACTGGTATTTCCTGGGCGCGGGGCTGGCGTTGTGGACTTCGTGGCAGGCCAGCACGGCAGTTGGCATTTTCCTCGGCGCGCAAGTGCCTGGGTCGTGGGGACTCGATTTTACCCTGCCGCTGACCTTCATTGCGCTGGTCGCGCCGGCCCTCAAGGATAAAGCGGGCATTGTCACGGCTATCGTTGCCAGCCTGGCCGCGCTCTTGTTTTTCGGGCTGCCTTATAAGTTGGGATTGATTGTCGCCGCCGCGCTCGCCATCGCCGCCGGGATGTGGATGGAGGCGCGCAGATGACTCTCTGGATTTTGATGATTTCGGTCGGTCTGTTGACCTTCCTGACCCGCCTGTCCTTCATCGCCCTGCTGGAGCGGATTCAACTGCCGGCCGCCTTCCAGCGCGCGCTGCGCTTCGTGCCGATTGCCGTCCTGAGCGCCATCATCGCGCCGGAAATCGGATACCTGGACAATGCGCTTTTTCTTTCTCCCCAAAACCCGCGCCTGCTGGCAGCGATAATCGCAACCCTGGTCGCTTACTTTACCAAAAACGTGGTCTGGACGATTCTGGCGGGGATGGCGGCTTTTTGGATTTTGGGACTTTGGCTGTAAAATTTTTGCGTCGGTCTCACGCATAGCGCAGCCGCTTCGCGGGCCGCAACCAAAGGCTGCTATGATTTTAGCAATTCCAAATCTGACTCAAAACAAGCGAATTTGGACGCGGATGAACGCGGAATACGCGGACAAAAAACCTTGAATCTGCGGTTCGTCGCAAATTTGAATGTTGTTTACACAAAATTTCGCGCCCAACCGATGGGATACAGGCAAAAGTCGGGTTTAACCGACTTCGTAAGAATAGCGCTGTCGTTTACGACAGCGCGGCGTCTGGGCAAGAAAACGTCACAAGAGTGGCAGATTTTTTCAGCCCGGCGCGCTTTGCCGCGAAAATTCTCCGTCAAACATGCCAGATTCTTCTGCGAAACCGTCCGAACGTGAACCATTAGCTGCTCCCACAAAGCCCCGTCAACGGGACTGCTGCCCATCACTTTCGCGCTAACACACATATCCGCGTTCATCCGAGCTCGTCCGCGTCCTTTTTGAATTTGCGATTGCTGCTCTGATTTGCGCTGATAGCGCAAATCCTGCGCCATAACACAAAAAATCCCCGTCAGGCGGGGATTTTTTATGCTACTTTAGCCCTAGCACTTCATATACCGGGATAGATTCGCGCTTGCCTTTGACGGTCATCGGCTCCATTTGCAGCACGTTAATCTGGTCTTTCACCCGCTCGCAGGCATCCTGGCTGATGACAATCTGGTTCTTCCCGGCGTTTTCCTGCAAGCGTTTGGTGGTGTTGACGCTGTCGCCAATCGCCGTGTATTCCAGGCGTTTTTCGGTGCCAATCAGGCCCAACACTGCGTCGCCAAAGTGAATTCCGACTCCAAAGGCCAGGTGCGCTTCGGGCGGCAGGGCGGCGTGCAGCTCGGCAATCCGGTCGCGCAGTTTGAGCGCGGCGCGCACGGCCCGCAGGGTATGGTCGGGTTGGGGAATGGGAGCATTGAACCAGGCCATTACGGCGTCGCCCAGGAACTTGTCGATGGTGCCTTCTTCATCGAGCACGCATTCGGCCCCGGCTGCCAGGTAACGGTTCAAGACCGAGACCAGTTGCTCCGGCGAGAGCGTTTCACTGAAACCGGTAAACCCGCGAATGTCGGCGAACAGGACGGTGATGTCGGTACGCTTGCCGCCCAGCGCCAGGCTGTTCGGGTCGAGTTGTTGAATTACGGCTGGCGAGACCATGCGCTCGAACAGTTTCCGCTGGGCCTCCAGGCGTTTGCGCTCGGTCAGGTCATCTAAAACGATAGCGATGCCCTGCGTGGTCTGGTCAGCGTCTTTGAGCGGAGAGAGATTGAATCGCCAGTCGACCAGGCCGCGCTGCGGCAGGCTGTGGCTGATTTCGAAATCGGCGATGGGCGTGTCGGTGTTGCGAACGGAGGCTACCTGCGGAATCAGGTCATTGGCGATGGAGGGCAGAATATCATCGATTTTGCGGCCCAAAATCTGGGGGATGGTCTGCCCCAGGATGTTCTCGGCGGCGCGGTTGCACAGGATAACCTTGTCTTCGATATCCGCCGTGATCACCCCGCTGGTAATGGATGCGAAGATGTTATCCATCATGTTCTTCAGTTCGGTCACTTCGGCCAGGGTGCGGCGCAGCGATGCGAACAAGCGGGCATTGTCGATGGCGATGGCGGCCTGGTTGGCAAACGCGCCGAGCAGGTCGCGCTCCGATTCGGTAAAAATGCCGGCGCGGATGCGGTTATCGGCGTAGATGACGCCAATCAGGTCGTTTTTGACCTTGAGCGGGACGCACAAAATGGAGCGCAGGTTGAAGGCGATGATGCTTTCCTGCCCGCCAAAGCGCGGGTCTTCCTGGGCGTTGGTGGTCAGGATGGCTTCGCCAGTCTCGATGACGCGCTGGATGACGGTGCGGCTGACAGCGTATTCGCTCTCGTTGAGCGATTCCTGTTCCCAATTGCGGGCAATGCGGGTGGTCATGTGGCCCGAATCGTCGCGCAGCATCAGGAATCCGCGCTCGGCCTCGGTCAGTTTGATGATATTGTCCATCACAATCCGCAGCACCTGGTCGAGTTCGAGCGAGGAGTTAATCACCTGCCCGATTTCGGTCAGGGCCAGCAGGTTTTTGCGCTCTTCGGCAAACGCGGCGACCTCCTGCGACAGGCGGTAGAGGCGGCTTTCGAGGTGGGAAAGTTCCTCCAGGGTGGCGGGAGGCAGGCTGCTGCGCATTGGCAGGACCGATGAACGAATTTTCCCGGCGGCCTGGCTGAGGGCTTTGATTTGCAAATCGACGCTGACAGGGGTTGATTCGGTCATGATTGCTGTTCTCCATCGGTAAAACTTCGCCGCGCAAGCGCGCGCAGGGCCTGGGAGCGTACTCTCCATGCGGCGCGCATCGCGGCTGTTGGGTTGGCCGGTTCAGGGGTATAGAGTGTCTTTTCGTGCGCGGCAACCAGGGTATCGATTGCTTCCGATGAATCCGGGAGGAATTCTTTGAGCAAAGCGGCCCTTTCCAGCGCGGTCACATCTGGCGGCTGCGGTTTACCCAGCCAGGCCAGGGATTGGTTGATGGCGTGGAAGGCGCGTTCGACGGCGGTGACTTCACTCCATCTTACCCAATGTTCCAACCAACGCGGCGTATTAAGATGATAGCGAATATAGAGTTTCTTAATCGCGCGCGGTATCTTTTGCGTAACGAAATAACGGCGTTCGAGCCGCCAGGCAGCCGCCGCCGCACCCGATAAAGTTGCAATCAAAATTATAACCCACAGCCACGCTAATCCCAGCCGGGATAGGTTGGTGGTGTTCGCAGATGGCGGTTCGAGACCAGGCAGGGGCGGCGGCAGGTCATCCAGGTACTCCCCCAGTCCAGGCCGCCCAAAGTCATCCTGCCTGCGCAGCAGTTCATCATCTTCCACATCTGCCCGCTCTTCGCCGCTCGGTCTGTAGATAACGTCTAAGTTAACTGTAGGCTCGAATTCGACCCAGCCAATGCCGGGGAAATAGACTTCAGGCCAGGCATGGGCATCTTTGGCCCTGACCTGGTAGTATCCGCCCGATTGGTAATCGCCGGGAGCGTAGCCCACCACCATGCGAGCCGGAATGCCCGCCGCGCGCAATAAAAGCACCTCGGCGCTGGCGTAGTAATTGCAAAATCCTTGCTTCCAGGTGAACAGGAACCATTCCACCGGGTCTACCCCAGCCGGCGGCGGGGGAACCTCCAGGTCGTATTTCATTTCGGCGCGCAGGTAGTTGGTAATTGCGGTGGCTTTGTCAAAATTGTTGTCATGCTCCCGGGTCAGGCGGTCTGCCAGGCGACCGATACTGCCTGGAAAGTCATCGGGTAATTGCAGGTAACGTTCGACGACCCAGTCGGGATAGGATTGCGGGGCGGCGCGCATATCTTTGACGGTGGGGTCCAGCAGCACCGCGCGCGCCTGGTACTGGTCGCCGTTCAAGACCGGGGTCGAAGCCGACCAACTCAACAGGTCGTAAACATCCTCCGGGAGCGGATTGACCTGGATGGCGCCCGAGCGGCTCATCCAAAGCGGGTAGCCTGGCGTCGCCAGCAGGGAGGATGGGTTTGCCTGCCAGTTGAAGATGAGTTCGAGTTGCCTGTCTGTTGAAATCCCGGTATCGATGGGCGCGCCGCTTTCAGGAGAAAACGGGATGGTTTTGCTGTCAGAAACTGACCAGCGTCCATTTTGGTATGTGTCATAGACGCGCACGCGCCAGTAAAGCCGGGCAGTCGTAAATTCAGGCAGACGAACCCTGAAAACTTCCGCATCGCCCTGTTGGGCGTTTTGCCCCAGGCTTATCGTGCTTCCGTAGAGTTCGCCAGGGACGACCGCCATGCCGCCCCGTAAGGATGCAAGCAGGTCATCGAAGCGGTCGCGCGTTTTCTCGAAAGGCTGGTTTATCTCCCTCCAAATACGCGCAACCGCCGGGATGACCGCCGCCGGGGTGGGGGCCGACCAGGCAAGCAGGATAACCAACAGGGCCGAAAGCGCCAGGCCGCGCGCCATATCGAAGACCGGTTCATCCCCTGCAAAAATGCGTTTCTCCTGCCACCGTTTACGGTTTTCGAGAAAATTCAACCGCCCCGCCAGTACAATTGCCAGCAGGAAGAAAAGCCCCACAATCCAAATCCGCCCGGCGTTATAAGAATCGTAATACTGCACCACCAGCAGCGGCAGCAAGGCTGGGATGAGGGCGGCAGGCGTGCTGGAATGTCGAATAGACTGGTATCCGCTGAACAAACCGATGGCCCAGAACAGGAGACACATCAGGGTGACGAAAAACAGCGAATCTGTGACCGGTTCGCCGCGCCAAATGGAAACATTCGCTGCGGCCAGCCGGCCAGCCAGGCTGGCCAATTGTCCGATGGTGGTATTTTCGCCCTGGATTAATCCGCCCAATACCCAGGGGAGTATCATGAGGCTGTAGCCAGCCGCCAGCCAGCGCAAGGGGGATGTTTGGAATTTGCTAAAACCAAGCGCCAATCCCAACAGGGTTCCCAGCACAGAGATACCTTCGACGCTCCACAACCCGGTTGTCCAACCTGTTATCGATAACCGCGCTGCCGACACATAGACCAGCAGGACAAGCAGCACGGCAGCAGGCCAATCCCAGACACAAACATTTTTTGTTTTCATCACTACTGAGTGTACAATATTGGGGCCGGTCTCGTCAATTCAAAAAATCAATATTCCCAGGGCTTTCTTGATTGGACTTTTGACAAAACAAAATTGGTAACTACCTACCCTCACCCTAACCCTCTCCCAAAGGGAGAGGGAAACGGACATACGAAACGGATTTTCTTGCCGAAAGCGACAAAATCCTCTCTGTTTTCTCCCCTCTCCCACTGGGAGAAGGGGCCGGGGTGAGGGCGGGCAGTTACCTAAAATCAACGTGATGGATGGTGTAAAAGTCGGATTTATCCCCTTGTTGGGGACTTTCCGACGCTGTTCATAGCCGGAGGGCTCTGCGAAGCGTCCCAAAGGGGCAGCCCCCGGCGAATCGAGCAAAAAGATGCGCCGGTGAGTAGTTACAAGCGCGGAGATGTTCCGCGCTTTTTGATATTTGCTGGTTTCAATGGTTATTGGCCTTTGACCAG
>DAOTZM010000056.1:0-26603 GCA_034434035.1 Anaerolineales bacterium
GACGTAGACCCGCAACTGATTGGCGACCAGGTGCTGCAAATCTGGAATGAGCGGGTCAACGCCGTGCGCTCGAAATTTTTGAATTTGCGCGCGGTGGTGCTGGTAAAATCCAAAGACCTGACCAAACTGGCCGTCTTCGAGTTCGAGACTGTATTTTACCCGCCCGAACAATACGTCTGGCAGGCAAATGACGAGGGCAACCTGGAAGGCCTGGAACGGTCAACCCGCTTCCACAAATTTACCTGGCAGCCGCACGGCTCGCAATTCACAATCATCGAACCCGTGCCGGATGACTGCCTGCATATCACCGTCAAACAGCCGCCCCGTTTGGACAGGGAGGAAGTTCTCAAAGCGGTGCATTACGACGAGAGTTGGATTACCGTCAGCCGCAGGAAATAATCCAAACACCAGGTTTTCCTTTGCGCTCCTTCGAAAACTTTGTGATAATCACTATTAAAACTCCCCGCCCTCCCACTCCCGCAGGAACTGCTCCAGGAATTGTTCCGTATGGGCATGGCGTTGGGCGGCGATTTTTTTTGCCGTCGGCGTGTTCATGCGGTCTTTCAGCAGCAGCAGTTTCTCGTAAAAATGGTTGATGGTGGCGCTGCCGCTGTTCTGGTACTGCTCGAAACTGGCGTGCATCTGCGGCGGGGAGGCCGGGTCATACAGCAGCCGTCCTTTGTGGCCGCCATACGCAAAGGCGCGCGCAATGCCGATTGCGCCAATCGCGTCCAACCGGTCGGCGTCTTGCACAATTTGGCCCTCGAGGCTGCGCATCGGCGTCTCGACCAGCGCGCCCTTGAACGACAGGCCGGTGATAATCTCGCAGACGTGTTCGGCCAGGGCCGGGGCGACGCCCATTTGACGGAGCCAGGCTTCAGCCCGCGCAGGTCTGCCCTCGGCGGACGGGGATAACTTCCAATCATCGAGGTCGTGCAAAAGCGCGGCCAACTCCACCGTGTAGACATCCGCATTCTCATACTTACACAGGGCGAGAGCGGTTTTCCAAACCCGGACGATGTGCCACCAATCGTGGCCCGACGAATCGCGCGCGAACTCGCCTTTTACATATTCAGCAGTGCGTTGGATGATTTCTTCACGAGTCATGGGTCTGTTTTACCACAAATCCTCTGATAAAATAACACACTATGCAATCCTCCCTCGAAAAACTCCGCAAATTTTTCCGTCTCGAAGCCGAAAACAAATATGGCAACACCGCCGTCATCGGCGGCCTGTCGAAAATCCTCGACTTTTGGGAAGCCGAAGCCCGCCACGAAGGCGTCCCCGAAGAGACCATCCAACTCGTCGCCGCGCGCCTGCGCGACTACCACCGCCTGACCCCCGCCTCGCGCGCCGATACGCTCAAGGGAATATGGAAAAGGATTCAAGGCCAGGGCGAGGCCCCGTTACCGGAACCGGTCTACGCCCCCGAAGGTTCCCCGCCGGAGCGGGCCGGTCACGAGCCGCCTCCCGTTATGGAGGAACGCCCCGCAGTCCGCCCGCGTCCCCAACCCGAAGCCGCTCCCGTTTCGAGCCGCCGCCCGGCCCCCTCGCGCTCCGCCTCCTACGCCGGGGCCCAGACCTCGCAAACCCCCATCGCCCTCAACGCCAGCCTGACCGTCTTGCAAGGCGTCGGCCCGCGCAACGCCGAAGCCCTCAAAAAAATGGGGCTGTACACCCTGGGCGACATGCTCTACAACTTCCCGCGCCGCTACGACGACTACAGCCAGCTCAAACCCATCCGCAATCTGGTCTATGGCGAGGTCGTAACCGTCATCGGACAGGTGCAAAGCGTCCACGAACGCAAAGCGCGCGGCGGCAAGATGAGCGTCATCGAATGCGTCATCTCGGACGGCACGGGCGCGCTGCGCATCACCTGGTTCAACCAACCCTGGCTGATGAACCGCCTGAAAGACGGCATGCCCATCGCCGCCGCCGGGAAAATCGAGCAATACCTGGGCCGCCTGGTACTCAACAGCCCCGAATGGGAGCCGGTGGAAGCCGAACACCTGCGCACCAACCGCATCGTGCCAGTTTACTCGCTCACCGCCAACATCACCCAGAACTGGCTGCGCAAGCAGATGGAGCAGGTCATCCGCTTCTGGGCCCCGCGCCTGCCCGACCCGCTGCCCGAATCGGTGCGCGGGGCGGCGGAACTGTTCGCGCTGGGCGAGGCCATCCACCAGGCGCACTTTCCCGCGACCCAGGCCAATCTCAAGGCGGCCCGCGAGCGGCTGGCCTTCGACGAGATTTTCTACCTCCAGATGGGCGTCCTGCGCCAGAAACGCGACTACCAGGCCGTCGTCGCGCGCATGTTCGACGTGCCGGATGACTGGCTGGCGGAGCGCATCGCCGCCCTGCCCTTCCCGCTCACCGGGGCGCAAAAACGCGCCATCGAGGACATCGTGGTCGATGTCGGTTCGGGCCGCCCGATGAACCGCCTGATTCAGGGCGATGTCGGCTCCGGCAAGACCGTCGTGGCCGCGCTGGCTGCCATGATGATTACCCGCGCCGGGGCGCAGGCCGCCATCATGGCCCCCACGTCCATCCTGGCGGAGCAGCACTTCAAGAATTTCTCTGGCTTCCTGGTGGCGGAGGGCCTGCTGGCCGAGGGTCAGGTACGCTTATTGACCGGCGACACGGCGGACGGCGAGCGGGAATCCATCCACGCCGGACTCGCTTCGGGCGAGGTCAAAGTTCTCATCGGCACGCACGCCCTCATCGAGGAGCCGGTCCAGTTCAAAGATTTGCAGCTGGTCGTCATCGACGAGCAGCACCGCTTCGGCGTGGAACAGCGCGCCGCGCTGCGCCGCAAGGGCGAACACCCGCACCTGTTGGTGATGACCGCCACGCCCATTCCGCGTTCGCTGGCCCTCACGCTTTACGGCGACCTGGATTTGTCGGTGATGGACGAAATGCCCGCCGGGCGCGAACCGGTGGCGACCTACACGCTGACCCCGCGCGAGCGGGAGCGGGCTTACTCGCTGATTCGCTCGCAAACCCAGGCCGGGCGGCAGGCGTTCATCGTGTATCCGCTCATCGAGGAAAGCGAGAAAATGGAAGACCTGAAAGCCGCTGTCGACGACCACGAGCGGCTCTCGAAAGAGATTTTCCCCGACCTGAAACTGGGCCTGCTGCACGGCAAAATGCGCCCCGACGAAAAAGACCGCATCATGGCCGAGTTCCGCGACCGGCAGTACGACATCCTGGTCTCGACGACGGTCATCGAAGTCGGCGTGGATGTGCCAAACGCCAGCGTTATGCTCATCGAAGGCGCGAACCGCTTCGGCCTGGCGCAGCTGCACCAGTTGCGCGGGCGCGTGGGACGCGGCGGCGGCGAGTCGTTCTGCCTGCTCATCCCCGACAAAGCCGATTCCGCCGAAAACGAACGCCTGCGCGCCATGACCGAGACCAACGACGGCTTCAAACTGGCCGAACTCGATTTGCAGCAGCGCGGCCCTGGCGAATTTTTAGGCACTTCGCAGGCCGGGTACGCCACCAGCCTGAAAATGGCCTCGCTGACCGACGTGGCGCTCATCGAAAAAGCGCGCAAACACGCCGCCGATTTGTTCGCCGTTGATTCCAACCTGTCCCAGCCCCAACATGCCCTGCTGGCCGAAGCCTTCAACCGCTTCTGGGGCAAGGGCAAAGGGGATGTAAGTTAATCTGGAGTCCGAAATCTCCTGATTTCGGCTCTCTGCCCAAAATCGGGAGATTTTGGACTCCAAACGAGGAGATTTGATGGTTCGCGCCCTTTTCCCCGGAACATTCGACCCCATCCACTACGGCCACATGGACATCGCCGAGCGCGCCGCGCGCCTGTTCGATGAAGTGGTGATTGCCGTGTACGACAAACCGCTCAAAAGCCTGCTGTTCAGCCCCGAAGAACGCATCGACCTGGTCAAACAGACCTTTAAAGACCACAACAAAATCCGCGTGACGGGTTACAGCGGCCTGACGGTCAACGCCTGTCACGAGTTGGACGCCCAGGTGATTGTGCGCGGCCTGCGGGTCTTTTCCGATTTCGAGTTCGAGTTCCGCATGGCGCTCGCCAATCACCGCCTCGCCCCAGATATCGAAATCGTCTCCTTCATCACCCACGAGGAACACACCTTCCTCTCGTCCACCACCGTGCGCGAAATCGCCGCGCTGGAGGGGGATATTTCGAGCATGGTCCCGCCGCACGTCGAAGCCGCGCTCAAACGCCAGTTCGCCGGAATGCACGACAGCCAGCGTCCCGCCAATGCGCTGAGGGATTGAGCAGCAATTCCAAATCCAAAGCCGCTCAAAACCATTTGGACGCGGACAAGAGGCGACTGCCCCCGCAGGGGGCGCGCGGAGAAAAACTTAAAACCTCCGCTCTCGTCCGTTCTTGTCAGCGTCCAAATCGTGAAGATTGGCGGAATGAATTCCGCATTACATTTTTTACATTTTACGCTTCGTACTCGCCTGCATCCTCCTCCACCGTCAGAACCGGCTCTTCGGCGGGCTTGCGGTCGAGGAATTGCAGCAAGAGCGCCACCACCTTCGTAAAGTACTTCATTTCCCCTTTGTCTTCATACTTGTCCGTCTTCAGGCGTCCCTCCAGGTAGACCATGCTGCCCTTTTTCAGGTACTGGTCGCAAACTTCGCCCAGCCGTCCCCAGGCTTCGACGTTAATCCATTCGGTGTATTCCTTCGTCTCGCCGGCGCTCTTCCAGCGTTGGGTTACTGCCAGGCTGAAATGAGTCACTTTCTTGCCGGTCGGAGTGAAGCGGGTTTCCGGGTCCTTCCCAAGGTACCCAATCAACTGAACACGATTCAAAGCGGGCATGGTTATCCTCCTGTCTGAAAATGATATAGTTAGTGTACGCCTTTGGAACCGGATTTTCAAGCGGAAATTTGCCAATTAGCCAGGGTGGTTCACTTCCGCTGCAAGAGCCTGAACGAAATTGCGCCAACCAGCAGCGGAAGCCAGAAAGTCAGGCTGCGGTAGGTCAGGGTGACGACAACGGCTTGCGACCAGGGGACATTCAAAGATTTGAGCGCCAGCGGCAGCAACGTTTCGACCACGCCAATGCCGGAAGGGGTGGGAGAGACAACCAGGAACAGGTAATACGAAGCAAACCCGGCCACAATCGTGCCTGCGGAAAAGGCGACATCGAACGCCAGGAAAGTCATCAGCAAAATCAGGGTTTGCAGGGTTTTGCTTGCCAGCGCGAACCAGAGCGGGACCATGACCCCGTGCCGCCGGACGCGCACAATCGAGAGTCCCTCGGCCACTTCCATGCTAAAAACCCTGGCAGTCTCTTCGTGGAAGTAGTCCCGGCGGACAAAGGGCCACAGAACCCGGTTCAAATGCCGCGCAAACCAGGCCAGCACCCGGCCCAATCGCTCACCGGAATGTGAACCGATATAGATAAAAATCCCCAACCCGATGAAGAGCGCAAACATGATGAACGAAGCCGTGATTTCTCCCGGCTCCAGGTCATTGCGGCGGATAAGCACCACCCCACCCAACCCCAGTACAACCATGAAGGCTGCATAGTCCAGGAACAGATGCAGCGCTGCCGCTGCCGCTGCCATCCCGCGCGGATACTTGCGCCGCCCGGCGTCATCGATGAACACGGCCATCCCGCCAAACCCGCCTGAAGGCGCGACCACATTGATAAAATTTGCGGCGGAAGAAAGCAGGACAAGACGCCACAGTCCTTCGCTCACATCCATCAGCCGGAACAGCGAGCGGTAGCCCAGCGCGTCGCTGACTGTCCAGGCCAGAACCAGCAGGATAGCCAGCCCCATGAAACGGAAGTCGCTTTTCTGGAGCGTTTGCCAGGTGGTTTCGAGTTCACTGAAACTGAACAGGACCAGTCCGCTGGCGAGAAAAAATACGAGAATAATGAAAATTTTACGCATCGGCGGGATTATACAGGAAAAGCGCGAGGCGTCCCCTGCAGGACGCCTCGCTGGTGACAAAAGGGGCATGTTCAGGCCTGGGAGGGTTCCGCCGGGGCGAGTTCATCGTGGTCGGGTAACAGGCGCTCGGCGTCCCGCACCGCCGGGAAAAGGTATCCTGCCACGCCGACCAGCGCCGCGCCCAGCCCGCTCAGGAACATCAACAAACCCATCCCCGCGCCGGGGCCGGTTCCCGCCAGCCAGCCAAAAGCGTTTGCCAGCCCACCCTGCGCCCGCATGGCGGGTTCCAGCACGAAATCGGCCAACGCCCCGCCAATAATAGGGGTGATGGGGTTGGTGAACCAGGCAATCAGGCGGCGGGCCGAAAAAACCCGGCCCTGCAAATCGGGGGCGACTTTCGACTGCCAGATGGCCTGGTTCGAGCCGTTGACGAGTGGCGTAATCATCATCGCAAAGATGGCCGCTGGAATCCACCAGTACAGGTCCTGCGCCAGGCCGAGCGCAGCCATGCCCAGGCCGGAGAGAATCCAACCCAACAAAACGCCATGCACCCGGCGTTTGAACCCGCCCCAGGCGCTCATGATAACCCCGCCAACGATGCCTCCCACCGCAAACATCGACTGCACTGTGCCAAAGATAACGCTGTTCTGGTCGGTGCGCGCCAGAATCATGGGAGCCAACACCACGAAACCAATCCCTGAGAGCAAGTTGCCTGCGAAGAAAACGAGTTGCAGCCCAAGCAGGCTGGGGCGGGCAAAAATGTACTTGAACCCAAAAACGGCTTCCTTCCAGACACTGCCTTTCGATTCCTGCCCCTCCTGGGTTTTGCGCGGGTTGGGGATGAACACAAAGGCCAGGCCGCTGATGGCAAGGAAAAAGGTGACCAAATCGAACAGCAGGATGCCTTCGAGTTTGATAAACGGCAGCAAGGCCCCGGCCAGGATGGGCGCCAGCACGCCCGGCCCAGCCTCCATTAACGACATCATGCCGTTAGCACGCCCCAGTTGCTCCTTGGGAATCATGGTGCTGATGGCAGCGGAGTAGGCCGGCCACTGGAAGGTATTGCCAATCCCCGCCAGGGCTGAGACCAGGTACAGGTGCCAGAATTCTATTTTGTCGAAAGCGAACACAACCAGCAGGAAAACCGTGCCCAGCGCGGCGGCCAGGTCGCTGACCATCATCATCAGTTTGCGGCTGTAGCGGTCCACCATCACCCCGGCAATGGGCGACATAACCAGGAAAGGGGTGATGTAAAAGACCTGCATCAGGCCCATGGCCGTTGCGCTTTCGGTTTGCTGGTACATCCAGATGGTCAGGGCAAAGCCGGTCATCCCTGATGCCAGCACCGAAATCATCTGGGTCAGCCAGATGACGATAAAGGCCGCAAAACCGGTTGGACGTTTTGTATCAGGCATAAATCTCCTCGTTAAAAATGATGGATGGAATGGCCTGCGGTTCAATAAAAAAACCGCAGGTTGAACCACCTGCGGCGTGGGGGGTGGATTCCAAAAACAGTTAAATGACCATCGCCCCGGCAGGAGGCGTGCGCAAATAAAATCGAATATTCTTTTTCATATCCGAACGCCTCCTTTCCTGAAAGATGGGTAACTACCTGCCCTCACCCTGCCCCTCTCCCAAAGGGAGAGGGAAACGGATACAAAAAGCGAATTTTTATGCCGAAAACGACAATTTCGTCCGAGATTTCTCCCCTCTCCCACCGGGACTGCGAAGCGTGCCGAAGGCAAGGGGTTGGGGGGGTGAGGGTAGGTAGTTACAAAGATGGGCTGATTTTATCATGATTATCTGATTCACAGATTGACTCTAGAAGCCTTGGCGGCACGGCAACAATCACCGAAATTCTCGGAGTTTTCCGCTCTTGCAGCATGGCCCCTATAATTCTCCGGCTACACGCTCCCGCTCGATGAGCCAGATAAACAGGCCGGTCAGCAGCATCAGCAGGGTTGCCATCGCCATCGCCTGGCCGTAGTTCAGGCCGCCGGGCTGTGAGAGGAAGCGGAAAATGGCGGTCGGCAGGGTGGGATATTCGGGACGGGCGAGTAACGAGGCAGCCCCAAACTCTCCCAACGAAACGGTGAAGGCAAAGGCGCTGGCAGAAACGACCGCGCGGGAGAGAATCGGCCTGTCGACATGCCACCAGACCTGGAAGGGATTCGCTCCCAAAACCGCCGCCGCTTCACGGTACCGGTTGGGGATGGTTGCCAGCGCGGCTTGCAGGTTGCGGATGACGAAGGGCAAGGCGATGGTGGTGTGAGCGAGGGGGATAAGAATTGGGGATTTGAGGAGGGAATCCGTGAGGAATGATACGTGATGAGTGATGAGTGAAAGAGGAAAGATAACAGCAAGGGGCCGGTTGAACGTCAGGATGTAGCCGAGGCCGAGAGTGACGGCTGAAGCGCCAAGCGGGAGCATGAGCAGGGGGTCAATCCATTGGGCAAACCTGCCGGGACGGGAGAGGGCCAGGGCTGCCGGGAAGCCGAGCGCAAGCGAAAAGGCCACCGTCAGCCCGGCATAGGCCAGTGAGTTGCGCGCCGCTTCGACCGGCGGGACGTAAAAAATAGAGCCGCGCCGGTTGACGAACAGTTCGGTGTAGTATTCGCTCGTCAGGGCCGGGCCGACTGGGGCGCGCTGGCCGCGCTCAGGCTCGAGGCGGGAGACAGAGCGAATGGGGAGGGCGAGCAAGGGGAGAAGGAAGAACAAAAAGATGAAAGATGAAAGATGAAAAACGAAAGCGCGCTCGAGGAAAGAGCGAGGCCGTTTGAGAACCGGCTCGACCGGTTTGACGGGGACAGCGAGGCGGGTGACGTAGCGGCTGTACAGCACGGAGAAGGCCAGGGTACACAGCAACTGCACCAGCGAGAGCAGGGCGGCGGCAGGCAGGTTGAGCATGTGCATGGCCTGGATGTAGATTTCGACTTCGATGGTCGAAAATTTGGGGCCGCCGAGTAATAAAATCACACCATAACTGGTGAAATCGAACAGGAAGACCAGCAAACTGGCGGCAAAGATGGATGGCCGCAGCAGGGGCAGTGTGACCCGCAGGAAGACCTGCAACGGGCTGGCCCCCAGCGAACGGGCAGCCTGCCCCAGGCGCGGGTCGAGCGAAGCCCAGGCCGCTCCCACCACCCGGATGACGATGATGGCGTTGTAAAAGACGTGCGCCACGAGAATGGCCTGGAAGGTGCCAACGAATTGCACCGGGGGCAGGCCAAACGAGGCCAATCCCAGGTTGAGCCAGCCGCGCGGGCCGAGCAGGGCATTGAAACCCGCCGCGACGACCACCGTCGGCAGCATGAAGGGGATGGCGGTCAGCGTCCGCAGGGCGGGTTTTAGCGGGAACTCGCAGCGGGCAAAGAGAAAGGCGAGGGGCAGGCCAACGATGAGGGTCAGGAGGGTAGATGCAAAAGCCTGGAAAAATGTAAATCGGAGCACCTCGGCCAGCCGCGGGGCGAACGAACCGCCCAGGAGGGCAAAGGAGCCCGGATTCAGGCCGAGGGTCAGAATCCGGGCGAGGGGCAGGAAAAAGAATATCCCCAAAAAAAGGAGCGCGGGGAGCAGGCGTTTCATGGTTTAGCGCAGGACGGCTTGCGTCCAGGCTTCAATCCATTGTTCGCGGTTGGCGGCAATCTGCTCGGCGGGCAGGCTGGCCGGGCTGGGCGCGGTTTGGGCGTATTGGACGAATTCATCGGGCAGTTGGGCGGCCGGGTTGACCGGGTAAACGAACATTTGCAGGGGGACATCCTGCTGGAATGGCACGGAGAGCATGAAATCGACGAATTTTTCGGCCAGGTCGCGGTTGGGCGTGCCTTTCAGGATACCGACAAACTCGATTTGACGGAAACAGCCATCGAGGATGGAGGCGGTGGGGGCTTCGGTGAGCGGCTGGGATGCGAAAATGACCTCGGCGGCGGGGCTGGATGCGTAGGAGACGACCATCGGCTGGGGGCCTTGCCCGGAGGATGCGCTAAAGTTGGTGTAATAGGCGGTTTCCCATCCATCGACAACAACCACGCCGTTTGCCTTGAGGGCTTTCCAGTAGTCGAGGTAGCCGGGGTCGCCGTAGCGGTCGATGGTGGCGAGCAGGAAGGCCAGGCCGGGCGAGGAGGTGGCGGGGTTTTCAACGACGAGCAGGCCGTTGTATTCAGGCTTGAGCAGGTCATCGAGCGAGGCCGGAACGGGCAGGTTTTTATCGGCAAACCAGGCTTTATCGTAATTGATGCACACGTCGCCAAAATCGACGGGCAGGGCGCGGTTTTGGGAATCGAGTTTGAATCCGGCGGGGATTTCAGCAAGAAGCGGGGAATTGTACGGCTCGAAAATGCCTGCTTCGAGGGCGCGGGAGAGGAAGGTGTTATCGACGCCAAAAAATACATCGGCCAGGGGGGCTTCTTTGGAAAGAATGGCTTTGTTGAGGGCCGAACCGGTATCGCCGGATTTAAGGAAGGTCAGTTTGACGTTGTTTTCCTGCTCGAAGTGGGCAATGACTTCCTCGCTGGCCGAGAAGGAGTCGTGGGTCATGATGGTCAGGGCGCGCAGGGATGCAGATGAGGGGTAGGAAGGGTAGGATGCGGCTGTGGGAGTATCAGCGGATGGGTAAGATGCGTCGGTTGGGACTGCGGTTGGGGCTGTGGGAGAGCAGGCGGCCAATAAAAAGGTAAATAGTAAAAGTGTAGTGAGGATGCGGTTCATAATGGGTCCTTTTTGGGAGTTTTACGATAGCGCAGAATCAATTCCGCGTTACAGTTTTCGTTGGTGGATGCAGAGCAGCAAGCCGCGTTTGAGGTGGATGGCGGCGGTTTCGCCCAGCATTTGGTTGCTGATTCCGCGCGCGCGGCAGGGGCGCAGGGTTTCGCGATTAAGCGGGTAAGACAGTCCATCGGTCAGGACGCCTTCAGCAGGGACGCCCCACGGAATCAGGGAGACGGTGTCGCCGGGCTGGCCGCGAATGACGCCGGAGCCGGAAATAAAACAGGCTTCGGTGACGCCATCGTCGAAGCGCGCGCCAGCCTGGATGGCGTCAGATGCGCTCAAGAGGGCCAGGTTGGCAATCGATTGGTCGACCCGCCCGCCATATCCGCCGATGATGACAATCGGGCTGTAACCGGCCTGGATGGCGTGATTGAGAGCCAGTTCGAGGTCGGTCTCGTTTTTGGCGGCAGGGTAGCGCAAGATATGGACGCCCATATCCTCGAAGACTTTGATTTCGGCCTCAGTGAGAGAGTCAAGGTCGCCAAGAATGGCCCTGGGAATCAGCCCAAGCGAGAGCGCAATCCGCGCGCCCCCGTCGGCGGCGATGATGACATCCTCGGGCTGCACGCAGGCGCGCGCCGCGCCAGGATTTTCAAGCGGGCTGTTGACGAAGATGATAGCCCTGGACATAAAAAACCTCCCGCCGGGGAGGTTTTTTCACGCAAAGGCTTCCCTCCGCCGGCATTACCCGGATCAGGTTTTGCGGGTCGAGGGCTGCGGCCCTCCTCTCAGCCTGCAACACAGGCTCCCCGTTCAGTTTTTTTTCTCTACCAGACAAAACAATCTAAACTGTAATTCATATCTTATTCTTGTCATTTCGAGCCGCGCAGCGGGGAGAAATCTTGCGCACTGGGAGAAGATTTCTCGCTGTCGCTCGAAATGACCATCTATGGACAGCGTGAATCAAGTCCGTATAATTTTTGCCTATTACCAATACACTCTATCGTCTTGCGCAATGCCTGGAAATGGTCAGGAATGCCAGCCTGCCAGCAGTTTCTCCGGCTGGCGGGCAAATTCGGTAAGCGGGATTACGCCTTCGGTGAGCGACAACAGGGTTTCGGTCAGCAATTTATTGACCGGAGTGGGGACTCCAACCTTTTCCCCGGCGCGGACGACGGCCCCGTGCAGGCAGGTGACTTCGCTTCGTTTGCGCCCGGCGTGCAGGTCAATGTGGAAGGATGGCATTTTGCCTCCGCGCCCGGCCCCGGCGGCTTTGGAGAGCAGGGGTTTGGAGAGCCAGAGCGGGAGTTTGGCTGCCCATGCCAGGGCGCGGACGGGTGTGCCGGGCAAATCGACAGCCTGGATGCCCTGGGCTTTCATCACGGCCAGGCATTCACGCAGTTGTTCGATTTCCAGGCGGTACAGGCCGGGATGGGCAAAGACTTCGGCGGCGGTCATGTCGAGAATGGCCGAGGTGGGGTTTGCCAGCAGATTGGTCAGCATTTTTGACCATTTCATATCGGCGGCGGCGGGGAATAGTTTGGCGTTGAGATACGCGCCGTCGAGCGCTTCCACCAATCTTTTAGACAAGGGATGTCCCTCAGCCACGCCGACGCCGCGCAGTTTTTCGAGGACGATGCGGCCGGGGCCGTTGCGCCCGATGGCGGAGGTGACGGTGCCGTAGATGACTTTCTCCGGGCCGAGAGCGGCAGCGATGGCGGGTTCGTTATCGACGCCGTTTTGCAGGCAAAGGGCGGGAGGCAGGTCGGCGGGAGAAACGGTCGCTGTCAGGGAGCGGAGGGCGGTTTCAGTGTCGAAGGATTTGAGGGCAAACAGCAGCGCGTCGAAACGGGTTCGAGACAACGCTTCAGCCAGCGAGGCGGTAAATTGAACGGTGGGCGGAGTCAGGGTGAAGCGGGTTTGTTCTTTCCTGCGCGGGTCGATGCCGAGGTCGAGGGTCATGCCCTGCGTGAGTAGAATATCCACGACCGAGGGTTGTTCCAAAAAAACAACGTTGTGACCGGCCAGGGCCAGCGAGCCGCCAATGTAGGCGCCGATTGCGCCGGCGCCGAGGGAGAGGAGGTTGAGTTTGTCCATGCTGTTGTTAACCCCGAAAGCGCGGGTCGCGTTGCAGGGTCAGGCGCAGCCCGTGACCGAGCGGGATGGAGGGCCGGTAGCCGAGTTTGGCGGCGGCCAGGCTCAGGTCGGCGCACATGCGCGAGACGCCGCCGGAGGTTTTGGGGTTGTAGATGGCTTCGGCCTGGCTGCCGGTTACATCTAACACGGCTTTGACCAGGTCGCGGACGGAGGTTTCTTTGCCGGAGCCGATGTTGATGACCAGGCCGTCGATGCCGGGGGCGGTGGAGGCGGCCATCAGACCGGAGACGACATCGTCGAGGTAGACGTAATCGCGGGTTTGGGAGCCGTCGCCATGCACGACGAGCGAGCCGTTGCGCAGGGCCTGGCGCAGGAAGTAGGGGACGACCGGCGGGTGCGAGGCGGGCAGGCGCTGGCCGGGGCCGTAGGCGTTGAAGACCCGCAGGCTGACGGTTTCGATGTCCCACAGGTCGCCGATGGTGTTGACGTAATATTCGGCGGCCAGTTTGGAGACGGCGTAGGGCGAGCGGGGGGTGGGCGGCATGGTTTCGCGCAGGGGCTGCTCGCCCTGGTCGCCGTAGATTGCGCCGGAGGAGACGAGGACGACGCGCCGCACGCCGACATCGCGCATGGCTTCCATCAGGCTGACCGCGCCGCCGACGTTGACGGCGTTGTATTCACGCGGGTAGAGGACGGACTCTGGAACCGAAACACGCGCGGCGAGGTGGTAGACGCAGTCTACATCCTGGAGCAGGGTCCAGAGTTTGGGGCGGTCGTTGACATCGCCGCGCGTAAAGTGGACATCGGGGGAGAGGGCCTGCGGGTCGCCGGTGGACAGGTCGTCCAGCCCGCGCACGAGGTGTCCCTCGCGGGCGAGTTGGTTGGCAAGGGCAGAACCGAGGAAACCGGCTGCGCCGGTGATGAGGAAGTTCATAGCTGGGGATTATACTTCGTCAGTTGGTGGAAATTCTGTGGATTTTTCAGCCGGTGGAACGCAATAATTGACGCTTTTCGGCCGACGTGCTATGATGGGACAGGCTTTCATTGTTTAATATTTTAATCCATTCGCATTTATTGATTTATTCAAGGAGTTATTCATGAGTCCCGATTTTATTGTCCGTATTGTTGGCATGATTCTTTTTACCGTAGTGGGTAGTTATTGGGGGTTTTGGTTTGCCACGCGTAATGCCCCGGAAGACATTTTGACCTACACATTCAGTATCGGCACCGTGGGGGCGCTGTTTGGGTTGATTGCCACGCCATACTTTACGACCATCCCGGTACGGCTCATCCGCAGGCTGCTGGTGCGCATTTCCGCGGAAAACCTGTTGGCTGGGTTGATGGGCCTGGTTTCTGGCCTGCTGGTCGCCGCCCTGCTCACTTTTCCGCTCTCACAACTTCCTGACCCTTTCGGCAGCATCCTGCCTTTTGTGGCAGTCGTCCTGTTTGGGTATTTTGGCGTGGCGCTGTTCGTCATGCGCCAGGCCGATATGATGAACGTCATTGCAACGTTGCTGGGCCGGAATATCGAATCTTCACCGAATGGAAACGCCGGTTGGGGACAGGGTTCACGCACCATCCTGCTCGACACCAGCGTTATCATCGATGGCCGGGTGGCCGACATTGCCAAGACGGGCTTCCTGCCTGGCACGCTGCTGATTCCCCGCTTTGTCCTCAACGAACTTCAATACATTGCCGACTCGGCTGATTCCCTGCGCCGTCAGCGTGGACGCCGGGGCATGGAAGTGCTGGCCGAACTGCAAAAGGTATCGGCGGTGAGCGTGCGCATCAGCGACATCAATGTGGAAGGCGTGCGCGAGGTGGATGATAAACTCATCATCCTGGCGCGCCAACTCAAATGCCCCATCCTGACCAACGATTACAACTTGAACCGCGTCGCCGAATTGCAGGGAGTCACCATCCTGAACATCAACGAGCTGGCGAACGCCGTCAAATCGGTCGTCCTGCCTGGCGAAGCCATGGAAATTGCCATCATCCAGGAAGGCAAGGAATCGAGCCAGGGCGTTGGGTACATGGACGACGGCACAATGGTAGTGGTGGAGAACGGCAACCGCTACATCGGCCAGACCCGGGTCGTCAGCGTCACCAAAGTCCTCCAAACCGCCGCCGGACGGATGATTTTTGCCAAACCGGAAGAGTAGCGGGGCAGTAACCAGTCATCAGTAATCAGTGGCGCGGTTCATAAGAGCCGCGCTTTTGCTTATTGGACTGTGGTTTATAATATCAACAGCACTTTTGGAAGGAGCTCCCATGATTCGTCTTTACAACACCCTCACCCGCAAAAAAGAAGAACTGCAAACGCTCGAACCGGGCATTGTCAAAATGTACGTTTGCGGCCCGACCGTTTATAACGACGCGCATGTCGGCCACGCCATGTCGGCGCTGGTCTTTGACATCGTTCGCCGCTACCTCGAATATCGCGGATTCAGCGTCAGGCACGTCATGAACTACACCGATGTCGATGACAAAATCATCAACCGCGCCAACCAGATGGGCATCGACCCCTTCGCGCTCTCGAAAAAATACATCGACGACTTCGACCAAAACCTGACCGACCTGAACATCCTGCCTGCCACCGCCAAGCCGCAGGTCAGCAAGACCATGCCCCAAATCATCGCCTTCATTCACGGCTTGATTCAAAAAGAAGCCGCCTACCCCGCGCCGAACGGCGATGTCTACTTCAGCATCACCAGCGACGACGACTATGGCCGCCTCTCCGGGCGCAAACTGGAGGATATGCAGGCCGGCGCGCGCATCGAGGTCGAGGAGCAGAAAAGCCACCCGATGGACTTCGCCCTGTGGAAAGCCGCCAAGCCCGGCGAACCGGCCTGGGATTCTCCCTGGGGCAAGGGCCGCCCCGGCTGGCACATCGAATGCTCGGCCATGAACCTGGCCGAATTGGGCGAACAAATCGATATTCACGGCGGCGGCAACGACCTCATCTTCCCGCACCATGAAAACGAAATCGCCCAGAGCGAATCGCTCACCGGCAAACCCTTTGCCCGCTATTGGATGCACAACGGCATGTTGCAACTCGGCGGCGAGAAGATGTCCAAGAGCCTCGGCAACATCATCAGCATCAAGGAATTCCTCTCGAAGCGCGACGCGGACGTGATGCGGATGCTCGTTTTGAACGGCAGTTACCGCGCCCCGCTTATTTTCAACGACGAAACATTGGATGCTGCCGAAAAGGGCCTGGAGCGCATCAAATCCGCCCTGCGGCCTGCTTCCGCTAAAGGAGCCGAATCTACCGCCGAGGCGGCTGCGGCCCTGCCCGCGGCCATCGATACCGTTAAAACCGCCTTCGTCAGCGCGATGGACGACGATTTCAACTCCGCCGGGGCGTTGGGCGCGATTTTCGACTTCGTGCGCGCCGTCAACACCGCCCGCGATGCCGGGGCCGCCGACGCCCAACTCCAACCCGCCCAGGAGACCCTGCGCGAACTGACCGGGGTGCTGGGCCTGCGCCTGGCCGAAAAAACCGGCAGCGGCGACGCCGACCGATTCATCGACCTGCTGCTCGAAGTCCGCAGCGAGGTGCGCAAGCAAAAACTGTGGGCGCTCTCCGACCTGATTCGTGACCGGCTCAAGGACCTCGGTGTCATCGTCGAAGACAGCCGCGAAGGCAGTACCTGGCGCTACTCGTAAAAAACGTCCCGAAGGTTCAAACCCTTCGGGACGTTTTGCTCATTCTGCCGTCATCGTTTTGGATGTTTCTCACGGAAATTGCGCGGCATCTGACGAGCCGCCTCGCCGAGCACTTCGAGACTGCGTAACACCGCCAGGAAAGTCTTGCGGTCAATTTCGAGCATTTCAGCCGAATCTATTCCTTGGGTGAACTGCAAAATATCATCACAGGCTTGCCGCATATCATCAAGGTATAAGCGTGAGCTACGAGACGACATAGAGCAAGTCTTTCTCGACCGAGGAGCGCACCGCAGGCTTGAGTGCTTTTGGCGTGACCACATCCACATTGCGTCCAAGCAAATCCTGCAAATACAATTTCAGACCAATGTAATTGGCCCAGGTGGGTGTTTCGAATTGAACGAACACGTCAATATCGCTATTTTTTCGCAGCCGGTTTCGCGCGGAGAACCAAACAAAGCCAGTGACTTGACGCCATAGCGTTTAATCGTCTGGTGGTTGGATTGTATTGTTGTAATTACATCATCGCGCGTTTCGACAAGCATACTGAAATTATACATCGCAAATCTTGTAACGTGATCTTCATATCGCTTTTTGGACGCGGCATGAATGCCACATTATGCCCCAAACTGCCCCGCCGCCCCCATCACCAGCAAAATCTGCCCCAGGTGATACGTCACCATCAGCGCCAGCCGGCCGCGCCGGATGGGGTGGACAAACTTGTTCCAGGCCAGAATCATATCGGACGCGATGAATAGAACCGCCCCCAGGCTCACCAGGCAGGCGGGCGTATCCAGCCAGTCGGTGCGGAAGAGCGTTACCAGCGCCGAAAACAGCATCAGCGAGATGGTGGCCGAATAGTAACGCACCGGTTCCACCAGGCGGCGCAGTCCTTTTTTGGGCAGACTTCGCAAGATGCGGCGAATGAGCGGGAAGACGGTCATGCCCACGAACAGGGCAATCCCCAGCGTCAGGGTGTTGAGCGGCGCGGGCGGCATATTCAGCCCGGCGATATAGGCGATGTGCGCCAGCAGGAAGGCCCCCAGCCCAAACGGGAACCAGCGGTGTTCGTTTTTGAGCAGCAGGAAGATGTCGCCTGCCATCGAGAGCAGGACGGCCAGCCCGAACCACAGGAACGGGCCGCCCAACCCGCCCGCCAGCCACAGCCAGCCGAACAGGAAGGCCATCACGCCCGGTTTGGCGAGATATTCCACCTTGCGCCAGCCCCTGGCAACCGCCAGCCATTCGGCCGCCGCGCACAGGAAGGTCAGGACGAGCAGGAAGTTTTCCATCAATCCTTGCCTCGCGCCTCGGCGTCCTCGTCCTCAACCAGCAGCATGACCTTGAACGATTCGGCATACTCCAGGCCGTGTTCCTTGCCCTCGTCCGCCGCCCACTTGCGAATCATCTCTTCCGGGTCCCAATCGCCCAACTGCGAGACGTGCTTTTTGAGGGCTTCGATTTTCAGGTGGATGGTCTCGCGGATATCGACCCAGGTATCGGCTTTTTCTGACCCGTGAATATAGACCCGCTTGACGTTGTGCGGCTCGCAGCCCGCCTCCAGCAGGTCGGTGAAAATCAGCCGCGTCCCGGCGGAGGGGAAGGCGGCATACAGGGCCGACTGGGCCGCGGCGCGGTGGTCGGGGTGATTGATGTAGCCGCTGCCATAGAACACGCCCTGCGGGTCGCCGGTCATCACTACATCCGGCTTGTACATGCGAATCAGGCGGGCCAGTTCTTTGCGCAGGAGCAAGGTTGGCTCCAGTTCGCCATCGGGATAGCGCAGGAAAACCGACTCCTGGATGCCCAGCGCGGCGTTGGCCGCCGTCTGCTCGCCCTCGCGGATGCGGGCCAGTTCCGGTTTGTAGGAGGCGTCTTTGGATGGGTCGTTGCTGCCCGAGTCGCCGCTGGTGATGGTGACGGAGATAACCTGGCAGCCGGCCTGCGCCCACTTCGCCAGCGTCCCGCCGACGGTGAATTCCTGGTCGTCGGGGTGGGCGTGGATGCTCATGGCGCGTTGGGGAATGTATTCGGGGTCTTGGGGCATTGAAATCTCCTTGTTATCGTCCCGAAGGTTTTCCGGGCAGTTTTTTCAGCGTTTGAAAACCTTCGGGACGTTGGTTGTCGCTATGGAATCATCGCCTTTTCCATGCGCAGCAGCCATTCCTTGGTGGGGATGCCGTTTCCCGCGCCGTAGCCGTGCAATTTCTGGTCGGAGCCAACCACGCGATGACAGGGGATGACGATGGGCATGGGGTTGGCAGCCTGGGCGCGCCCCACCGCCCGGGCGGCGCGCGGGTTGCCCAGTTGCAGGGCAAGTTCCTTGTAGGTGCGCACTTCGCCGCAGGGAATCTCGAAGGTCAGTTGCAGCACGTTACGCTGGAACTCCCTCAGCGCCGACCAGTCGATGGGCAGGCGAAACTGCCTCAGCCTGCCGGCGGCGTAGTCGCGCAGTTGATGCGTGGCTTCGGCGGTGTGTTGCGGGGAGAAAACCACCTGCGCGGCGTGGCGTTTTTGCAGCACCGCCGAGAACGCTTCCAGCGTGGAAGGAAATTCCACCGCCAGCAACCCCCGTTCTGATACGGCGACCCAGATGTCGCCGAGCGGCGTCTCTCCCGTATTCCCAATGAAGATGGTTTTCATGAGCGCGCCTCCAACGTCCCGAAGGGTGCCGAAAGATGAGCCAATTCCCAGGAAAAAACCTTCGGGACGGTCTTTGCAAATGATTTCCGGCAAGGTCAATTGTACATCACCTGGCTTGTCTGACAAAGCACGCCTTTATTTGTGACAAGTCTCATATTGACTCGGGGTTAAATCTCATGTACCCTTGTACTGTACCACCGTTCAAAGGCTAAACTAACCCTATGCGTCGAGTACAGCACATACTTCCGTGAAAAGGCGGGCAACGTTCCGGTTGCCCGCTTATATTTTCTAATCATTTCAGTCAAATTCTGACAGGAGACGATAATGGCTGGACAAATCAATGCGTTCGAGATGGCCCAGAAGCAGTTCGACGGCGTTGCCAACCTGCTCAACCTGGACCCCCAGATTGCCGAGGTCCTGCGCTGGCCGATGCGCGAATATAGTTTCCGCATCCCGGTGCGCATGGACGACGGCTCGCTGCGTGTTTTCCAGGGCTATCGCGTGCAGCACAACGACGCGCGCGGCCCCAACAAAGGCGGCATCCGCTTCCACCCGTCCGAGACCTTCGACACGGTGCGCGCCCTGGCGACCTGGATGACCTGGAAATGCGCCGTGGCCGACATCCCGCTGGGCGGCGGCAAGGGCGGCGTGGTGGTGGACCCCTCCACGCTTTCGACGACGGAAAAAGAACGCCTGTGCCGCGGCTGGGTGGATGTGATGTGGAAGAACATCGGCCCCCGCCAGGATGTCCCGGCCCCCGACGTTGGCACGACCCCGCAGATGATGGGCTGGATGATGGATGAGTATTCCAAACTCATCGGCCAATATACCCCCGGCGTGTTCACCGGCAAGCCCCTGGGCGGCGGCGGTTCGGCGGGCCGCACAGAAGCGACCGGTTATGGCGTCATCTACACCGTGCGCGAAGCGATGAAGCACCTGAACATCGACCCGAAGAACTCGCTGGCAGCCATCGAGGGCTTTGGCAATGTGGCCCAATATGCGGCGATTGGCTTTACCGAAATGCTGGGCGGCAAGGTTGCCTGCGTCTCGTGCTGGGACCGTAATGACAAAACGGCCTACACTTACAGCCACAAAGACGGCGTCGACCCGCGCTTCCTGATGACCATCGTTGACCAGTATGGCACCATCGATAAGAAGAAGGCCCTGGATTCCGGCTACGTCATCGAAGACGGCGAGAAGTGGATCGAGAAAGAAGCCAACGTACTCATCCCGGCGGCCATCGAAGGGCATGTCAACGCCGATACCGTCAAGAAGATGTCGAAGGGCATCAAAATCGTGGCGGAAGGCGCCAACGGCCCCTGCACGCCCGAGGCCGATGAGTTCTTCAAAGCCAATGGCATTTTCAACATCCCCGATTTCCTGTGCAATGCGGGCGGCGTGACGACTTCCTACTTCGAGTCTGTCCAGAACGACATGAACTTCTACTGGACGAAGGAAGAAGTGCTGCAAAAACTCGATACCAAGATGACGCAAGCCTTCGAGGCCGTGCTGAACATGAGCCTGAAAGAA
Organism: Anaerolineales bacterium; assembly: GCA_034434035.1. GTDB lineage: Bacteria > Chloroflexota > Anaerolineae > Anaerolineales > Villigracilaceae > UBA5195. The sequence goes on from DAOTZM010000056.1 coordinate 20,539, forward strand.
AAGGTCTACATGCGCGAAGCGGCTTACATGGTCGCCATTGACAGCGTGGTCAAGGCCATGCAGTTGCGCGGCTGGGTATAGCGTCAGTGCCAAAGTCGGGAGACTTTGGACTCCGTAAAGCAGAATCAGAACGGGGACGGTTCGCCGTCCCCGTTGCTGTTTCACCAGAAGAGGGCAATTACGTTTTTAGTACGCTTAACACATTTCGCAGCGTCTCTACCAACAAGCGGTGTTCGACCAGATGGATGCGGGCTTCGAACTCTTCCAGGGTCTCGCCCGGCTGGAAGGGAATCTCCTGGCTGGCAAGGACGGGTCCGTCGTCTACGCCCTCGCCGGGGACGAGGTGAACCATGACGCCGCTGCGGTCGGTTTGACCGTCTTGCCAGGCGGCATAGGCCCGTTCGATGGCGTGTGTTCCAGGAAAGGTTCCGGGCAGGGCCGGGTGCAGGTTGATAACGCGGTTTGGAAAAGCAGAAAGAAAGTCAGATGAAAGCAGGCGCATCCAACCGGCCAAAACGATGTAGTCAGGCAAACAGGGGGAAACGACAGCGGCAAGACGGGAATCGTAGGCGCGGCGGGGTTCGCCCTCCAGCGGGGGAAAGGCTATCGCCGGCACGCCGGCGCGGCGGGCGCGTTCCAACCCATACGCTTCCGGTTTGTTCGAGAGAACGGCAACAACGGATGCGGGCAGGAGATTCGCTGCGCAGGCATCGAGAATGGCCTGCAGGTTGGAGCCGTTACCGGAGAGCAGGACGACCAGGCGTTTCATTTTTCTAATGATGGAACAACCGCACGCCGGTAAACGCCATCACCATGCCATAATTGTCGGCGGCGGCGATGACATCCGCGTCTCGCGCCGAGCCGCCCGGCTCGAAGACGTATTGCGCGCCCGAAGCGGCGGCGCGGTGCAGGCTGTCGGAAAAGGGGAAGAAAGCATCGGAGCCGAGCGAGACGCCGGTCAGGCCGTCGAGCCAGGCGCGTTTTTCTTCGGGGGTCAGTTGGCGCGGAAGGGTGCTGAAAATTTCGGGCCAGGAGGCTTTTTCGCGCGGGGTGATGTCGTCGCGCAGGAACTGGTCGATGGCGTTGTCGCGTTCGGGGCGTTTGGTTCCAGGCCGGAACGGTAACTCCAGCACCGCCGGGTGCTGGCGCAGGTACCACAGGTCGGCTTTTTGCCCGGCCAGGCGCACGCAATGGATGCGCGACTGCTGCCCGGCCCCCACCCCAATTGCCTGGCCGTCTTTGACGAAGCAGACCGAGTTCGATTGGGTGTATTTCAGGGTAATCCAGGCGATGCCCAGGTCGCGCAGGGCTGCTTCGGGCAGGGTTTTGTTTTTGGTGACGAGGTTGCCGAAATCAGCGGGGCTGACCAGGCGGGTGTGACGCGCCTGCTCGAAGGTCACGCCGAACACATCGCGGGTTTCGCTGGCAGGCGGCTCGTACTCCGGGTCGATTTGCGCGATGGCATATTTGCCCTGCTTCTTTTTTTGCAAAATTTCGAGGGCTTGTGGTTCGTAGCCGGGCGCAATCACCCCGTCCGAAACTTCGCGGGCAATCAGGCGGGCGGTGGGAACGTCCACTGTGTCAGACAGCGCGATGAAATCGCCAAACGAACACAGCCGGTCGGCCCCGCGCGCGCGGGCATAAGCGCAGGCCAGGGGCGAGAGTTCCAGGTCGTCTACGAAGTAAATTTTCTGGAGGGTTTCATCGAGCGGCAGGCCGACCGCCGCGCCCGCCGGGCTGACGTGCTTGAACGAGGCCGCCCCGGGCAGGCCGCAGGCCGCCTTGAGTTCGCGCACCAACTGCCAGGCGTTGAGGGCGTCGAGCAGGTTGATATAACCGGGCGAGCCGCCCAAGATGCGGAGGGGCAGTGCATCTTCATTGCGCATGAAGACGCGCGCGGGCGATTGCTGGGGATTGGTTCCGTAGCGCAGCGGGAGGGAATTCATCGGGTCATTTCCTGGGTGGGGTTGGCGCGATTGTACTAGACAATTCCTGAAAGCGTAACCGCCACTTTCTCCATTGGACAGATTAAGAAGGGACGCGGATTAACGCGGAATACGCGGATTTTTAAGAACCTTTTCCACGCGCCCCCTGCGGGGCTCCGCGCTCGTCCGCGTCCTATGAGAATTTTGTCTGGTAGAGAAACCACCACTCGTGTTTTAAGCCGTTTTGATGACATTTGTTACCGGGCAGATGCAGGGGATTGGTTGTAGAATCAGATTGTCACTTGGAGACCGAATGGCGATACCGGGGTGTACGCCAGGCTCGCTACCCAAAATTTGACGCAAACTCAAATTTCAAGGAGACCAAATGACCCCCATCTACCCCCCCGAACCCTTCCGCATCAAAACCGTCGAACCCATCCGCCTGCCCGCGCCCGCCGAGCGTAAGGCCGCCATCCAGGCCGCCGGCTACAACGTCTTCGCGCTCAAGGCCGAGGACATTTTCATCGACCTGCTGACCGATTCCGGCACGGGCGCGATGAGCCAGAACCAATGGGCGGCGATGATGCTCGGCGACGAATCCTACGCCGGGGCGCGTTCCTACCATCGTCTCAAAGCGGCGGTGGATGACATCTTTGGATTCAAACACTTCTTCCCGACCCACCAGGGGCGCGCCGCCGAAAACATCCTGGCCGCCGCGCTCGTCCGGGCTGGCAGCTTTGTCCCGTCGAACATGCACTTCGACACCACCGACGCCAACATCCGCGCCCGGGGCGGACGCCCGGCCAACCTGGTTATCGACGAAGCGGGCAACCCGCAGAGCCAGCACCCCTTCAAGGGCAATCTCGACATCCAAAAATTGAAAGCCTTCATCGAAAAAACCGGCCCCCAAAACATCCCCTTTGGCATGATTACCGTCACCAACAATGCCGGGGGCGGGCAGCCGGTTTCGATGGAAAACATCCGCGCCGTTTCGGAGACGTACCACGCCTACGGCATCCCCTTCTACATCGACGCGGCCCGCTACGCTGAGAACGCCTACTTCATCAAGTTGCGCGAACCCGGCTACAAAGACAAAACCACCCTCGAAATTGCCCGCCAGATGTTCTCCTTCGCCGACGGATTTTGCATGAGCGCCAAAAAAGACGCCATCGTCAACATCGGCGGCCTGCTGGCGACCAATGACGACGCGGTCGCCGAGCGGCTGCGCAATGAGTTAATCCTGCGCGAAGGATTCGTCTCGTATGGCGGCCTGGCCGGGCGCGACCTGGATGCAATGGCCGTCGGCCTGTACGAAGGCCTGGACGAGAATTACCTGGCCTACCGCCTGAGCCAGACTGCTTATCTCGCCGCCTGCCTGAAGCAAATCGGCGCGCCGATGATTGAACCGCCCGGCGGACACGCCATCTACCTCGATGCGGGCGCGATTTTGCCGCACATCCCACACGGTGAGTTTCCCGGCCAATCGCTGGCCGTTGAGATGTACCTCGAAGGCGGCATCCGCGCCTGCGAGATTGGCTCGGTCATGTTCGCCCACCCCGACCCCGAAACCGGCGAGATGGTCTACCCGCGCCTGGAACTGGTGCGCCTTGCCATCCCGCGCCGGGTCTATACCCAGAGCCATTTCGATTACCTCGTCAAGTGCATTGGCAAGATTGTCGAACGCGCCGATTCGCTCAAAGGGTACAAATTCACCTACGCCCCCGAACTGCTGCGGCACTTTACGGCCCGCTTCGAGCCGCTATGAGTTAAAAAAGGTGACAGTCACTTCCGAGTGACTGTCACCTTCGTCGACAAGCCAGTAGAACGATGGCTTAACTCATCGCCCTGCTGGGCGCAAGGAGTGGCCAGACCACCAAAAACGCGGCGCGTACCCATGAGAACTGTGGGATGTCAGATGAAAAACTGGCGATAGGTTTCGGCAATCAGTTGGCACAAAGGTTGGTTGGCGTATAGATCATCCCCCAGAAATGTCACAGAATGCTCTGAAAAATGTTCGTGGTGTTGCTCCAGCCAGCGTTTCCGAAAATAAGTCATTATGCCTTGGAGTCTGAGGGCTTGTTTTGTCATGGTGACAAAACAGTATCATATTTTTCCTCATTTTTTTTGAATTTGGAATTGCTGGGGTTTCGTTCCAAACACTGCTGCCCGGCACATCCGGCCAGGCCAGGAGCGGATTGGCCGCGCTTGCAACATCGATAGGCGTATTGAAGTGGATCACCAGCCTTCCGCCGGTGGAAAATTTTTCCGGGTTAATTTCTTCGTCCAGCCAGGCTTGCGGCTCGGCGTTCGCATTCACTTTTGGGGTTGGGGTGAATGTTGTGGCTGGCGTAACTGTTGCAGAAGGCGCTGGCGCAACGGGAGTTTTCGTCTATCCCTGGTTGTCAGAAACTTGTATTTTGCATATTGTAAGACGAATCTGCGCTCAAAATGTGCCAGGTTTCGTTTTCCATTCGATGCGGACATGCAATCGCCCTCCGGTTCGCCCCCGCCCAAACGTGCTTGCGGAGCAACAAGCTGCGTGTTCGAGTCGCGCCGAGGCCGCCAGGAAGAGCGAGACATCGTCTCACCCTTTTTCTTTAATTGTTGCTGCGCTTTGTTCCTGCCCGGTCGAAATTGGCAGTACAATTGAAACATGCCCAAACCCCAAATCTTACTCACCAATGATGACGGCATCCGCTCGCCCGGTTTGTGGGCCGCTGCCGCAGCGCTTTCCAAACTCGGTTTCGTGACGGTTGCCGCGCCGCGCGAGCAGTCCTCTGGCATGGGGCGCAGCCTGCCCGGCGGCAGCGACGGTATCATCCAGCGCGAGACGGTCAACGTCAACGGGCAGGATTGGATTGTCCATGCCATCGGCGGCACGCCTGCCCAGGCTGTCCAACACAGCATCCTCGAAATCCTCCCGCAAAAGCCTGACCTGGTTGTTTCGGGTATCAATTATGGTGAAAATTTGGCAACCGGCATCACCATTTCAGGCACGGTGGGCGCGGCAATGGAAGCAGCCGCGGTGGGCATCCCGGCCATGGCGGTTTCGCTGGAAACCGACAAGATTCACCACCTGTCTTACTCGACCGAGGTCGATTTTTCCGTTGCCGCCCATTTTACCGGCCTTTTTGGATGCCTGCTGCTGGAGCGCGGCCTGCCCCCCGGCATGGAACTGCTCAAAGTGGATGTGCCTGCCGAGGCAGCGATGGATACCCCCTGGGAATGGACGCGACTCTCGAAACAGCGCTATTATTACCCGACCGCGCCCCAGCGCGCCTCGTGGGATGTCCCCGGCACGGTGGGGTACGACATGGGAGTTGATTGGGAAAAAGAGCCGGAAAACACGGATGTTTTCGTCCTGCTCAAAAAGCGCCGCATTTCCGTCACGCCGTTGACCCTCGATATGACCGCGCGCGTGGATGTGGCAACACTGAATCAGTTCTATGCGTCGAATGGAAAGTAATTACCTTTCCTGAAGTCGCGCAACAACAAACCCAACCGGACGGCTTGCCGTCCGCTTCCAAGCGAATCCAAAGGTTGTTCTATGCCACAAACCCAAAATCGTTCTGTCATGCTCTGGTTGTTCGTATTTGCCGGACTGGTCACGTTCCTGGTCGTGTTCGGCGGGTATACCCGCCTGACGCGCTCGGGCCTGTCGATTGTCGAGTGGAATCCGGTGCATGGGGCCTTTCCGCCGATTGGCGAAGATGCCTGGCTGCGCGAGTTTGAACTCTACCGCCAAACGCCGGAATACCAGCAGGTCAACAAAGGAATGACGCTCGAAGACTACCAGCAGATTTTCTATATCGAGTGGTTTCATCGCCAGATTGCGCGTTTTGCAGGCCTGTTCTACGCCATTCCGGTTTTCTATTTCCTGTTCAAGGGCGTCATCCCGCGCCGCGAATTCGGGATTTACTTTGTGATGGGGATGTTGTTCATCGGACAGGCTTTCATGGGTTGGTTCATGGTTGCCAGTGGACTGGTGGACCGGCCGGCTGTCAGCCACATTCGCCTGACGATGCACCTGTTCCTGGCGCTTGCCCTGTTCGGCTTGAGCCTGTGGGTGGCGCTTGGGCATTATTTTGGTTTCCCAAAACCCGGAATAAAAGCGAAGTGGTCGCCGCTCTCGAAACTGGC
>DAOTZM010000057.1:0-8293 GCA_034434035.1 Anaerolineales bacterium
AGCCTGTTCAAGGATATGTATGGCTGCGAGTTGAATAACGAAACTGCGGAAACCGCGCTGGAACAGGGATATTGCCTAACAGAGCCACTGGAAGCGCTCATCGTCGAACAACTGAAAAAGGCGGAAGTCGCGCACTTTGACGAAACAGGGTTGCGAGTGGCCGGGAAATTACAGTGGCTGCACACCGCTGGAAATACGCTCTACACCTGCTTGTTTGTTCATGCCAAACGCAGCAAAAAGGCCATGACCAGTGACAAATCGGTTTTGAAAGAATTTACAGGCCGCGCTATCCATGATTGTCTGGCTTCTTATTTTGAGTTCTCGAATGCCAGGCATGGCTTGTGCAATGCCCATCTGATATGTGAACTGCTGGCCTTGATGGATGAAAAATCTCAATGGGCAGAACTCATGCGGACCTTCCTGCTCGAATTGCATAGCCAAACCCAGTTCCAACCTTTGGATGAACAAGCTGCGGAGGCAGCGCGCCAGCGTTATCACCAAATCTTATGGCAAGCTGACCTGGAAGAACCACCTCCTGAAACCAAACCTGGCAAAGGACGACCCAAAAACACACCTGGCAGGAACCTGCTTCGGCGCTTACAAAAATACGAAGCAGCCGTATTGGCCTTTGCCCTGCCCGAAGGTGTCCCTTTCACCAACAATCTGGCGGAGCGCGACCTTCGTCCAGCAAAAATCAAGCAAAAAGTGAGCGGCTGTTTCCGAACGCAGCACGGCGCCGATGTTTATGCGCGCTTACAGGCTGTCATCTCCACTTGCCACAAACAAGGCAGGAATGTTTTCGCCTTTTTGCGCGCCATCTTTGCTTATCAATCGCTTTCGCTACACGCTCGGTAGGCAGTTACCAAAATTCATGAACAAACTCCTCACCCCTCCCACCTTCGAAGACCTGTTGCGCCTGTTGCGCGCCTGGCGGCTGTGGCTCTTGGGCGCGCTGCTCGGCGGACTGCTCGGCATGGCCGTTTACGCCCTCTTCCCGCCCGAATACCGCGCCCGCGCCACCATCGTCGTCGATTTCAACGCCGAACAGGCCTGGCCCGTAGATACCGACAAGGAACTGTTCTACTACCTGGAACGCGAAGCCCGCAAACTGGAAGAAGTGGCCTGGGCCGATGACACCCTCCAAAAGGTGACGGAGGAAACGGGATTTTCGGTACTCGAACTGCGAACCGCCAAACTGGAGCTCAGCCAACCCCGCGATGGCGCCTGGCACTTCTACGCATCCCACCCTGATTCCGTCCTCGCCGTTAAACTGGCATCAGCCTGGGCGGAAGCCTTCGCCGCCCAAACCCGCGCCGGAATCCAGACCGCCCTCGAGCTGGATGCCGTCCGTAAAGCACTCGAAGCCAACCCGACCGACGAAGCCCTCAAAACCGCCCTTGCCCGCCTCCAGGCGCAATCGCTCGGCATCACGCCCGAACTGCAAATCTCCCCAGCCCAGGTACAAAACCTGCCCGTCAGCCGCAAAACCGGCCTGGGAACATACATGCTGACCGGAATGATAATTTTTTGGGTTGCCAGCAGCCTGCTGGTTTTGATATTTCCGCGCAAAATTCATGCTGCATAACTTCACTCGCCACGCCTCACTTATCAGGTGGTCCCGAATCCTTTGGGCCCTGACCCTGGTGATGCTCCCCATCACCAGTTTTCGCTTTGTGCCGTTCCTGGGCGCTGGCACATTCGTCCGACCCCTGGCGCTCTACCCGCTGCTATTGCTGATTCCCATCCTGCTGATTCGAATCTATCGAAAAGAGATTCCCCGCCCCTGGCCCGGCGCGCTGACCATCCTGGCCGCCTTCATCTTCGCGGCATTGGCATCCACCGCCTTTGGCGCAACGCTGGCCCCCGTCGAACTGCGCGGGGTGGAATACGTTGACCGCGCCCTGCGCGCCCTGGTCACCCTCGGCATGGGGCTGGCCTTCTTTGCCGCCGCCATCTGGATGAACCAGAGCGAGGAGGATGTTAAATTCTCGGCGCGCTGGCTGCTGGTTGGCCTGGCGGCCCACATCGCCTGGGGATTCATCCAGTTTTGGGGCTTGAACACCGGCAAACGACAAATCCTGACCGAAATCCAGCAACTGTTTTCGGTGCGCGGCCTGGTCAAGAACAAACGCATTTCCGGGTTTGCCTTCGAGCCATCCTGGCTGGCCGGGCAAATCGTGACGCTTTACCTGCCCTGGCTGGCAGGCTGGCTCTTGTTCCGGTTCAAAAACAGTCTGTTTTGGAACAACCGCCGCGCCTGGCCGGAAGTTGCCCTGCTGCTCGGGGCGCTGGCTGCCCTGTTGATGACCTATTCCCGCTCCGGGCTTTTGGTGGCTGTTGTGGCGGCAGGGGTCACGCTGGCGGTGGCGGGCGGCGGGATGGTCAGGAAATTCTTCGGGTGGTTTGGGGCAGGATTCCGCCCGCAGGGGGCAAAAAGCCGCATGGCAGCCATGCAGGCCGCAGCGGGGCGCGTCTTTCTGATTCTTATAGCGGTATCCGTTTTAGCCGGGGTCGGCATCTTTTTGACGGACAAAGGCTACATCGCCGTCTTTTTCCAAAGCGAAGCCGAGAATGTGTTCGACTATGCCACGTCGGTTTACCTCGGCCCGCGCCTGGCCTACGCGGTGGCCGCGCTGGAGGCCTTCCAGGCTTCGCCGTTCTTGGGCGTGGGGCTGGGCGGGAGCGGATTCTGGATTTACCCGAACATGCCCAACTGGGTTTTGTTCAACGCGCCGGAAATTGCCGAGCAGATGAGCCCGGCTTCGACCCTGTTCCCCAACCCGAAAAACCTGTACGCGCGCCTGCTGGCCGAAACCGGGCTGGTTGGGTTTGCGCTGTTTGCGGCCTTTTACCTGGCCATGCTGGCCGATGTGCTGGAACTGCTCAAAAAGCGTCCCTGGCTGGGCGCGGCCGGCCTGTTTGCGCTGACGGCCATTGTGATGCAGGGGTTCTCGCAGGATTCTTTTGCAATGCCCGAATTGTGGTTAAATTTAGGAATACTCGCCGGTGTAACCGGCGGATTGAGGAGTGAAGCATGATTATCGTGTCTGTTGGGATGCCGCGCGCCGGGTCGGGCTGGCACTATAACCTGGTGCATGACCTGATGGCGACGACTGGCTGTGACGAAGCGCGCGACATCCGGCTGAAGTATGGGCTGGAAAAGATTCTGACCGAGGTCAACTGTAATATCGGCGTGTTGAGCCTGCGGCGGCTCATCATGGTCACGCGCCCGGCCCTGCTGGGGCATACGTTTGTGATTAAAGCGCATTCCGGCCCGACGATTTGGGCGCGGGCGCTGATGAACGGCGGGCTGATGCGCGCCACCTACATCTACCGTGACCCGCGCGACGCGATGCTCTCGGCTTACGATTACGGCAAGCGCGTGCTGGAGCAGCAGGGCCGCCCGAACGCCTTCTCGCACCTGACCGACTTCCAGAAAACGCTCGATTTTTTTGTCGAATATGTGGAGGGCTGGGAACAGTGGATGCAGGTTCCGGGCGTGCTGAAGGCGCGCTACGAGGATTTACTGCAAAATTACGACATCGAGGCGGTCAGACTGGCGCAATTTTTGGGAGTAGATGCTGCCGAGGAGCAGGTAAAGGCGGTGATAGAAAAGTATCGCCCCGGCGGGCAGGCGCAGGGCCAGCAGGGAACGCACTTTTTCAAGGGGCAGGTCGGGCGATTTCGTGAACGGTATTCGGTGGAAGAGCAGAAAATCCTGGCCGACCGATTCGGAAAAACCCTGGAAAAGATGGGCTATGAAATTTAATGCTCCCGCTTGGGAGCATTTTTTACATGACCATCGCTTTGTCCGCAGTTGAAGTGTGGGTATAACGGGCAAAACCAGGCAGGATACAAGGGGGGCTTTATTAAAACCCCTTTTTGTGTCACAATTGCAATACTTCTGCGATTTTCGTGTAACACCAAATAGTTATATACTATAGACACGTGTAATGATTCTGCAATCAAAAACCGGAACACGTCGAACCGCCCAACCGTCTACCCAAGTGTCACAGATGGTTCAATTTATGGAGGAGTATGCTATGAAGAAATCAACCCTGACTGCCCTTTTCCTGGTGGTAGTCATCCTGTTTGGGCTTGCGCCCGCTGCCCATCCCGCTGCTGCGGCGACCAGGTGCGACTGGGTGCAGTTCGTCGCAGATGTCACCGTGCCGGATGGGGCAACCTACAAAGCGGGCGATTCGTTCAACAAAACCTGGCGCGTCAAGAATATCGGCACTTGCGCCTGGAGCACCGATTACAGCCTGGTCTTCGTGAACGGCGCGCAAATGAGCGCCCCGGCTTCGGTCAAACTGTCGAAAAGCGTGGCCCCCGGCCAGACCATCGACCTGACCGTCAGCATGACCGCGCCCAACGCCGCCGGGACGCATCGCGGCAACTGGCAACTCAAGAATGCCAGCGGCGTGTTGTTCGGCATTGGCGCAAATGCGGATAAATCATTCTGGGTCGAAATCAAGGTCAGCGGCGCGCCCGGCGCCACCGGGTACGATTTTGCCGAGAATGCCGCTTCGGCCGCCTGGACGAGCGGCGCGGGCGCATTGACCTTCCCCGGCAGCGAGGGCGACGCGAAGGGTTTCGTTCGCAAACTGGATGCCCCCAAACTGGAAACCGGCGCAACCAGCACCCTGCCCGGCCTGTTGATGATTCCCCAAAACGTGACCGACGGTTATATCCAGGGCGTTTTCCCTGCCTTCCGCGTGCAGAGCGGCGACCGCTTCCAGGCGACGATTGGCTGTGAACACGGCGCGACCTCGTGCTGGGTCAACTTCCGCCTGCAATACCAGGTTGGCGCGGGCGCAGTCCAAACCCTGTGGTCGTTCAACGAAAAACACGAGGGGCTGGTCTATCGCGCCAACATCGACCTGAGCCGCCTGGCCGGGCAGGATGTCAAGTTCATCCTGCGCATCAACGCCGCCGGGCCAGCCGCTGGCGACCGCGCCCTGTGGGGTTCGCCCCAAATCGTGCGGGGCGGCGGGACCACCCCGCCGACCGTGACGCCGGGGCCGTCCCCCACCCCTACATCTACATCCGTTCCTGGCGCCTGCACCGACCGAATCATCTTCGTCTCTGATGTGACGGTGCCGGATGGCACAACCTTTGCGCCCAACACCAACTTCAGCAAAACCTGGCGCGTCAAGAACGTTGGCACCTGCACCTTTAACATCAACTACTACTTGGTGTATGTCAGCGGCGATAAACTGGGAACGACCGAGCAGGTGAAGTTTACCTCGACGATTGCGCCCAACACCACCTTCGACCTGTCCGTTAACCTGACTTCGCCCGCCGCAAATGGCACGTATCGCGGCAACTGGCAGTTGAAGAATGACAAAGGCCAGACCTTCGGCATCGGCGCAAAGAATGATAAGCCCTTCTGGGTCGAAATTAAGGTCTCCGGTGGGGTAACGCCCGTCCCGACCACGCCTGTCCCGACGACTCCCTCCCCGCAGGGAACGGTGCTTGATTTTGCTGCCGACGCCGGGAAAGCCGCCTGGACGAGCGGAGCCGGAACCCTGCCCTTTCCCGGCACGGATGGGGACGCCAAAGGCTTCGCCATCAAACTCGACAGTATCAAAATGGAGACCAGCAACACGGAAAACCGCCCCTCGCTGCTGACCTTCCCGCAAAATGTCAACAACGGCTACATTCAGGGCCTGTACCCGGCCTTCCGGGTGGAACGCGGCGACCGCTTCCAGGCCGCCATTGGCTGCCAGCACAGTTATACCGGCTGTTACATCACCTACCGGCTGGAATACCAGATTGGCAATGACCCGGTCAAAGTCTTCTGGGCTTTCAACGAAAAGTACGAGGGACTGGTCTATAACGTCAACCTTGACCTGTCCTCCCTGGCCGGGAAGGATGTCAAGTTTATTCTGAAAGTGATGGCCGCCGGGCCGGCTGCCAGCGACCGGGCGGTGTGGGTCAACCCGCGCATCGTCCGCGCCGGAGGCGGGGCGACTGCCATCCCGGCCACCAGCACGCCGGTTCCTGATACCGCCACCCCGGAGCCAACCGCTACGTCCACCCCGTAAAGAGAATCGGTTGTTCGAATTTTTTGCGCCGCAGTGAACCTGCGGCGCATTTTTGAACTCTAAACCCTGCATTGATTTGGCGGACTCCCAGGATGGGTTTGCTGAATGGCGGCCCGAAATTCAAACGGAATTTACCTGCCAATAATCGCTGCACGAACTTCCCAAATCAAAAACCGGACGCTTTATGGCGTCCGGTTTCTCATTCCTTGTTGGGGCTTAGGCTTGCCTGGCTTGCGCCACCACAGCCGCAAAAGCCTGTGGGTCACGGATGGCCAGGTCAGAAAGCATCTTGCGGTTGAGCGCAATGTTGGCCTTCTTCATGGCCGCCACGAGGCGGCTGTAGGTCATGCCGTTCAGGCGCGCGGCTGCGTTGATGCGGGCAATCCACAAGCGGCGCAAGTCGCGCTTGCGGGTGCGCCGGTCGCGGGTGGCATACCACAGGCTCTTCAGCATCGCCTCGTTGGCGCGCCGGAAGAGGAAGTGGCGGGTTCCACGCTGACCCTTGGTGAGCTTCAAAACTTTCTTGTGGCGAAGATGTCCTCTCGGACCGCCTTTAACACGCATTTTTCAGAACCTCCTGCGAACCGCCGGGCGTCGGGGTAAGCGCGTTACGTCGAAACGCCTTACCGGCCAGTTGCGTACACCCGGTAGCCGCAAAACAAAAACGGATACGAACGCCTACTTGAGATTCGGCACGAGACGGCGGATGCGCTTGATGATTCCACGCCCATTGACGGGAACCATTTCAGCCAGCAGCGCCTTGGTGCGCTTGGAGGTGCGGCGGCGCAAGTGGCTTTTGCCGCCCTTCGTGCGTACCAATGTGTCTGACCCGGTCAGGCGGAAACGCTTCGACGTGGCCTTATGGGTCTTCAGCTTGAATTTACCAACTCTTGGCTTGCGAGGCACGGGACTTACTCCTTTCGACAAATTAACCGCGGGCTGCAACTTCTCCCGCGGGGACTACCGCTTTCTGTGGAGATGGGTTATTCTTATTCGACTGTTTCCGCAGCCTTTTCTTTTTTGGCGGGTTTGGCTTTGGCCGGGCCCAACACCACCAGCATCGTGCGGCCTTCCATCATGGGGGCCTGCTCGATGATGCTGACATCGGACAGCGATTGCGCAATCTCGCGCAGGTCTTCGAGCGCGATTTCGGGATAATCCATCTCGCGTCCGCGAAATTTGACCGTCACGCGCACTTTATGGCCCTGAAGCAGCCAGCGGCGGGCGTCATCCACCTTGAAGCCGCGGTGGTGTTCGTTGGTTTTTGGCCGCAGGCGGATTTCCTTGATTTCAATCTTGGTCTGCGCCTTCTTGGCTTCGCGTTCCTTCTTTTCGCGCTCGTACAGGAACTTTCCAAAATCCAGGACGCGGCAAACAGGCGGCGTGGCATTGGGCGAGACCTCGACCAAGTCCAGTTCGGCGTCGCGCGCAATTTGGATGGCCTGGCGCACGGGGACGACACCCACGTTTTCACCGTTCGGCCCAATCAGGCGCACTTCCGGAACCCGGATGGCCTCGTTCACTCGAAAATCTTGCTCTGCTATATGCGTCTCCTTGGCTGAAAGTCGGTTGGCTGGCTTTTGAGCGGGCTGATAATACCACACACCGGGGCAATCCGTCAAACTTGTTTTCGTTCCTTCGTTTCCTGAAACCTTCAGCCGAACCGTCCCAAAGATTTCAGAAAAACGTCCGAATTGCTCTCCGAAAACCTGGTTCTCCAAGAATCTCCGTGATGGGCATTTTCCGTACACGGAAAACGCGGAAAACACGGAGCAACACGGAAAAATCGTTGTTTAAAATGCTCTTTCCGTACGTTTCCGTCAAATCCGTGTGCTCCGTGTACGGGTTTTCACGGTAAATCCCAGAGAGCCGAAAACCTTCGGGAGGTTCCGTTGGGAAATTGATGTATAATCGCCCTGCGCCGCCCCGGTAGTTTAATGGACAGAACAGGGCACTCCTAAGGCTCTGATGTGAGTTCGATTCTCGCCCGGGGCACAACCTTAAAGAATTCGCGGGAGCTTGTAATTTTACCTGCGGCGTAGTATCATAAGTGCAGGCAGATGTCAGGGTGCCCCCCTCACCTTGACATCTGTCTTTTAGATAGACGGAACTTCTCTACCGGACAAAACAATCTAAACTGTAATTCATATCTTATTCTTGCCATTTCGAGCCGCGCAGCGGGGAGAAATCTTGCGCACTGGGAGAAGATTTCTCGCTGTCGCTCGAAATGACAAACTAACACG
>DAOTZM010000058.1:0-5886 GCA_034434035.1 Anaerolineales bacterium
CCGACTTCCTTCTTCCAGACCGGGACAATTTCTTTGAGCCGGTCGATGCCGTAGCGGGCGGCCTCGAAGACGCCCGTGTCGCGGTGGGCGGCGGTGCAGGCAATCAGGACGGTGGGGGTGCGCGGGTAGAGCCGCCCGATGCGCTGAACAATGGCAATGCCTTCGACGACCGGCCAGCGGGCGCGGATTTCCCCGGCGACCTGCTTCATCTTGGCTTCTGCCATCGGTTGGTAGGCTTCGTATTCAAGATAAACCGTTTCGTGCGGGTTATCCCGGCTGGCCTGCGTCGAGCCGTGTCGAGACGTCACTCCGCGCACCATGCCGGTAAAGATGGCCGCCGCGCCGGTGGAATCGAGGGTGATGGCATCGAGCAGGGTGTTGAGGTCAATTTCATCTTCGGTGATGGAGGTGATAAGGGGGAACATGGAGTCCGAACAGCCCCCCGAAACCGGCGGGAAGAAGGCCACTTCGGCCCCGGCGGGGATTTCGTCCTCGTCGGCGCGGTAATCCTGGTTGACGGAGGCCAGGCAGTGTTCCATCAACTGCCAATCGAGGTGGGGGAATTGCTCGATGAGGCGGGCTTTCAGTTGGTAGACGGTTGTGCCTGCCGGGATGTCCATTTCCGTCGAGCGCAGCCCGGCCTTATCGCGCAGGGTGGCGAAGAAGAGAATTTTTATTCGATTCATATTGCTCCTGGCTTGTATTCGATATTCGATATTAGATATTCGATATTCGAGCATCTAATATCGAATATCTAACTTTCACCATTCACCACATCTCCAGACCTGCCGCCGTGTTTTTCGACCAGCCGAATATTCTGGATTTTCATCGTTTTTTCGGCGGCCTTTGCCATGTCGTAGATGGTCAGGGCGGCAACCGAGACGGCGGTCAGGGCTTCCATTTCGACGCCGGTTTTGCCGATGGTTTTGGCGGCGGCGGTAATCCGAACGCCGGGCAGGGACTCGTCAATGGACAAATCCACATCGATTTTGGTGAGCGGGATGGGGTGGCAGAGCGGAATCAGTTCCGAGGTGCGCTTGGCAGCCTGGATTCCGGCAATCTGGGCAATGGTCAACACATCGCCCTTCTTGATTTGCCCGGCGCGGATGAGGGCCAGGGTTTCGGGCTTCATCACAATCTCGCCCCGGGCAATTGCCAGGCGTTCGGTATCCTCTTTATGGCCGACATCCACCATATTGGCGCGGCCCTGGTCGTCGAGGTGGGTAAGTTGGGTCATGGGCAAAATTATACCGTAGTAGTGACATGATAAAATTGACACCATGAAAACCCCAGAGAAATTTCTCAAAGTGAAAGAACAACTTGCATTGCCGATTACGCCGGTTGTGGTTTCAGCCTGGGAAGAAAACGCGACAACCAAACAGCGACTGGAAACACTGCTTGCCGGCGATTTGGATTTTCACAAGCACAACAGCGCCTACGCAACCCATGTCATTCATTCTTTCCCGGCTAAATTTCCACCCCAGTTGCCTCGCTTGTTCATCGAAAACTTGACAGAACCCGGTAATACCGTACTTGACCCAATGTCAGGCTCAGGAACGACATTGCTTGAAGCATACCTGACAGGGCGCAAAGGCGTTGGTCTGGACATTGACCCGCTTGCCCTGCGGATTGCGCGTGTAAAAGTACAGCCACTCAACGCGGAGCGCATATTACAAACGATGCACCATATCCTGAAACAAGTGGAACAGAATTTACTTTCACACGACGAGAAACGCTTTCGCGCGGCATTTGAAAACTTTTTTGACGAAGAAACCCAAAACTTTATTGATTACTGGTTTGCGCCCGAAGTATCTAAAACCCTTTTCTATCTCATGCAAGAAATTCAGCAAATCGAAGATATCAAGATAAGATTATTTTTCGAAATTGCGCTCTCATCCACCATCATCACCAAAAGCGGCGGCGTTTCGTATGCGCTTGATTTGGCGCATACCCGGCCTCATCGCGCAAAAATTGTTTATGACAGGGAAGGAAACGAAATCCTGCGTGAAGATACAAAAAACGTCTCACCAACGCGCCTGAAATTGCTCACCAAAACCCTGCGCCCGGTACTATCAGAGTTTGAAAAACGCGTGCGAACGAATTTACGCGGAGAAACCGGAAGAAACGTTATCGATTTAACGCCTGAACTTATCGCCGGGAATGCCCAAAATCTCCCCCTGCATGATGAAAGCGTAGACTTGGTTGTTACGTCGCCTCCCTACGCATCCAATGCCATTGATTATATGCGCGCTCACAAATTCGCATTAATTTGGTTTGGTTTTCCACTATCATCGTTAAGCAAGCACCGTCCGCAATATATCGGGCACGACGGATTAGATAATTCAGGCACAATACCTTTTCCAACCACAGTACAAGACATTCTTGAAAAACTTCAAGAACAAGATAAGAAAAAAATGCTGGCAGTAAAACGTTACTACGGTGAAATGCAAAATGCGCTCAAAGAAATGTATCGCGTCCTGCGCCCCGGAAAAGTTGCAATTCTTATCGTAGGAACCTCGATAATTCGCGGCATAGATATTCAAATCGGTGATTGTCTCTCTGAAATAGGAAAACAGGCCGGCTTTCAAGTACCCGGTATTGGTATTCGCAATCTGGACAGGGATCGACGTATGCTTCCAACCGGGAAAAATTTCGACACATCATCCCAAATTCAACAGCGCATGCATCAGGAATTTGTGATTGGCTTTTACAAACCAGCGAAAGGGGAATAAAAATGTTGCTTGCCGACCTGCGTACACGGTATCACCAGCGTATTTGCGAAGAAATTATCCGCATTCAGCCTGGGAATCCGACCTATCCTAATTTCGCGGATAAAACAAACAATGGACACTGCGAAGCGACCGAAGTCAAAACGCCCGCTCAGAAGCGCTCAATCTCATTCGCCAGCGTAAGGGCAAATCACCACACATCCTTGTGGTTGTCGCAGAGCCATTGCCCACCCGAATTGCGTCGCTTGCCCTGGGAACAGGGGACATAGATTGCGTCTACCACTTCGCCCTGCATGAATTGCAAAAGGCTATCACAGAACTCGGCAACGAAGACCAACTCGACCTTCTACAAACCTTGATAGAAGGCCGAAGGCTGCGTGACATAAGTGACCTGCCTTTTGATTTGGCAATTTAAGTTCATGCAAGCCCATATTTATTTACGGGTATAATCCCCCCCGCTATGGACTTAAACATCGCCAGCCGCCAGACCGGCAAATACCTGGTGCAAATTCCCGTTTACGAGGGGCCGCTCGACCTGCTCTTGCAGTTAATCGAGCGCGCCGAACTGGATATTACCGCCGTCGCGCTGGCGCTGGTTACGGAACAGTACCTGCAATACATCCGCCAGATGCAGGAAGCCCGGGCCGAGGAGATTTCGGCCTTTCTGGTGATTGCCGCCAAACTGATTCAGATTAAATCCGAAGCCTTGCTGCCACGCCCACCCGTCCGCGAGGCTGGCGAAGAAGACCCGGCCGAAAACCTGGCCCGCCAACTGCGGATTTACAAACGCTTCAAAGAGATTTCGACCCTGCTGGAGCAGCGCGACGCCCAGGGACTGCACACCTACCTGCGGCTGGCCCCCCCGCCCAAAGTGGAAGGCCGCCTCGACCTGAGCGGTCTGACCCTGATGGATTTGCTGGAGGCCGCCGAGAGTTCCTTCCTGCAAGAGAAAGAAAAACAATCGCTCGGCACGGTCATTTCGGCCCCCAAAGTCACCATCCGCCAGAAGATTGCCTACATTTCAGAGCGATTGAGCAAAAGCCAGAAGTCCAGTTTCAAGGAACTGGTCGGGAGCGGCAACTCGCGCCTGGAAGTCGTCGTCACCTTCCTGGCCCTGCTCGAACTGGTCAAACGCTACCGCGTCTCGGCCCGCCAGGAGGCTTTGTTTGGCGACATCCACATCGAGCGTTCCGCAGAGTGGAGCGAGGGCGAAGAGTTCGAGTTGGAGTTCGAGTAGGCAAAATGCAAAACCTTCCCGAGCAGAAGCGTTTGCTGCTTGAACAACTGGTTGGGCAGCTCAGCAAAACCCCCGGCATTTCTGCCGTCGTTTTGGGCGGTTCTTATGCAAGCGGCGCGCAGCACGAGACTTCTGACATCGATATTGGCTTGTATTACCTCCCTGAAACTCCCTTTGCGGTGGAAGACATTCGGCGCATCGCGGAAAACGTTTCAGCCGATGGCAAGGCCACGGTGACCGGGTTCTATGAGTGGGGCGCCTGGGTTAATGGCGGAGCGTGGATTCATACGCCGCAGGGCAAGGTCGATTTCCTCTATCGCAACCTGGCGCAGGTCCGGCAAACCATCCGCGAGGCGCAACAGGGCATTTCCCATCACGACTACGACCAGCAGCCCGCCTATGGCTTTTACAGCGTCATTTATTTGGCCGAAACGCAAATTTGCATTCCGCTCTATGACCCCGGTTCCATCATCGCCGAACTCAAACGCAGTGTCGCGGGGTATCCCGCAAAATTGAAGCAAACGGTGATTGCCGATTCACTCTGGGGGGCAGAATTTACGCTCCTTCATGCCAGCGGATTCGCCGCCCAAGGGGATATTTACAACACGACAGGCTGCCTGACGCGCGCGGCGTCCAGCCTGACCCAGGCGCTCTTTGCGTTGAACGAGATTTATTTCATTCGTGATAAGAAGGTGCTGGACAGGGTCGCCGGGTTTTCCCGCCTGCCGCCAGGGTACGTCCAGCAGGTAAACCACATCCTGGGACGCCCAGGCCATACAGCGCAAGAGTTGACGCAATCCGTCGACCATCTCCAACAGGTCTGGCGCAATGTGGCGTCGCTGCCCGGGGTCGACTACGCGCCCAAATTCCAGGTGTAGGTGGGAACCATCCGTCCCAAAGGCTCCAGCAGGAAAGCCCAGTCGCCAGGAAAAACCTTTGGGACGGTTTCATCCTTTCCTCGTCCGTGTCCGTAGGGACACAGCGCAGGGATTCACGGGTTTTGAGATTCAATCGTTCCGCTGTACCTGTGGGTCACTTTGTCCTTACCCATTGAACGCATCATGTAATAAACTCCCAAACGACCCCTCCATGCTTCGACGCGCTCAGCACAAGCCTGCCGCTCAGACTCCGAGGTTCAAACGCCGAGATGCGCCCGCGCCCCGACCCAAACGTCAGGACAGGCAGCCCCTCGATGTTTCGACGTGGCTCAACAACCGCCCGCGTCACGACACGCGCAAATTATTTTTGCAGGTTCTCCAGAAAATCAAGGTGAAATTCATTCTTGCGTGGTTTCATTTTCCAGCGCATGGATAATGGCAAGTATAACGCCCTCGATGTTGTTTAGCACCTCGTTATTCCAAAAGCGAATGACGGTATAGCCCTGCGATTCCAGGTATCGGGTTCTTCCTTTGTCGTATTCTTCTTGCTCCAAATGCTGGCTGCCGTCCAGTTCGATGATGAGTTTCTTCTCGACACATGCGAAATCGGGAATGTATCTTCCGATGGCATGTTGGCGGCGAAAGTTGACGCCCAACTGGTCGTTGCGAATCGCGGCCCAGAGTTTGCGCTCGGCTGGCGTGGGTTCTTTTCTGAGTTCGATGGCGCGGGTGCGGGTTTTGGGGTTGCTTCTGGGTGGGCGTGGCATTGGGACCCTCCCTACCCTCCCCAAATGCGACGAAGAACACGTCGAATTTGGGGAGGGGCAGAAACTGTTATTTGATTGCAAGTACAAGTTTTCATAAACACCAGTCATTCTCCTCCCCCAAATTCGACGCACTCCAGTCGCATTTGGGGGAGGCCGGGAGGGGGCTAACTGAACGCCTCCGCCAGCAGACTCTCGAACAACCCCTCCGCCTGCCGCTCACTCTCGCCCATGCGCCCCCGCAGCGCCTCGACCCGCGCCACCACGCCCGCAAACTC
>DAOTZM010000059.1:0-4481 GCA_034434035.1 Anaerolineales bacterium
ACCTGCTCAACGCCCAGGGCGAAGATGTGGTGGCGGGTATCCGCAACGCCGACCCGATTGAGCGCCTGGCCACCCAGATGCCCGCAGCCTACAACGAGTTCATGGACATCGCTGCCAGGCTCGAAAAGCACTACAAGGACATGCAGGATGTGGAGTTCACCATCGAACGCGGCAAGCTGTGGATGCTCCAGACCCGCAACGGCAAGCGCACCGCCAAATCAGCCATCAAGATTGCGGTGGATATGGCGAACGAGGGCCTGATTTCGAAAGAAGAAGCCATCCTGCGCGTCACGACCGAAAACGTTGATACCTTGCTGCACCCGCAGTTCGATGACAGGGCCAAGCAGGAAGCCGAAGCGGCAGGGAAGTTCCTGGCCAAAGGCGTGAACGCCTCGCCTGGCGCGGCTGTTGGTCAGGCCTATTTCGACGCTGACACCGCCGAGAAGATGTCCAAGGAACACAAACAGGACACCATCATGGTGCGCCCCTTCACCAAGCCGGATGACGTTCATGGCATGATTGCCTCGAAGGGTGTTTTGACCAGTGAGGGCGGCGCGACCTCCCACGCCGCCGTGGTGGCCCGCCAGTTTGGTATCCCCTGCGTCGTGGGCGCTTCCGCCATCAAAATTGATATGGAAGCCCGCGCGCTGACGGTCGGTGAGATGACCGTCAAGGAAGGCGAGTGGATTTCCGTGGATGGGACCACCGGCCAGGTTTTCGTCGGGAAAATTCCGACGACCTCCCCGTCCATCGAAGAGCAGACCGAACTGCTGACTCTGCTGGGCTGGGCGGATGAAATTTGCGCCCGCGACGGCATCCGCACCCTGCCCGATGGCAAGAAGGGACGCGGTTTGCAGGTCTGGACGAATGCGGACTATCCCAAAGACGCCCGCCGCGCCCGCTCGTATGGCGCAGTGGGAATCGGGCTGTGCCGCACCGAGCACATGTTCTTCGAGCCGGAACGCCTGCCGATTGTCCAGCGCATGATTTTGTCCAAGACCAGCGCGGAGCGCACAGCGGCCCTGGATGAGCTGCTGCCCAGCCAGCGTTCCGATTTCGACGGCCTGTTCGAGGCGATGGACGGCTGCCCGGTCATCATCCGCCTGATTGACCCGCCGCTGCATGAGTTCATGCCCGACGAAGAAAAACTGCTGGAAGAAGTCATCACCATGCGCGTCAAGGGCGAGACTGCCGGCCTGACGGAAAAGGAAACCCTGCTGGCTTCCATCAAGTCCCTGCACGAATCGAACCCGATGATGGGTCTGCGCGGGGTGCGTCTCTCCATCGCCATGCCGGAAATCGTGGAGATGCAGGTGCGCGCCATCTTCGAGGCCGCCGCGGACTGCGCGCTGCGCGGCATTGTGGTCCAGCCCGAAATCATGATCCCGCTGACCGGGACGGTCAAGGAACTGGAGTGGATTCAGCCGCGCCTGGAGCGCATCGGCAAGACCGTGCTGGCCGAGAAGAAAGCCGCCAAACTCGATTACAAATTCGGCACGATGATTGAAATCCCGCGCGCGGCGGTTACTGCGGGGGAAATTGCCAAGCTGGCCGAGTTCTTCTCCTTTGGCACCAACGACCTGACCCAGATGACCTTCGGCTACTCGCGCGACGACGCCGAACGCAACTTCCTGGTCACTTACGTCGAACAGGGCATCCTGCCGAAGAACCCCTTCCAGGAGCTCGACCGTGAGGGCGTGGGCCGCCTGATGCAGTGGGCGGTGAACGAAGGCCGCAAGACCCGCCCGGATCTGGAAGTGGGCATCTGCGGGGAACACGGCGGCGACCCATCGTCTATCGAGTGGTGCCACATCATCGGCAACAACTACGTCTCCTGCTCGCCCTTCCGCGTGCCGATTGCCCGCCTGGCGGCGGCGCATTCGGCGCTCAAGTACAGCGGCAAGGCCATTGCGGAAGATAAGTAAACAACAGAGAATAACAATCCCCGCGCAAGCGGGGATTGTTTGTTGAATTGGTTTTATCCATCGATTTCGGCAATTTGCTCGCCGTTCAGCAATACCTTTACAAAAAGACGAAAGAGCCTTCTCGCCTCTTTCGTCTTTCTTCTCATTCCTCCGCATCTTCCTGTCCCTGGCCTTCTTCCGGCTTGCGGCGCGGGCGGGGCGGCGGCAGCACCGGTTCGGGGTAGAGCGCTACGCCCAAGATTTGGTCCATGTGTTCGACCGGGATGATTTTCAGGTCGGTGCGCACCCGTTTTGGCACGTCCACCAGGTCTTTCATGTTTTTCTCGGGCAGTATGACCACCTTTAGCCCGGCGCGATGGGCGGCCAGCACCTTCTCGCGCACCCCGCCAATCGGCAGCACGCGCCCGCGCAGGGTGATTTCGCCGGTCATGCCCACTTCGCGGTAAATGGGGCGACCAGTCAGCGCGGAGAGAATCGCCGTCGCCAGGGTAATGCCCGCGCTCGGCCCGTCCTTTGGGATGGCGCCCTCCGGCATGTGGACGTGGATGTCCATCCGCTCGAAAACGTCCAGTTCGATGCCAAACAGGTCGGCGCGCGATTTGATGTAAGTCAGCGCGGCCTGGCCGGATTCCTGCATCACCTCGCCAATCTGGCCGGTCATTTGCAGGCCGCCCTTGCCTTCGAGAATGGCCACTTCGGTGGTCATAATCTCGCCGCCGTTTTCGGTCCAGGCCAGCGAGGTTGCCACGCCCACTTCGTCGCGCCGCTCGGCTTCGCTGCGCAGGAATTGCGGCGGCCCGAGGAATTTTTCGACCACGTTCGGCGTGACGATGGTTGGGAACTCCTTCTTTTCGGCTTTCAGGCGGGCCGCCTTGCGGATGACGCGCCCAATCTCCCGCTCCAGGTTGCGCACGCCCGCCTCGTAGGTGTACTCGCGGATGATGCGCTGGAGGGCCGTATCCGCCAGACGCAGGCCGCTGTCGGTCATCCCGTTTTCGTCCATCTGGCGCGGAATCAAGTAACGGTCCGAAATCGCCATCTTCTCTTCTTCGATGTAACCGGGGAACTCAATGACTTCCAGGCGGTCGAGCAGCGCATCGGGGATGGTGGCGAGGGTGTTGGCGGTCGTCACGAACATCACTTTCGACAGGTCGAAGGCGATTTCGAGATAGTGGTCGCTGAACGAGTTGTTCTGTTCCGGGTCCAGCACCTCCAGCAGCGCCGAGGACGGGTCGCCGCGGAAGTCGGAGCCGAGTTTGTCGATTTCATCTAACATAAAGAGCGGGTTCGCGCTCCCGGCCTTCTTCATCGTCTGGATAACCCGCCCCGGCAGCGCGCCGATGTAGGTGCGGCGGTGGCCGCGAATTTCGGCCTCGTCGCGCACCCCGCCCAGCGAGACGCGCACGAACTTGCGTCCCAGCGCCTCGGCAATCGAGCGCCCCAGCGAAGTCTTGCCGGTTCCGGGCGGCCCCACGAAGCATAAAATCGGCTGACGTTCCTTTTTTGGCTTGAGCGAACGCACCGCGATATATTCCAGGATACGGTCTTTGGCCTTTTGCAGGCCGTAGTGGTCGCGGTCCAGGATTTTTGCGGCGTTGGCCACGTCCAGGTTGTCGTCGGTGAACACCGACCAGGGCAGTTCCAGAATCCATTCGATATACGAGCGGATGATGCCCACTTCGGGGGCCATCGGCGGCATCTGGTTCAGGCGTTCGATTTCCTTGAGGGCCGTTTTGCGGGCTTCTTCGGGCAGTTTGGCCTGTTCCACCTTTTGGCGCAGTTCGTTCACATCGCGCGTCCAAATATCGCCTTCGCCCAGTTCGGTCTGGATGGCCTTCATCTGTTCGCGCAGGTAAAACTCACGCTGGCTTTTATCGACCTCGCTCTGCACCTTGTTGTGGATGTCTTCTTCCAGTTCCAGTACGTCCAATTCCTCGGCCAGCAGTTCGTTGACCCGTTCCAGGCGCGCCTTGGGGTCGGGCATCAGCAGCAATTTTTGACGCTCCTCGAACGAGACCGAAATCGAGGTGGCAATCATATCAGCCAGCCAGCCCGGCTCCTGGATGTTGAGTGCGAACAGATGCGCTTCTTCGGGGATGGAGCGGTTCAGTTCCACCACGCGGTCGAACATATTCAGCGCCGAGCGCATCAGGGCCTGGGTTTGTTTATCAGTTTTGGTTGGCTCATTGATGACCCGCGCCCGCACTTTGATATACGGGGCAAGGCGCGTAAATTCCAACACCTGCACCCGCCGCCGGCCTTGCACCAGCGCCGACGAATTGCCGTCCGGCATCGTCAACAGCCTGCCAGCCGCAATCTCCACGCCCACCGGCAGGAAATCGCCCGCCTTGGGGTGGTCCTGCTCTGGGTCCTTCTGGGTCAGGCCAATCACCGTCTGGTTGCGCTCCTGGGCGGTTTGCAGCGTCAGCAGCGCGGCTTCGTTATCCACAAAGACCGGCGAAACCATGCGTGGGAAGACCACCAGGTCGCGCATCGGCAGCACCAGGGCCTCGAACACCCCATCGCTGTCGGTCTCATGGTTCGGCACGCGGTACA
>DAOTZM010000060.1:0-18953 GCA_034434035.1 Anaerolineales bacterium
ACCTGCTCAACGCCCAGGGCGAAGATGTGGTGGCGGGTATCCGCAACGCCGACCCGATTGAGCGCCTGGCCACCCAGATGCCCGCAGCCTACAACGAGTTCATGGACATCGCTGCCAAGCTCGAAAAGCACTACAAGGACATGCAGGATGTGGAGTTCACCATCGAGCGCGGCAAACTGTGGATGCTCCAGACCCGCAACGGCAAGCGCACCGCCAAATCAGCCATTAAGATTGCGGTTGATATGGCGAACGAGGGCCTGATTTCCAAAGAAGAAGCCATCTTGCGCGTCAGCACCGAAAACGTTGATACCTTGCTGCACCTTGTTGAATTGGTTTTATCCATCGATTTCGGCAATTTGCTCGCCGTTCAGCAATACCTTATACCGGACTGGGATGAGATTGCGAATGGGCACTTCGGCGTTGAACGGCTGCAGGACCTGCGTGCAAACTGCATTTGGGTCGGTGACGGAATAGACATCGATGGTCAGGGTATTCGTCTCCTCGGATGGGGAGATTTGGACACGCAGCGCATGGCACGGGGTGGGCAGTGAACCCTTAAGAACGAGCAGGTATTCTGGCGGAAAGGTGGATACGGTTTGCAGTTCCGAACTATCCAGGTAGGCTGTATCGGTTTGCAGTTGCGCATCCCCAGGCAGGGGCGCATACGGGTTATTGGGGTCAGCGGGCTGGGCAGGTGGGAGATATTCTTGAACGGGCTTGCCCGCATTGGATGGATACGAGGGGTAACCGTTGGGGTAACTGGGTTGCCCATCAGGCGATGTGGTCGTACATGCGCTCGAAAGCAGGAGCAAGAATAGGGCGAATAGCAGAAAGGGTTTCATTCTTTGACCTCGCTTTTTTATATGGACGTTGAACTATATCACGAAGTTCCTTCCAATTCCGTGCCTATCCCGAAAAAACTTTTTCGGATACCTATATCATTTTATGCCGCGAATCAAAAAAGGCGCAAGCAAAACGAATCAATGAATTATAGTATTATGGCGCAGGATTTGCGCTAATAGCGCAAATCCTAGCAACCTTTGGCTGCGGCCCGCGAAGCGGCTGCGCTATGCCTGAGGGTTGTATAATTGCCAGGATGTGGAGAGATGATGAATCAGTCAAACCAGGCGCTCCTGCAAATCGCCCGCGATAAACTATCGAACGCGCGTTATACCCCGGAACAGCGCGAACAAACC
Organism: Anaerolineales bacterium; assembly: GCA_034434035.1. Taxonomy (GTDB): domain Bacteria; phylum Chloroflexota; class Anaerolineae; order Anaerolineales; family Villigracilaceae; genus UBA5195. Next base: position 1,197 of record DAOTZM010000060.1, read on the forward strand.
CTGCGCCTGTTGGGATTACTGTTGGAACTTGCTTCGGAAGACGAAAAAAGCGAAGAAAATGCCCGCGCGACTACCAAACTGCTGGCAAACGTCACCCGGCATCATAACTTGTTCGCCCTCATCCAGCAGCAGGCCGCTGAACTGGAAGCGCTCAAGCGCATTAGCGTCAACCTGACCTCCAGCCTGCAACTCCAGGCGGTACTCGACCGGGTTGCCGCCGAGTCCATGCGGCTCATCAAGAATCCGCATGGAGTTCATATTTTCCTGTACGAGAACGGCGTGCTCCGCTTTGGGGCCGCGTTGGATGCGGCGGGCAACCGCAACCAGATTTTTTCGCTGCCGCGCCCGGATGGGCTGACCTACACCGTTGCGCGGTCCAAGCAAACCATCCTGGTGGATGATATGCACGGGCATCCCCTGTTCCAGACCGCGCCTGCTTCCTGGCGGGGCGCAATCGTCGGTATCCCGCTCAAGAGTGAAGAGGCGGTTGTGGGAGTGATGAATATGTCGCTCCAGCCGGGGCGGAAATTTTCTCCCTCCGAGTTACGCCTGCTCGATTTGCTGGCTTCCCAGGCGGCAGTCGCCATTGTCAATGCCCGCCTGCACCAATCCATGTCGAGAGAAGCCATGAGTGACATGCTGACCGGCCTGCCCAATCGCCGCGCGCTCGATGCCCGCCTGGAGAACGAAGTCCAGCGCGCTGAGCGTTACGGGCATCAATTTGCCGTCTTGATGATGGACCTGGATGGGTTCAAGGCCATCAACGATACGTATGGTCATGATGTAGGCGACCGGGTCTTGCGCGACTTCGCCCGCTTCCTGGCCGAGGGCAAGCGTTCCAGCGATTTCCTGGCCCGTTACGGCGGCGATGAAATGGCGATGATCATGCCCGAAACCGACGGCAACTCTGCCGCGCAACTGGCCGGGTTGATTAAGCAGCGCATGGAAAAGTTCGTTCCTGTCTTGCCGGATGGCGCAAAACCGCTTTTGGGGATTTCGGGCGGGATTGCCGTTTACCCGAACCATGCTAAAACCGCTTCCGATTTGCTGCGCGTGTCGGATGAAGCCCTGTACCGCGCCAAGCGTCATGCGCGCGGCTCTTTCCTCCAGGCCCGCTTTGGCACTGGCGAATTGCCTCCCCTTAAGAACCTGAAATAAAGTTTGGTGTTAGGTTGTAAGGCGGACGTTTTGTCTGTCTCTGACCACACTGCCGGTTTCGCCTGCGCCGGAAAGGTCAAGCCGCCCGTGCCGGGCAGGCCGCAGAATATTCAACAGACAGGTTAGAGACCTGTCCGACAGGAAGGGAGACTGCTCATGCCGCGCAAAGCCAAACTCATCTTGAACCCGATTGCCGATATGGGCCGCGCCTGGAAGGTTGCCAACGACTTGCGGCCTATCGTTGCGGAATATGGTCATGCCGATTGGAGCGGGACAGTCTATCCCGGTCACGCGGTCGAACTGGCGCGCCAGGCCGCGTTGGATGGTTACGAGATGGTAATCGCCATCGGCGGCGATGGCACGGTGCATGAAGTGGTCAATGGCCTGATGCAGGCTCCAGCGGAGAAACGTCCTATCCTGGGGGTTGTGCCGGTTGGGTCGGGGAACGATTTTGCCCACTCCATCAACGTCCCGATGAAATCAGGCCATGCCCTGTTACATGCGCTCAAGGGTGAACCCTCCCGCGTGGATATCGGCCTGATGACCGACGAAAACGGACGCCGGGAGTATTTTGACAACACGGTCGGAATCGGATTCGATGCGGTAGTCACCATCCGCTCGCACAAACTGCCCATCCTGCGCGGATTCCTGATGTACCTGACCGCCGTCATCCAGACCATCATCCTGAATCACGACCCGGCGCTTCTCAAAATTGAAACCGATACCGAGTCTTGGCAGCAGCATACCATCATGTTGACGGTCTGCAACGGCCCGCGCGAGGGCGGCGGTTTTCTGGTTGCGCCGGGCGCAAAAAATACGGACGGAATCTTGAACTATGCGACTGTTGCCCAATGCAGCCGATTCACCATGTTCCGGCTGGTGCCTGAAGTGATGAAGGGCACGCACGGGCGATTCAAACAGGTGCGGCTTGGCGCGTTCAAAAAACTCTCGCTCACATCCGACCGGCCCCTTTACATTCACGCCGATGGCGAAATTTATACCAGTTTTGGCAGCAACCTGCGCGGCCTGACCTTCGAAATTTTGCCAGGCGTGTTGCAAGTGGTGAAAGGGCAGCCTCGGCTATTGTCAAGGCCTTCAATCATGCGATAAACTATACCTCACGCCTGATTGATGCCAATGTTGAATACATCCCTGCTCCGCACCAAAATCACCCCGCCGCCGCGCCACGCGCGCACCCTGCCGCGCCCGCGCGTCTCGCGGGCGTTAAGGCAGTCGCTGGATTACCGCCTGACCATTTTACAGGCTGGCGCGGGCTATGGCAAAAGCACCGCCCTGGCCGAACTGGCTGGTGAAATCTCTCCCCTCATCTGGTATCAGGTCAACGAGGAGGACAGCGAGCCGCTTGTGTTCTTGCTGCATCTCAACTATGCCATTCGGCAGGCCCTGACGGGCATTTCTGGCCTGCCCATTGCAATGCTCGAAGATTGGGATGGCGCCCAGGGGCCGCTGCCCTGGCGCGCCGTGCTGGATCAAACCATCAATGCCTTGAGCGTATATCTCAATGAACCTATCCTGCTCGTTCTTGACGATGCCCACCTCGTTACCGAAAGCAGTGAAGGGCAGGCGGTGCTTATCTTGGACTGGCTGCTGGGGCGGGCGCCGGCCCTCCTCCATACCGTGTTGTCGGGCCGCCCAACCATCACCCTTCCAACACTCTCCCGCCTGCGCGCGCAAGGTGAAGTGCTCACCCTCGACCAATCCACGCTGGCCTTTACCAGGGACGAAACCGATGCCCTGTTCCGGTCCCATTACGGCCTGGAACTGACCACTGAAGAAGTCGAGACGCTGCAATCCTACTCCGAAGGCTGGGCGATTGCCTTGCAGCTCATCTGGCAAAGCCTGCGCAGCCAGCTGAGCGCGCTCGACTTTTCGCGCCGCTGGCAGGCTGGGTCGCTGGATACGTTGTTCGATGTGTTGGCGCGCGAAGTCTTCGAACGCCAGCCTGCCGACATCCGCGATTTCCTGCTTGTCACTGCTACCCTGCGCGACCTGTCTCCCGAAGCCTGCGACGCCTTGCGCCGAACTGCCGATTCTGCTGCGACGCTGGCCTACCTCAAACGGCAGGATTTGTTCGTGGCCGAAATTGCCGGGGGCGTGTTACGTTATCACCACATCTTCCACGATTTCTTGCGCAGGCAGGCTCCCGATGCGCAGCGTCAGGCCTGGAATCGCGCTGCCGCCGATTGGTTCTTGAAACAGAATAATCCTGAAGCAGCCATTTATCACCTGCTCGAGGCCGCTGCCTGGGACGAGATGGCCGATTTACTGGATTCTTACGCCGTCACCCTGCTCTCTGCCGGGCGGCTCGACACGCTGACCGCCTGCATCGATTCCCTGCCCCCTGAAACCCTGCACCAGCACCCCGGCCTGGTGTTTACGCTGGGAGACCTGGCCCGCCTGCGCAGCCGCTTCGAGGAAGCCCTGGGCTGGTACACCCAATCGGAAACGATCTGGCGGGCGCGCGGCCAGCAGGATGGCGTTGCCCGTGCCTTGCGCGGTCAGGCGCGCGTTTACCTCGACACCGTTAACCCATCGAAAGCCGAGGAACTGCTCGAAACGGCCTTGCGTCTGAGCGATGGATTCCACGACCGCGAGGCGCAAGTGCGTTTGCTTGAGCTGCTGGCCGAAAATAAGCTCAACGCCGGGCGCGTGGAAGAGGCCGAGCGGCTTCGTCAGCGCGCTGAGGAATTGCGCCTGGAAGGCCCCTCCAACGAGGAACTGTTGTTTCGGGTCTGGCTGCGCACCGGTCGGCTGAACGAGGCCCGCAGCGGGCTGGAAGGCCGCCTGGAGGCCGAAAAACGTCAGCCTGTGCAAACGCCGCGCGCGCACCGCGAAACGGTCCTCATCCTTTCGCTGATTTACTCTTTCATGGGACTGGGCGGGCAAGCCTGCCAGACCGCCCTCGATGGAACGCGGCGCGGTGATGCCCTGAAATCGCCCTTTGTGACCGCAGTGGGCTGCATGCGTCAGGGACACGCCCTGATGATGCTTGGCGGCGCGGAAAATTACCTCCGCGCTCGTGAGCAGTACGAAAAAAGCATCGAAATCAGCCGCACTCTGGCGGTGGCGCGTCTGCGGGTTGAAGCAGGCTGGGGGCTGTGCCGCTCCTACGGCTATCAGGGCGCCCTGCTCAAAGCCCAGCAGCACGCCCAGGAGGCCATCGAAATCGCCGCCCAGGCCGGAGACGAGTGGATTGCCTCGCAGGTGCGTCTTTCTATGGGGGCAAGCCTGATTCTGGCTGCGCGATATGAGTCTGCTGAAATCTGGCTCAACCGCGCTGTGGCGGGCTTTCAGGAATGCAGCGACCCGTTTGGGCGCAGCGCGGCGCGTCTGTGGCTGGCGTTGGGCTGTTTCCGGCAGCGGCAAGCCGGGCGGCTGGCGCAAATTCTCCCTGAAGTGCTATCCACCTGCCGCGCAAATGGGTACGACTTTTTATTGACCCGCCCTTCTCTCTTAGGCGCTCCCGATGAGCGGATTTTCATCCCGCTGCTGCTTTTGGCTCGCCAAAATGGATGGGAGGGGGCCTATATCGGCCGGCTACTTGAAGCGATGGGGTTGACCGGGCTGGAACTGCACCCCGGCTACCAGCTGCGCGTCCAAACCCTGGGCGGGTTTCAGGTCTGGCGCGGCACGGAGCCTGTTCCCAACAATGGCTGGCGGCGCGAGAAGGCACGGCAGCTGTTTCAGATTTTGCTCACTTACCGGCATACCCCCCTCAACCGCGACCAGATTTGCGAATTCCTGTGGCCTGAGGCCGACCCTGCGACAGCCCAGCGCAATTTCAAGATTACGTTGAACACCCTCTATCAGGTCCTGGAACCAGAACGCGGCCCCGGCGCCGATTCGGCGTTCATTTTGCGGGAAGGTTCCACCTACTCCCTGCGCCCGGGCGCCGATGTATGGCTCGATGCCGAGGAATTCTGGCAGCGCGCGCGCCGTGTCTTGGGCCGCGATCTGGGCGAACTGCAGAAAGCAGTGGACCTGTACCAGGGGGAGTATCTGCCCGACGCGCTCTACGAGACCTGGGCAGCCGAAGAGCGCGAAAGGCTGGCGGCCCTCTTTCTGGAGACGACTGACCATTTGGCGGAAATCATGCTCAAACAGTGCCGCTATGCCGAGGCGATTGAATTGGCCCAGCGCGTGTTGGCGCAAGATAACTGCTGGGAGCGCGCCTACCGTCACCTGATGCTCGCCTACGACAAACTCGGCGACCGCGGCCAGGTTGGGCGCGCCTACCAGCGCTGCGTTCAGGTCTTGCGGCAAGAATTGGATGTCAGCCCCTCCGAAGAGACCGAAAGATTGTATCAACGCCTGACGGGTGGACAATCCGCATTGTAACTGCCTTGCAGCCTCCATCTGCTATCCTGAGAGCGATGGACGCTCCAACTCCCCCCTCCATTTCATCGTTTGTCATCCGCTTTGTGGTTGACCCCGGCTCGAATGCTTACCGGGGCGTGATTCGGCATATCCAGACCAGCGAGGAAATCCACTTTACCGCCTGGCAGGAAGCCGTCGAGTTCATCCGCCATTATGTGCCGTTTGAAACCGGGAATCTCCCGGCGGATGTTTTGTAACCGGCCCGTAACCCGATTTGCTAAAATCAAAAAGCCATTGATCCAAAAAGGAGAAGTCAACATGCGTTTGAAAGAGAAAGTCACCCTCATCACCGGAGGCGCCGCCGGAATTGGCAAAGCCACCGCGCTGCGCTTTGCCGAAGAAGGCGCCAAAGTTGTCATTTGCGATGTGAACGAAGAAGCCGGGAAGGCCCTGCTGGCCGAACTCGGCCCCGAAGCGCGCTTCTACAAAGTCAACGTCGCCGACCGTCAGGAAGCGCAGGCCTGGGTGGACGATGTGGCCGCCCATTATGGCCGGGTGGATGTCTTGGTGAACAACGCCGGCATTCTGCGCGATGGTCTGTTTGTGCGCGTCAAGGATGGGCAGCTGGTCAAGCAAATGGAAGAAACCGCCTGGGACGCCGTAATTGCCGTCAACCTGAAGGGCGTCTTCAACTGCGCGCAGGCCGTGTCCCCGGTCATGATTAAACAGGGCGGCGGAGTCATTCTCAACGCATCTTCCGTTGTCGGGTTATACGGCAACTTCGGCCAGACGAACTACGTTGCTACCAAGGCGGGCGTTATCGGCATGACCAAAGTCTGGGCGCGCGAATTGGGGCGCTACAACATCCGCGTCAATGCAGTTGCGCCAGGCTTCATCATGACCGAAATGGTGCAGCAAATGCCCGAAAACATCCTCAACGACATGAAATCGCATACCCCGCTGGGGCGGCTCGGCGACCCGCGCGATATTGCCAATGCCTATCTGTGGCTGGCAAGTGACGAAGCCTCGTTTGTCACCGGCGCAACCATCAGCATAGATGGTGGAATCGTGGTAGGAACATAGGAGAAACGCCATGCGCTACGGAACCATCCTCAGCGCCGGACGCTGCATTCCAGAAATCGAATACTCCAACGAAGCCTTCAAAGAACGAATGGCGCAGGTTTCGCCAGATTTGCCCGGCGTGGTCGATAAATTCGCCGAATCGAGCGGGATTCTCACCCGCTGGTATGCGCCCCGTGAATGGGCCACCTCCGACCTGGCGGTGCGCGCCGCGCAAGAAGCCATCCAGCGCGCCGGAATCCGCCCTGAACAAATCGACATGATTTTGCTCGGCACCGACAGCCCCGATTACATCACCCCGGCCACCTCGGTCGTCGTGCAGCACAAACTGGGCGCGGTCAACGCCGGAACCTATGACCTGGGCTGCGCCTGTGCTTCCTTCCCCACCGGGGTGGCCTCGGCTTGTGGTCTGATTGCCACCAACCCCTGGATGAAGTACATCCTGGTCATTGGCGCGTACATGATGAGCAAACTGGCTGACCCCAACGACATCACCTCGTTCTTTTATGGCGATGGGGCCGGGGCAGCCGTGATTGGCGCGAGCGAAAAACCTGGCTTCATCACCTCCACCTTTTTGGCCGATGGCTCGTATCATTCCTACTGGGGCATCTACTCTGGCGGGACCTTTGAACCGGCCTCAGTCGAATCGGTGCAGGCCGGGCGCACCCAGGTGCGGCTCATTCAGCGCTACCCGCCAGAAGTCAATCACGAGGGCTGGCCCAAAATTGCGCGCGGATTGGCCGAAAAAGGCGGTTTCAGCCTGGACGAGGTGGACATGATTATCTTTACCCAGGTGCGCAAGCCCTCCATTGAACTGGTCATGCAAACCCTCGGCCTGCCGCTCAGCAAAGCCCACTGGGTGATGGACAAATGGGGCTACATGGGCTCGGCCTGTATCCCCGCTGCTTTCGATGACGCCATTCAACTCGGCAAAATCAAATCGGGCGACCTGGTTCTGCTGATTGGCTCTGGCGTAGGCTACAACCAGGCCGGAGCTGCCCTGGTGATGCCCTAACCGGCAGGACAACCATGACCACCCCTCAAGACCTTTACCGCCAAAAATTGCTCTCTATCCCCGAGGCCGTCTCGCTGGTCAAGTCACACCAGACGATTGGCACTGCCATGGCCGCTTCGGAGCCGGTCGGTCTGTTAACCGAGTTGGGCAAGCACCGCGACCGCCTGCAAGACACGACCGTTTGGGTTTGCCTGCCGCTGCGGCAATACGATTTCGTGCTCAAACCAGAAATGGCCGGGCACTTCTTCGTCGAAAACTGGTTCTATGGCGCCCCAGACCGTCGGGTTCACCCGGAAGGGCGCATTTCCTATATCCCCAACAACCTTCACCAGGCTGCCACCGTCAAACTCGCCGCTTCGCAGGGAGAGTTGAACGTCTTTTGGGGAACGGCCACCCCGCCCGATAAGCGCGGCTACATGTCGCTCTCGCTGGGCCTGGTCATCGAAAAACAACTCATGGCCGCCGCCGACCTGGTGGTGCTGGAAATCAACGAAAACCTGCCCTGGACGCTCGGCGATACGCAGGTTCACATCTCCGAAGTCGATTATGTGGTCGAGAACCATGTTCCGCTCTTTCAGTTTGCGCCCGCCCCGCCCTCCGAGGCAGAGCAGGCCATTGGCGGCTATATCGCCGACTTGATTGAAGACGGCGCCACCCTGCAGCTCGGCATCGGCGGCATCCCGAATGCCATCGCCGCCTTCCTGCATGACCGCCGCGACCTGGGCATTCATACCGAAATGTTCACCGATGGCATGGTGGATTTGTACGAAGCCGGCGTTGTCACCAATCGCCGCAAAACGCTCTGGCCGGGCAAAATGGTCGGCGCGTTTGCGCTTGGCACGCAAAAACTCTATGATTTCATTGACAACAACATCGGCGTCGAGTTCCAGCAGGGCAAAGTGACCAACGACCCGTTTGTGATTGGCAAAAACCACAAAATGGTCAGCGTCAACACCGCCCTTCAAGTGGATATTTTCGGTCAGGTCTGCTCGCAGAGCATCGGCTACCGCCACTTTAGCGGCACCGGCGGACAGTTGGACATCCATCGCGGCGCGCAACTCTCCCCCGGCGGACGCGGCATCATCGCGCTGCGCTCCACGGCCAAAGACGGCGCAATCTCCACCATCGTCCCGATTCTTTCGGAAGGCGCGGAAGTGACCGTCCCCAGCCAGGATGTCGATACCATCGTGACCGAATACGGCGTGGCCGAACTGCGCGGGCGCAGCGTGCGCGACCGGATGGAAGCCCTCATCAAAATTGCCCATCCCGATTTCCGCGAGTGGCTGCGCGAAGAAGCCCACCGCCTGGGCATTGTGCCGAAGATGTTGAACGTTCCACGGTTAACGTGATTGTCAGGTTTTAGAAAAAAAGGAGCAGCCAAATGGAAAAACCCACTCCCTTGCCCGGTATTACCAACAAAATGGTCGCTACTGCCCGCATTGAACACAACGTTTACTTCTCCGGGCCGCAGGACGGCATTCCGGTCGTCTTCCTGCATGGCAACTTCTCCGCCGCGCTGTATTGGGAAGAAACCATGCTGGCCCTGCCTGCCGGGTTTTGCGGCATCGCCCCCGATTTGCGCGGTTACGGCTGGACGGAAGACAAACTGATCGACTCCACGCGCGGCATGCGCGACCTTTCGGATGATGTTGCCGCCCTGTTGGACACGCTCGGCCTGGAAAAAGCCCATTTCGTCGGCTGGTCGATGGGCGCGGGAGTCTTGTACCGTTTCGCCACCGACTACCCGGGCCGCGCCCTGTCGCTGACCCTGATTTGCCCCGTCTCTCCTTATGGCTTCGGCGGCACCAAAGACGTGGATGGAACGCCCTGCTATGATGATTTTGCCGGTTCGGGCGGCGGCGTGGTTAACGCCACTTTCGTTCAACTGATTGCCAATGGCGAACGCGGCGCCGAAGACCCGAACGCCCCGCGCAATGTTATCAATACCTTCTACTACAAAGCCCCCTTCCGCGCCGCGCGCGAAGAAGACTTCCTGACCGCCGCGCTGATGGAAAAGACCGGTCCCGAGAAATACCCCGGCGATTTCGTCCCCTCGCCCAACTGGCCGAACGTGGCCCCTGGCACCAAAGGTATCGTCAACTGCTGGTCGCCCAGGTACCTGAAAAATGACGTGGCCGAACTGCTGGCCGCCACCCCAAAACCGCCCATCCTGTGGGTGCGCGGCGACAGCGACATGATTGTCTCGGACAATTCGATGTTCGACCTGGGCGTGTTGGGCAAACTCGGCTACGTCCCCGGCTGGCCCGGCGACGAAGTGTACCCGCCCCAGCCGATGATTCAGCAAACCCGCAAGGTTTTCGAGCAATACGCGGCCTTTGGCGGCAGTTTCGAGGAACGCGTTATTGCTGATACAGCGCACAGCCCGCACATTGAAAAGCCGGGCGAGTTTAATGCCCTGTTCCATGCTTTCCTATCACGCTAAGCGTTCAACGTTTAACGTTGAACATCAGGAGAATTACAATGACCATTCGCAAACTCAGCCGGGGCGCGGCCCTGGTTGGCGCAGGCATGTCGAAATGTGGCGCATTTCCCGGTCAATCGAGCCGCGACCTGTTCGTGGAGGCTTTCCAGGACATGCTGGCCTCGGTCGATAAAGGGTTCGACCCGAATGACATCGAGGCGCTCTTCATCGGCAATTTCAGCAGCGACTTGTTTGAAAATCAGGGACACACGGCCCCCATCATGGCCGATTGGGTGGGTCTTACCCCGCGCCCGGCCACCCGCGTTGAAGACGCTTGCGCCAGCGGCGGCGCGGCCTTGCGTCAGGGCATTTTGGCGATTGCTTCGGGACTGTACGACATCGTGCTGGCAGGCGGCGTTGAAAAGATGACCGACCTGCCGATTGAACGCGTCACCGATACCCTGGCAACCGCCGCCGACGCGCTCTACGAAGTCCCGGCGGGGTTCACCTTCCCCGGCCTGTATGCCTCGATGGCCACCGCCTATATGGCCGAATACGGCGCAACGCCAGACGTTTTTCTGAAAGTGGGCTGCAAAAATCACGAAAACGGCGCGCTGAACCCCAAAGCGCAGTTTGGGCAGCGGATTGCCGACATCATGGAAATCCGCAAAAAGAGCGCGGCCAAGAAAGGCCTGCCCATTCCCGAGTGGGCCGATGAAATGGCCTTCCTGAAGGATGAGCGCGCCAATCCAAACATCGCCTGGCCGCTGCGCTTATACGATTGTTCCCCTGTTTCCGATGGCGCGGCAGCCGTCCTCCTGGTCAGCCAGGAGATTGCCAGCCGCTTCACCGACCATCCGCTCCATGTCATCGGTTCGGGCCAGGCCAGTGATGGCGCGATTCACGACCGCCCAACCCTCACTTCGCTGCCCTCCGCCAAAAAAGCGGCAGAAATCGCTTATGAGATGGCCGGGGTCAAACCCGCCGAAATTGACGTGGTTGAAGTCCACGACTGCTTCACGATTGCCGAAATCATCGCCGCCGAAGACCTGGGGTTCTTTGCGCCCGGCCAGGGCTGGCGGGCGGCTGAAGAAGGGAAGACAAGCCGCGGCGGGGAGCGCCCCGTCAACACATCCGGCGGCCTGAAATCGAAGGGTCACCCGGTCGGCGCATCCGGCGTGGGACAGGTCATCGAAATCTGGAAGCAGCTGCGCGGCGAAGCCGGCGAGCGCCAGTTGCCCGGCAGCCCGCGCCTGGGGCTTACGCACAACGTTGGCGGCACGGGGCAGACCTGCACCGTGCATATTTTCGAGCGGAGATAAGCCATGAGCGAGTTCAATCACGCCACCCATTACGCCGCGCTTGGCGAACATCAACTGACCGGCAGCCGCTGCCCGGCCTGCGAGAAAGTTTATTACCCGGCCCGCCCGCTTTGCCCGGCCTGTCATGGCGGCCAGATGGAGGCCGTTACCTTCTCAGGCAAGGGCAAACTGGCGGCGTTTTCGATTATCTACATCGCCCCAACCGCCATGCTGCAAGCCGGGTTCGACCGCAAAAACCCGTACTGCGCGGCAGTGGTCGAGTTAGAAGAAGGCCCGCGCATCTGCGCCCAACTGGCGGGCGTGGACGTGAAACAGCCAGAGAACATCACCATCGGCTTGCCGGTGACAGCCACCTTCCTGACTCGCGGCGAAGGCGAAGCGGCGAAGACGTTTTTAGGCTTCCAGGCATAGCCGATTGTCCTTTGCATTGCTGGATGGGCTTCACGCAGCCCATCCAGCAACGAACCTGACAGGTGCCAGCCTGTCTCATCACACCCTTTTTGGAGGAGAAAACCCATGAAACTGTTTCGTACGCTCTTTGTTGTAGTGATTGCGGCCTCGCTGCTGCTTGCAGCCTGCGGCCCGGCTGCAACCCCGGCTCCAGCCCCCACCCAGCCTCCGGCTCCCACCCAGCCTCCGGCTGAGCCGACCGCCGCTCCCGTAGAGGAACCCACTGCTGCACCCACTGCCGAACCGGCTCCCGCCGGCCTGACCTGCGCCCAGACTGTCAAAGTTGGCCTGATTACTGACGTGACTGGCTCCCTGGCAATTTACGGCGCCCACATTGTGCGCTCGTTTATGCTCGGCATGGAATACATGGCTGGCGCGCCCGGCTCGGCTGGCGAGAAGTTCGACTTCGCCTCCACGCAAGAGAACACCTTCAAGGTCGATGACTGCGAAATCCAGGTCTTCGTGCGTGATGACGCCAGCAATCCTGAAAACACGGCCACTGTTGCCCGCGAGCTGATTGACGTGCAGAAGGTCAACATTCTGGTTGGGACGGTGTCATCAGGCGCAACCGCCACGCTGCAAGGGATTGCCTTCGAAAGCAAAATCCCGCTGATTGTGGCTCCCGCCGCCGCCAACGACATTACGGGCGTCAACTTCAACGAGTACACCTTCCGCACCAGCCGCAATAACTACCAGGATGCCATTAACGAGTGCCAGTACCTGGCAAAACAATACAAAACGTTCGTTCAGATTGCGCCGGATTATGCCTTTGGGCGCGGCTCGGCGGCGGCTTTCCGCGATGCCTGCTCGCTGCAAGGCGGCACATTTGTTGCCGACGACATCTTTGCGCCGCTCGACACCACCGATTTCACCCCCTACATGGAACAGATTGCCGCCTCGGGCGCGGAAGCCTACATTGTCAGTTGGGCGGGCGGCGGGTTTGTGCCGCTCATGCAGGCCGCCAAAGACCAGGGCGTGACCGAAACGATGGCGCTCGGCGCAACTTTCATTGACAATACCCTGATGCCCATCTGGTACGGCAATGCGCTTGGCAGCACCAATGGTATCATCTACCACTACAGCGCGCCCAAAAACCCGATTAACGACTTCCTGGTCAAGAACACCAAGCCGCGCTACGGCGTGAATCCCGACCTGTTCGATGCCGATGGCATGAACGCCGCCATTATGCTGGTCGAAGCCCTGCGCCTGACCGGCGGTGACACCAGCGGCGCGGCTCTCGTGAAGGTGATGGAAGGCATGACGTTTGAAGGTCCCAAGGGAACGGTCTATATCCGTCCTGAAGACCATGTTGCCATCCAGGATATGTACATCCTGAAACTGCTCAACGTGACTGACCCCGATGCCAATTTCTACGAATACGTCGAAACCACCCGGCCTGAGCCGCCCTGCCTGCTGCCCGAAGCGCTCAAAGCCCGCTGCGGCAGCCTGCCCTACGGCAGCCTGAGCGGAAAGTAACCCCCGCTTCGCCCCGGTCTGTACTTCTCCTCCCCCAACTTCCATGCTCTTTGGAATTTGGGGGAGGCTGGGCGGGGTTGACCGCTGCCAATCGAGAGTGCCAGTCAGAGTGTTGCGCATTTTCCATTCCCTGCGGTCAGCGGTCTATTTTTTTGGGAAGGCGCCATGACAACCCCAGATACCATTTTCCAAACTATCAATCTGCGCAAAGAGTTCGGGGCGCTTGTCGCTGTCGATAATGTCAATATGCAAGTCCGGGCAAACACTTTACACGCCATCATCGGCCCCAATGGGGCGGGCAAAACAACATTTTTCAACCTGCTGTCAGGCAACCTGGAACCAACCAGTGGGCATGTCATCTACAAAGGCCGTGACATTACCCATCAGCCCGTCCACCGCACGATTCATTTTGGAATTGGCCGGTCATTCCAAATTACCAACATCTTTCCCGACCTGACCGTGCTGGAAAATATCCGCCTGGCGGCGCAGGCCATGGGCCAGGATAATCTCAAATTTTGGCAGTCTGCCTCCGCATTAAAACAATACCACGAGCGGGCCTGGGTTGTCGCGGAAAAAGTCGGTCTGAAAGACCGCGCTTTGATGCTTGCGAAAACCCTGCCGCATGGCGACCAGCGGAAACTGGAATTGGGCATGATTTTAGCCCCCGACCCCGAAGTGTTGCTGCTCGACGAACCAACGGCCGGCATGGCATCTGAACAGGTGCCTGATTTGATTGAGCTGATTCAAGAAATCCAGCAGGCCGGCAACAAAACCGTTTTACTGGTCGAACACAACATGAACGTCGTCATGAAAGTCTCGAATACCATCACCGTTATGCACCAGGGGCGTGTGCTGGCCGAAGGCGCGCCCGCCGAAATCGCAGCCAACAAAGAAGTCCAAACCGCCTACCTGGGCGGCCTGTATGAGTTGAATGTGTAGCCATGGAAACTCTCCTCGAACTTCAAAGCGTTCACACCTTCATCGGGCAGTATCACATCTTACAGAGCATCAGCCTGGGGGTGCCGCGCGGGACAATCACCGCCTTGCTGGGGCGCAACGGCGCAGGGAAAACCACCACCCTGAAAACCATCCTGGGCTTAGCCCCGCCCCGCCAGGGCAAGGTGATTCTGAATGGCCGTGAAATCAATGGAATGCGTTCCTTTGACATCGCTGCGCTCGGAATCGGGTTTGTCCCCGAACACCGCGCCATCTTCCACAGCCTGAGCGTCGAAGAAAACCTGAAAATTGCCGAGCGTAAAAAAGGCGACTACGCCCGCAAACAAGAATTCATCTTTGGCCTGTTCCCCGACCTCAAGCGGCTGATTACCCTTTCAGGTTCTAACCTCTCTGGCGGACAGCAGCAAATGCTCGCGATTGCCCGCGCCCTGATTGCCGATAATTCCCTGCTTCTGATTGACGAACCCTCCGAAGGGCTGGCTCCGGTGATTATCGAAAGCGTCATGGCCGCCATTCGTGAACTCTCAAAAAACACCACCATTGTTCTTGTCGAACAGAACTTCCTGGTCGCCAGCCAACTGGCCGAGTATTATGTCATTATCGAAGAAGGCCGTTCGGTCAAAAGCGGGATGATGTCCGAACTGGTCAAAGACCAGGCCGCCATTCATCGCTACCTGGGCGCAGCGTAACGAAGGAAGCGACATGAACAATTTCAAAATGACCCTCCGTAAAAATTTTATTCTCTACATAACGCTTGGCGTGCTGGTCAGTCTTTTTTTGGCTGCTGCCCAGGGCATGGAGAACAAGGATTTCGTCATCACTTTCTTGCGCGGGTTAGCGGTCGGTTCGCTCACCTTCCTGGTTGCCTCCGGCTTCTCGCTCATCTTTGGCCTGCTGCATGTCCTCAACCTGGCGCATGGCACGCTCTACATGATTGGCGCTTACATCGCCTGGACCGTCTTCGTCAGGCCCGATACGTTTGTTGACCTGCTGCCGCCCTTCCTCCTGCTCCTGAGCGGATTCACGCTCCAGGACGTTTGGGCTTTTGCTGTTGCCCGTCTCCGGCTGAAGGGGGGGATGGGCCGCGTCTTGCCGCCTGCCCTGCTGAAATTTGCGGGGTGGAGCGGGATTGCGCTCTCGCTCCTCATCCTGTTCCTGACCCTTACCCGCTACCCAATTGCGATTTGGGATGTACAAGTCTTTGCCCAAAGCCCAGGCACTTACGCTTTCATGGCCGACCAGGGGACGCGAATCATTCCTCCTGTGGCAGCCTTCGAGAAGATTTCTCCCGTGCTGGCAATCATCGGATTGTTAGCAGGTAGTGTATTGGCCGCGTTCTCGATTTCCTTGCTGGCGGGTGTCACTATTGCCCCGCAGCGATTGTCCTGGCGTAACTTCGCGCCGTTCTTCCTGCTTGCGCTGCTGGGTATTCTGACCCTCATCTTCAACGAACCGCTCACGGCCTGGCTGGTGGGACTCAGCACCAACTGGCTTTTCCTGATTTCGGTTGTCGTCGCCGTCCTGGCAGGCTTGGGGCTGGGCGGGTTGATGGAAGCCACTTTGATTCGACCCCTCTACACCCGGCATATCTACCAAATCATGCTTACGCTGGGCATGAGCGTTATTGGCATTGAAATTGTACGCGCAGTGTGGGGGCGGCCTGAATTCATCATGCCCAAACCAGCCTTGTTCACTGGTTCAGGGCCGGGTTGTCCGGCGGCGACCTTTGCCGATTGGTGGCAGTTCAACTGCTCGACAATTCTTTTGATGGAAGGACGGGTGCGCGTTTATAACGAGATTTTCATCCCGTTGGTTGGCCTGGTTGTTCTGATTGCCGTCTGGCTGCTGCTCAAACGTTCACGCCTGGGCATGATTATCCGCGCTGGGGTGCAGGATAGCGAGATGGTCGAAGCGCTGGGTATCAACGTCCGGCAGGTCTTCAGCCTGGTCTTTGCGCTGGGCGTGGGATTGGCGGCCCTGGGCGGAGCGCTGGCCGCGCCATCTTTTGGCATCTCTTATCACATGGGCGAGACGGTCATGCTCAACGCGCTGGTCGCGCTTGCCATCGGCGGTCTGACCAGTTATCCCGGCGCGGCCCTCGGCTCGGTCATTGTAGGGATGATTCAGCAATTCATGATTAAGTACGGGCAGATAGGCATTGCCATCCCCTTCACCGAGATTGTTTTCAAACCATCCCCGCCCATCGTCCCGGCTTCGACCATATTCTTGATGGTTGTCATCCTGCTGCTGATGCCCAATGGGTTGTTGGGAAAGAAGGAATAAACCGCCATGACCAAGTCCTTTTTCCGCCAACATCAGGCTTCGTTATTCACCCTGCTCGCGCTGATTCTGTTCCCCTTTGTGGTTGGTTTGCTCGAGGGCGCTTCCCCTGCTGTGGTATGGGCGAACGAAAGCGGCGCCAGTAAATTTCTGCAAGGGCTTGCCATTGAAGTATTCATCCTGGCGATGTTTGGGCTTAGTTATGACCTGATTTTCGGCATTACCGGCCTGTTGTCATTTGGTCACAGCATGTTTTTTGCGGTTGGCGCCTATGCTGCCGGTATTGCGATTAAAAGTTTTGGCCTGGAACTCTGGCAAACCTTCTTGTTGGTACTCGCGGCGGCTTTTGCGCAAGCCTTGCTGGTAGGCATCGTCTTGCCGCGCATCAAAGGAATTACCTTTGCGTTGGTCACGCTGGGAATGGCAAGCGTTTTTCACATCATCGTGATGTCCACCGAACTCGGCCCATACACCGGCGCGGATGTGGGTTTGCAGGGCGTCATCGTACCGGAGTTTATCAACCCGGCCATCGAGCGCCTGCGTCTCTATTTCGTGGCAATGACCACCTTCATCCTGTTCTACCTGCTATACAAACGCTTTGTCGATTCTCCGACGGGCCGGGTTTGTATTGCCATTCGTGAGAATGAAGACCGCGCCAAAATGCTCGGCTACAATACATTTACCTTCAAATTTGCCGCGCTGCTGCTTTCTTCCATCACTGCTGCCCTGGCTGGGTTTTTGCACACGATTTACCAGCCAATTGTCAGCCCCAATACTGCCAGCCTGGCGTTTACCGTCACCGCGTTGTTGATTGTCTTGATTGGCGGGGTTGGAACCTTGAGCGGGGCTTTCGTGGGGGCCATCGTCTTCCGTATTCTCGATTTTGGCCTGCGTCGTTTCATCGGCGAGAGCGCCAGTTTTATCAACGGGGCGGTTTATGTCCTGTTTGTGTTGTTCATTCCCTACGGAATTATCGGTACCTGGCGGTTGAAATCCTTCGAGATACAAAAAGGCTGGGATGAACTCTTGAAACGTTTCCAGCGCTCTACGGGTTGATTAAATCTGCTGCCATGTGGCCTGCCCTAACCCGGCAGGTCTTTTTTGTTTTTTTTTGCAGACGGTCAGGCTATAATGGGGCGAAAGCAGAACTGGCGGAACTATTCGCGCCGGGCGATGCCATCATTGATGGCGGCAACACGTTCTACAAGGATGATATCCGCCGCGCCGCTGCGCTCAAAGAGAAGGGTATCCACTATGTG
>DAOTZM010000061.1:0-3097 GCA_034434035.1 Anaerolineales bacterium
TTTCGAGCGACAGCGAGAAATCTTCTCCCAGTGCGCAAGATTTCTCCCCGCTGCGCGGCTCGAAATGACAAGAGTAAGATATGAATTACAGTTTAGATTGTTTTGTCCGGTAGAAAATTGTACAATAAGATTCCCCCAATTTTGTCCAGACAATACCTTACAGTTGTTACGGTTTGTTTTAATGTATTCCCCCTGGTTTTGTTGTATGCTATATTCAGTAACTACTTTACCTACCCGGTTACAGAAAGGAGGTCAGAATTCGAATACCAAACTATCCAGCTGGCACTCCCGGAGGTGAAATCGGGGTTTGAGTAAGTTCCTGGCAACACGGCTCTCCTGCCTGCGCCAAACGTACCCCATCACGATAGCATGGGTTCCCGGTTCACCTCGGCAAGACCAGCGAGCAAGTGCACCTGCAAAACCTTGACCCGTTTTATCGTTATTGGTCAAGCACAATTTACCTGAAAGCGTGACGGATGGGAAACCCCCATCCGTCGTTTTTATTTTGTGAATGTCTCACTTTTGAGCGATGACCACGTAAAAATCATCTGCCTCGCTTTGGGCTTTACCCGTCAAACCAGGGTGGATTTCGACCGCGCTGAAGCCGGCCTCCGTCAACATCGAAGCTATCTTATCTTCGTCATAGCCCTGCGTGCTGGAGGCAAAGCGCATGACCTGCGCCGTTTCGGCGTCGATGATGAAATAGCGCTCCGTGGCGACGGTTTGCTCCTCGTCCCAGAACGATTCCATCAGGCACAGGTGCGGCTTGTCGGAGAAAAGCCCGCTTTCGGAGGAATACCAGGTGGAAGGCTGGTTGCCCATCTGTTCCACCGTATCGACGGTATGGACTTCGAGTAGCAGTTTGCCGCCGGGCCTGAGCGCGGCCTGGGCTTTTTGGAGAATCTTTTGGGCGTCGGCAGGTGTAAAGACGTTGAACTCGCCGAAGATGAACATGACCAGGTCATAGCCGCGTCCGAACTTCTCGGCGCGCACATCGCCCAGGGTGTACGAGCAGGTTTCGGGGGAGTGGTCAACGGCGTACTCGATGGAGGCGGGAGAAAAGTCGATTCCACGGCACGAGTGGCCCAGCCGGGCCAGTTCCGCGCAGTACAGGCCGGGGCCGCATCCCAGGTCGAGGATGGCCGAGGTGGTTTTCGCCAGGACAAATTCATGAATCCACTGAACGTGCTTCTTGATTTTGGTTTTGCGGCGGCTGGCGGCGTCGTGTTTTTGGCTCAAGTGTTCCTTGAGCATCCGGCGGCTGAAATCGGGGTCGTTCCAGGGGATTTTTTCGCCCTCGGCCCAGGGGGCCAGGGTTTCGGTGCGTTCGATGATGGTTTGAAGGTTCATTTCTGTTTTCCCTCCTCTCCTCGTGGGAGAGGGGTTGGGGTGAGGGCAGGCAGGTGATTAAGTCTGCGGAATGAATTCCGCGTTACGGGATGGCGAAGGTGACTTGTTCGGGATTGACGATGGCGAGCGGGACGCGCATAGCCGGCATTTGCGGCAGGATGTTGTGGGTGACTTCGAGGTCGTAGAGCGACAGCCAGGGAACCTTGGAGAGTTCCAGGCTGGGGCCAATGCCGCTTTGGGCCGAGACGCGGATAACGGCAGGTGTGTACATGTCTGGCTCCTGTTGGAACTCGTCCCGAAGGTTTGGCTTGAGTTTTTTTGTGGAAATCCAGAATAAGCCTTCGGGACGGTGTGGGGTTTCCTTGCCCAATCATAGCATTTTTAGGGCTGGTTGTCGATTTACATTTGCTTTGGGGGCAAAATCAGGATTGAATATCAGGCCAGCGCCTTTTTCATTCGCTCCAGGGCCTGCTCCAGCGTGACGCGCGGGCAGCCGAAGTTCAAGCGCAGGAAGTTTTCTCCGCCTGTGCCAAAGGCCGCGCCGTTGTTCAGGGCCACCCGGGCGTTTTTCAGGAAAAACGCGTAGGGGCTGTCGCTGATTTTCCCGCTCTCGACCAGTCCGCTGCAATCGAGCCAGGCCAGGCAGGTGGCTTCGGGGCGGGTGGCGCGGATTTCGGGCAGTTCGCTTTGTACGAAATCCACCAGGAAATCGCGGTTGGCGCGCAGGTAGGAAATAAGCTCCGCCAGCCAGTCTTCACATGCGCCTGAAAAAGCGGCCTGGGCGGCCACCTGGGCCAGGCTGGCAACGTGCAGGGTCATGCGCTCGACCTGTTCTTTGTACCGCTCACGCAATTCTTTGTTGGGGATGATGGCAAATCCGCAGAACAGCCCGGCGATGTTGAAGGTTTTGGAGGGGGCGACCAGCGTGATGGTTTTTTCTGCGATTTTGGGCGAGAGCGACGCGACTGGAACGTGCTTTTGCTCCCCCAGCAGCAACTCGCTGTGGATTTCGTCCGAGACGATGACCGCGTCGTGTTTCAGGCAGGTTTCGGCCATGTGGGAGAGTTCCTCCGCGCTGTAGATTTGCCCCGTTGGGTTGTGCGGGTTGCACAGCAGGAACATTTTCGTTCGGCTGCCGCCGCTGTGGAAGGCGTTGTCGAAAGAATCCCAATTAATTTGGTAACGCAAGATATTATCTTGCGCTACGCAGCCCAGTTCCGCTTCCTGGCGGATGACGCCCTGGTGTTTCTGGATGTCGTTGAAGGGCATGTAAACTGGCGGCTGAATGAGATACCCATCGCCGGGGCGGCACAGGGTTTGGGCGGCGGCGTAAAACCCGCTCACCAGGCCGGTAATAGCGACCACGCTTTCGGGGGCAACCTCCCAATTGTAGAGGGTCTTCATCCGCGCGGCCACCGATTCGAGCAGGGCTTTGCCGGGCAGTTCGTAGCCGAAAACCCCATGCTCGACGGCTTTCTGTAAGGCTTTGGTGATGGGTTGCGGCGCGGCGAAATCCATATCGGCGACCCAGAGGGGCAAAACGTCTTCGGGATAGGCGTTCCACTTGATACTGTTGGTGCTGCGGCGGTCGATGATGCGGTCGAAGTTGTGGGGCATGGGGATTTTCCTAATGGACAGGTTGAATAAATATCGTACAATAGGTGAATGGCAAAGCGAAAATTTACTCTCACAGATAAAGAACAACGGGCCTTGCAGCAAGCTTACGAGCTGAGCAAGAATGCTGCGA
>DAOTZM010000062.1:0-19817 GCA_034434035.1 Anaerolineales bacterium
TCCCCTGGTCTATGACTACATCCAGCAAAACCATCTTTACCGCGAAACACCCCGCCGCGCTTGAATTCCTGCTCACTTACTTGAGCGTTTCGCTTGGATTCGTAACCCTGGGTGAAACTGCCGGTTCCGTGCGTCTCTAACGCGTCGCCCTGGCACAGCACCCCCGCAAGGGGGCAGGAGGTGTAGGCAGCGGCAAAGGTGACTTCGCCGTTGGCATCGACCAGTTGGCGCGGGGTGTTGGGGCAGCCGTCGGGTAGCGACCATAATACATGAGGTGGTAAAGGTTTTTCGACAACAAAACGGGTGATTTTAAGGTGGTACTGCTCCTTTCTGGATTTTTTAACCTTTGATTTAAGCGAGCGAACCTTAACAAATTGTCAAGGAAGAAGGAACTATGCTGATACAATCTGTGCGCTTGCGCGGAGGGTACGGCTCTGCAGGAGTGCAACCGGAGCGCCGCCGCAAGCCTGACATCAGGGCAGAGGGCAACACGCCTCTGCTCTTTGTCTTCTGCCCTGATGCTCAGCAAAAAGCGAAAAACTCAATGCTAATCGTTCACGCATTCCAAGTTTGGAAGTGTACTTCTTCCGGTGTACGGTAGTCAAATAATATCTAATTTCGGGAGGCAACATGATAAACCAATTGTCCGGCTGGCTGGCTCGCAACGCAAAAGGATGGCTGCTCCTGGTTTCATTCGCCGTAATGGCTTTTTGCATGGCCGTGCTATTGCCCGGCGCGGAAGCGGCTATCACGGCGACCGGAGCGGGCGGCCCTATTGACCTGATGTTCTTTCCGCTGCCAGGGCAGAGTTATGCAGTGGTCGACGCGTTGGGCGAGGCCGGGCGGGCCAGTTACCGCCTGACCGAGTTGACGGTGGATGTGATTTACCCACTGTCCTACACATTTTTTTGCAGCCTGCTGATAACTTTGCTTCTCCAGCGCGCGTTGGACAAAAACAGTCCGCTCCAGCGTTTGAATGTGCTGCCGTTTGGGGCATTGATTTTCGACCTGCTGGAAAACATCGGGGTAATAACCATGCTCTCCATCCACCCTGACCAGCCTGCGGCCCTGGGATTTTATACAATGGCCGCCAACGGCATCAAATGGTTATTTGTCATTTCCTGTATCTTGACGCTGTTGTTTGCGCTGGCTGCATTTGGGTGGAAAAAAATTCGCAAATAACACGATAAACCCCAACTCCTCGCCGAATGCGAGAAGTTTTTTCGGCAATTGGAAGTCTCGCTACGTTTTAAGAATAGACTTTATTGGTAATTGGTCAACGCCATTTTTGGGACGCGGACAGAGCCGAATACGCGGAGAAAAATCTTAAAATCCGCTCTTGTCCGTTCTCGTCCGCGTCCAAGTTTTTGTTGCCGATAATGCCTGTACAGCAGACCGGCGATAATCGTTACAAGCAGATTGGCGGGGCATTGGGTGATTTTGCAGCCCGAAAATTATCAGGGCGGATTAACGGGAAAAGTAAACGACCAGGGTCCCGCACAGGTGTCCCACTTCACATCCTGAAATATTTTTTGAAAGGCAGGGTCCATTGAAATCTGTTCAGTTGGAAACTTAACATAGACCAAGCCCTCGAAGCCATTCAGTTTCATGCAATCCATTGTAACTGCATAGCCTCTTTCTACCATTTTCTGGCTTGCTTCCAGGCAATAATCTGGCTGCCCCAACTTTCTTGCATATAGTCTTTCAACTCTCAAAGACAACGTTTCTTTTCCACAAGCCTGATAACCTGAACCATGCCTTTGGTTGGAGTAGGCTGAATACCCTGGGCCAAGATACACGGAATGATAGTACCAATATCTGAGCGCAGCATTCCCCCAATAATTCAGGCTGGCGGTATTCCATACCCTTGGCCAGCGTGTTTGGCAAGCATCCGAAAATCGCAATTCGACCCGCGCTGATGGAGGATACACTCTGCGAACCGTAGCGGCATCTGCGTTGCAACCTGTTGCGCCCGGGTCAGTATTATTACACGCTGCCCCGCTGCATAACGCAAAAACGACAGAAACATATAAAAAGCTGCTTGCTATCACAAATATCGTTGCGATTAATAGGATAAAGGCTGGTTTTGTTCGTCTCGTAGGTTCCTCTAAAAACTTGCTGTCAACCATTAGTATTTTTTTATATTGCTTCTCTACCGGACAAACTTCGTGTTAGTTTGTCATTTCGAGCGACAGCGAGAAATCTTCTCCCAGTGCGCAAGATTTCTCCCCGTTGCGCGGCTCGAAATGACAAGAATAAGATATGAATTACAGTTTAGATTGTTTTGTCCGGTAGAGAATATTGCACAGCCCCCCGCACGCAAGTGACAAATGTCATTGTTGCAAGGTTACATACGTCAGGTTTGATTTTCTCAAGAACGCTCATTGGCTGTTGGTTTCGTGCTAAAAAAACAGCGCGGGATAACCTCCCGCGCCACAGTGTTTACTATTACTGCGTTATGCTTCTTCCAGCGCTTCTTTCGTCTTTTTGGTCTGCTTGCCGCGCTCTTCGGTGTCGAGGATGCGCTTGCGGATGCGGTAATTAAGCGGGGTCACTTCGAGCAGTTCGTCTTCTGCCAGGTATTCGATGGCTTCATCCAGCGACATCTGGCGCGGCGGCGTCAGGCGGATTTCCATGTCGCCGCGCGAGGCGCGCATATTGGTCAGGTGCTTCTTGCGGCAGACATTGATGGCAATATCGCCGGGGCGGGTGTTTTCGCCGATGACCATGCCCTCGTACACGGCCACGCCGGGGTTAACGAACAGGATGCCGCGCTCCTCGGCGCTTTTCAGGGCGTAGGAAGTCGTGTCGCCCGGTTCCATCGCCACCAACGAGCCGGTCGAGCGGGTCGCAATTGGCCCGGCCAACTCGTCGTAACCGTGAAAAAGCGTGTTCATAATGCCCATCCCGCGCGTGGCGGTCAGGAATTGGTAGCGGAAACCGAGCAGGCCGCGCGTCGGGGCGATATAGACCAGGCGGACATGCCCGTCGCCGGCATCGTGCATCTCCATCATCTTGCCGCGCCGCGAACCGAGCATTTCGACCACCACGCCGACCGTCTCGGCGCTGGTTTCGATGTGGACTTCCTCGTAGGGTTCGAGCAGTTCGCCATCCTCGGCTTTATGGAAAATGACTTCGGGACGTGAGACCTGGAATTCGTAGCCCTCGCGGCGCATGGTTTCGATGAGGATGCCCAGGTGCAGTTCGCCGCGCCCGGAGACGAGGAAATTTTCCGCCGAGTCAGTTTCCTCGACGCGCAGCGAGACGTTGGTGCGCAGTTCCTCGAACAACCGCTCACGCAGTTTGCGGGAGGTACTCCACTTGCCCTCGCGCCCGGTAAATGGCGAGGTGTTGACGCCGAAGGTCATGCGGACGGTGGGTTCCTCCACCCGAATCGGCGGCAGGGCAACCGGATTGAGCGGGTCGGCGAGCGTCTCCCCGATGCCGATTCCTTCCAGCCCGGCCAGGGAGATGATGTCGCCCGCCGAAACTTCCTCCACTTCGACCTTGTTCAGGCCCTGGAAGGTGTATAGGTAGCGGGCTGATTCAGGCAGGTTTTTGCCATCGACCGTTAAACGGGCCAGTTTTTGCCCGGCCCTGATTTTGCCGGCAAAGACGCGCCCGACGGCGGTTACGCCGCGATAGTCGTCATAGCCAAGCGTGGTAACGAGCATCTGGAGCGGGGCGTCCTCGTCCACCCTGGGAGCGGGGATGTGGCGCAGGATGGTGTCGAAGAGTGGCTTCAGGTCGGGGCCGAGTTCGGGGGTCAGCCCGGCGCGCCCGGTGGTGGCCTGGGCATAGATGACCGGGAAGTTGGCCTGCTCGTCGCTCGCGCCGAGTTCGATGAACAGGTCGAAGGTGTCGTTCAACACCCGGGCCGGTTCGGCATCACGCCGGTCGACTTTGTTGACGACCACGACAGCCTTATGACCGCGCTCGAGGGCCTTTTTAAGCACAAAACGGGTCTGCGGCATGGGGCCTTCGGCGGCATCGACCAGCAGGAGAACGCCATCGACCATATTCATGATGCGCTCGACCTCGCCGCCAAAATCGGCGTGGCCCGGGGTATCGACGATGTTGATTTTGACGTTCTGTTGGGTAACATCATCGAACAGCGTGATGGCGGTATTCTTGGCCAGGATGGTGATGCCGCGTTCACGCTCGAGGTCGTTGGAATCCATCACGCGCTCGGCCACCTGCTGGTTTTCGCGGAAGGTGTGCGATTGGCGCAGGAGAAAATCGACCAGGGTGGTCTTGCCATGGTCGACGTGGGCGATGATGGCAATATTACGGAGTTCGGTTCGTTCTTTCAGCATAATTATTATGTAGTGATTTGGTGATTTAGAGGGTTGGTGATTTGACGATTTACTTCCTTGCTGATTTGCTTTCTTGTTCATACACACAGAAAAACCCCGGCATGGGAGACCGGGGCTTGCGTTTACGGGGAAGTTCCGGCTTACATGGGCTATTTTACCAGACTCACTCCACTTTGGGCAGGGGCGAGCGGTTGTCGCGGTGATGTTGCCGAATGAATTCCGCGTTACGGCATGGGTGGGAAGTTGGGCTGGAGCCAGTCGAGGATATCGACGCCTGGCGTGATTTCACCGTCGAAGACAATTACATCTACCAGGCCATGGTCGGTGCATTCCGGACCCATCCCGCACATCACGGCCTGGGTGTAGCCGCCCGCCAGGCCCACCGGGAAAGAGTCGCTGCCGAGGGTGTAAGCCAGGACGTTGTATTTGCCCTCGGCCAGGCCATCCAACCGGTAGGTTGATTGTCCGGCGACGGTATCCACCGAATAATATTGCCCGGTGGCGACCTGGAAGGCCACAATCCGCATGGCGGGCAGCGAATCTGCCGGGTAGCCCAGGCGGCCTTCGACGCCGCCAGCCTGAACCGACGATACGACCTGTCCGTCAGGCGCCACCGCCGTCAACGTGGCGCTGACAATCGCTGATACATCCGGCGCAGGCTGGGCGGCGGGAGCGGGCGAACAAAACGCCAGCAGCAAGGCCAGGGGAATGAGCAAGAGGAATTTTTTCATAAGTGTCTCCGGCGAGGATTATACCAAACCGCCCCGAAGGTGTTTGGGCAACCTTCGGGACGGTGGGTTCGGGGCGCGGAATGAATTCCGCAAGACTCAGGCCAAGTCGAAGCGGTCGAGGTTCATGACCTTGTTCCAGGCTGCCACGAAATCACGCGCGAACTTCTCTTTGTTGTCATCCTGGGCATAGATTGTGGTTCGGGGCGGTTGCCGTCGTAGTGACTATTGCCATGCAAATCAATCTCGAAGACCTGGTTGATGTCCTTGAGCAGGGCCAGGGTCTTATAGACCGTTGCATGGCTCATGGCGGGGAATTTCTGCTTGATGGCTTCGTAAAAACTGGCTGGCGCTGGGGTGTCCTTCGCTGGCGGCAATCAGGCGCGCCAACTCGACGCGCTGGGGCGTCAGCCGGAAACCGCGTTCTTTCAGGGCGGTCATCAGTTGTTGGAAGCGGATTTCGGGATTGCCCGAAAACATACCGTCCGACTCATTTTCCAACGAATCCGTGCCATTCTCGGGTCTGCGCCAGCCTGGCCCCAATCTCCGGCTCGCGGTGCGGGCAGGCGTCGGCGATGTTTTTTTGTGGATGCCCCGTTAAAGCGGCCAGGCCGGCCCCGATGCCGTTCGCCACGTTATCGGCATCGTAACCACCCTCCAGCAGGAAGACGATTCGACCCTGGCAACGTTCTTCCGCTATCTCAACCAATCCTTGCGAAAGCATCGCGTACCCGGCAGTCGAGAGACCCAGCGAGGCCAGCGGGTCGCGCCAATGGGCGTCGTACCCGGCGGAGACAATCAACAGTTCCGGTTGGAATTTCCAGACGAAAGGCTTTATCACCGCCCCCAGGATTTGCCGGAAGCCCTCGTCGCCCGTCCGCGAAGGGAGGGGGAGGTTGACAATGCGTCCGCGTTTGTCGGCGCTGTCGGCCTCCTCCAGCCAGCCCGTTCCGGGGTAGATTCCCTCCTGATGCGTGGAAAGATAGCCGCAGCGCGGGTCGTTCAAGAAGGCAGCCTGCGTTCCGTTGCCATGATGGACATCGAAATCAATCACGGCCACCCGTTCCAGGCCGCCTTCCAGCGCTTCCTGCGCGGCGATGGCGGCGTTGTTAAACAGGCAAAAACCCATCGCCCGGCCTGGCTCGGCGTGATGCCCCGGCGGGCGGGCGATACTGAAGGCGTTGCGCGCGGTACCATCCAGCACCGCGCGCGCAGCGCTGGTGGCTGCCCCGGCGGCGTTCAACGCGTCGGTAAACGAAGTCCGCGTGACGTAAGTCGGCGCGTAATCGATGATGCCCGGCCCCTGCGGGCAGGCTGCTTCCAACTGCTCAATCATGCGCGGATGATGGACGCGCGTAACCTGCTCGATGGTTGCCGGGGTGACTGGAATTTGCTCGATGCCGGGAACCTGCTCCAGCGCCAGCGCATCCAGCCGTTCGGGCCGCTCCGGGTGGTCGGGGAAACGGTGATTGGGCGAAGGAAGGTATGTGTAAACGGTCGTCATAGGAATATTGTACCTGTTTCGCGGGCTTGAAATTACTTTTTTGCAAATGTATACTAATTTTATCTAATTTGCCAGGAGGACAAATGACCGGGTCAGACTATCTTAATCTGATTGAAAAGGGTTTGCCGCCCGCCACGCGCCCGCAAAAGGTGGTGATTGTGGGGGCAGGCATGGCCGGGTTGGTGGCTGCCCGCGAGTTGAAGCGCGCCGGGTATCAACCGGTGCTGCTCGAAGCGCGTCAACGCGTCGGCGGGCGCATCCACACCTTGCGCGAACCGTTTACAGATGGCCTGTATGCCGAAGCAGGCGCCATGCGTATCCCGCGCGCGCACGGCCTGACGATGGCCTATATCCAAAAATTTGGGCTGAAGACCAGGGACTTCACGATGGACAACCCCAAGGCCTGGGTGTATGTCGGCGGCCAAAAATTGCGCCTGGCCGAGGCCAAGGCCAACCCTGACCTGCTCGGTTTTGACGTTGCGCCGCGCGAACGCGGCCTGACCGCCGGGGCGATGTGGATGAAGGCCCTCCAGCCGCTGCTCGTCCTGCTCGAAAAAGAAGGCCAGGCGGCCTGGGAGCAAATCACAGCCCGTTACGACGAATACTCGACCCGCGAGTTCCTCGAACTCAACCAGTGGTCGGAGGGCATGATTGAGATGTTCGGCCTGCTGATGAACCAGGAAGCCGTCATGAACTCGTCCTTCCTGGAGTTGTTCCGCGAGGATGCCGGGAATTACTATACCAACATGGTCGAGTTGCAGGGCGGCATGGATACGCTCCCGCGCGCCTTCCTGCCCGAATTGCACAGCGATATCCGTTTTGGAGCCAGGATGACAGCCATCGACCAATCGCCAGATGATGTGACCGTGTACTACCAAACCCAGGCCGGACGTTTTACCGAAAAGGGCGATTACGCCATCCTGACGGTTCCGCTCCCGGTCATGCGGCATATCGAGGCTCTCAAGCCGTTCTCGCGCGCCAAGCAGCGCGCCATCCGTCAGTTGCATTACGATGCCTCGGCCAAAATCCTGTTCCAGTGCCGCCGCCGCTTTTGGGAGCAGGAGGACGGCATCTTTGGCGGCGGGACGATGACCGACCTGCCGATTCGCAATCTCTATTATCCCAACCATGGCCGCGAAACGGGACGCGGTGTCATCCTGGCCTCCTACACCTGGTCGGAGGATGCCCAGCGCTGGGGTTCGCTCTCCCCGGCAGACCGCATCGAGCAAGCCCTGGAAAACGTGGCGGTGATTCACCCGCAGGTGGTGAATGAATTCGAGGCGGGCGCTTCGTGGATGTGGCACGATGACGAATTCGCGGGCGGCGCTTTTGCCCTGTTCGACCCCGGTCAGCAGACCTTGCTGCATGACCATATTGTTGCTCCGGAAGGCCGCATCTACTTTGCCGGGGAACATGCTTCGCTCGGTCATGCCTGGATTCAGGGCGCGATTGAATCGGGCCTGTACGCGGCGCATGAAATCTGCAAAAACACCTGAACATCATTTGGAGACCGAAATTTCCCCACTTCGGCCAAAATCGACTCCAGGTAGATTAAGTGGACTATCCGGTATGCATAATGACATACCGGATAGCCTTGAGGGGGAGGGACACCACCGATATGGCCTGCATGGGGGGGGCATGTCAAACCGTTTCGGCGTCGACACCTGGATTACCAGTAAAAGGGAGGGCAGGTGTCGTTATTGATAATATACACCCTTTTTATCTAAATTACATTAAAAATCAGTTAAATTACCCGGCTTTTGGGTAGGATATTCGTCCTAATCGCCAGGCCGAGGGTGCAACGCGGCTGCATCGCTCCTATCGTTCCGTGCTTGCAGCCAGTGCTTTGGGCAACGGTGAACAATTCTTCTTTACCTGGTTCCCCGCTTCTCTTGCAAGAAACGAACCCCGACAATCAGCGCGCCGAGACCCAGGGCAATCGCGCCCAGCCAGTTGAGGGAAATCGGCAGGGGAAACTGGCGGAAGGCCACATCCAGCAGCACGCCCAGGACGAACAGGCCGCCAAACATGCGGTTGTGGTAGAAGGCAAAGCCCGAAAACCAGGTCGGCCAGAAGGCTTCGAAACCAGCCGGCGGCCCGGCGGGACGCGGCTTGGAGAGGACGGCGATGGCGTAAAAGGCGCGCTTCGCGGCGAACAGGACGAGCAGCATGAAGGTGGAGAAATAGCCGGTGATGACGAGATAGAGGATGACGGCGTAAGCAATTACAAGGGCTGCCATCGTGGTATAGCGCGCAAAGGACTGCCCGGCGCGCACCGGGAAGGTCCCGACGCCTTTGGCTTTGTCGTCGTCGAGTTTGTCGGTGTGCTTGGCGATGTTGATGCTGGCGACGCTCAACCCGAAGGGAATGCCCGCCAGCGCGGCCAGCCAACTCCACTGGCCGGAAAGGACGAGGTAGACGCCCGCAATCATGATGGGCCCCCAAATCAGGAAAATCGACAGTTCGCCGAGCGCCCAGTATTTCATCGGCCAGGTGTAAAAGAGCAGCACGAGCGCGCCAAAGGCAAACAGGCCAATGACGAGCGGGTCGAAGGCCGTGTACCAGAGCGCGTAAACGCCGGAAAGGAAGGCTATCACGCCGCTGACCAGGAACCACTGGATTTGCTGCGATTTCGTCCAGAAGCCCTGCGCGAGCGGGTGGACGCCGTACTGAGTGCGGAAGTAGTTGTCTTTATCGACCCCGCGCGAGTAGTCGGTGTAATCATTAAGCAGGTTATTCGTCCCGTGCGCGATGAACAGGCCGAGCGTCACCACCAGCCAGGGCAGCAGGGAAAAATAGCCATCGCGCCAGGCCAGCAGGCCCGCAATGATGGAAGAATACACCGTGACGGCCGTAACCGCCGAGCGGGTGGCAATCAGCCATTTCGAGATGACATCGAGCGCGTCCCACTCTTTTTTGTCATCCAGTTTGATGAGTTCCCAGGCGGCCTTGCGCCACATTCCAAAATTGACCGGCATATCGCACTCTCCTTTCGTGTTGAACGGGCGGAATTATACAGCCTGTCCTGTGAAATCTACCACTTTTGTCCAGATTTTTTGGGTGAAATATGTATCACCCGAAAGGAGGAAAAGGTTGTTAACGCCAAAACGCCGGGGCGTAGATGCGAATCAGCACATCCACCAGCAGGCCGAGCATGAACAGGCCGCCGAAGGCGCGGTTGTTGCGAAAGGCCAGCGGCGCGAAGAACAGCGGCCAGCCGCCCTGCCCATCGGGAAACCAATCGGGGCGGGTTTGGGGGCGGGGTTGCAGGAACAGGGGCAGGGTCGCTTTGAGGGTTGGGAAGGCCAGCAGGACGACCAGCATGACCGGGGTAAAATATTTCAGGGCAATCATCGCCAGCACGAGCAGGTAGGGGGCGACCATCATCCCAATCACCGCGAAACGCGAGTTCCGTTCGCCCAGAATGACCGGCAGGGTATGGATGCCCTTCTCTTTGTCCACTGTGATTTTGTCAATGTGCTTGCCAAAGATGACCGTGGTCACGCCAAAATAGTACGGGAGGCTGGCCCAAACCACGTTCCAGTCCCATTGGCGCGCCAGGACGTAGTAACCGCCGCCAATCATCAGCGGGCCCCAGACCAGCAGCACCGCCACCTCGCCCAGGGCGATGTATTTGAGCGGCCAGGTGTAAAACAGGACGAAAAACGCGCCCAGCCCGAGCAAGACCCAGATGACCGGGTCCCAGCCGTTGATGGCGATAAGGTAAATCCCCAGGGCGGCGGCAACTGCGCCGGTTGCGGCGGTATAGGTCAGCAGTTGGGTGGTGGTCAACAGGCCGTTGGCAACCGGCTGCGGGCCGTACATCGTGCGGAAGTAGTTGTCTTTATCGACGCCTTTGACGTAATCAGTATAATCGTTGAACAGGTTGTTGGTGGCGTGCGCCAGAATCAGCCCCAGGGCCAGCGCCAGCCAGGGCAGGAAATCGAACCTCCCATCACGCAGGGCAAACAATCCGGCCAGGGCGGCTGACATGAAGGTCATCACCAGCACGGCGGCGCGGGTCGAAATCAGCCATTTCGAGACAAAATCGAGCGCGTCCCATTCCTCCTTGCTGACGGCGGGAATGACTTGCAGGGCCTTCTTCCACATTGCAAAATTCATAATCTTACTCCTTTGGTCTGAATTATGGACAAGCCGAATAAACTCCGCACAATGTTTTTCGCTCATTTTTCAAAGTCTTGGTTTGGACGCGGACGAGCGCGGAAAAGGCTGGATTTAGCCGGATTTCTCAAAAAATCCGCGTTTCTCCGCGTAACACCTGCACTTGCAGCGCAGACGCAAGTGTCGGGACGTTTCCCATTTTTTTGAGAAGGTGCAATTGAGCTCTAAACTCAAGTGAGGATTGGTGGATAAAAGAGCGTTACGAGAAATTACAACTCACTGGTCATAATGAACAACGGCTTCATCTCGAAGTTTTCGTAGCGCGGGCGGTATCGCTCGGTGTCGTAGAACTGCTCGACGTTGACCAGTTTCTTTTTTGACGTAACCACATCCAGCGGGACGTTGTCGTAGCGGCCATTCTTTAGCACTACCAGCCGCCCGTGAATCCCTTTCAAAACAAGATCGAGCGCCAGGTTGCCGAAGGCCATTGGCACAACCGAATCGATGGCGTCGGGGTCGCCGCCGCGCACCATGTAGCCGAGTTTCTGTTCGACCACCTCCACCGTTTGCCCGCCGTTGAATTTGGGGGAAATGTCTTTCATGGCCGCGCCGACCAGGTCGCCGATGCCGCCCAGTTTGGCGTGTCCGTAAGCATCGGTTTCCATCTTTTCAAAGACCATCTCGCCGCCCTCGAACATCGCCCCTTCCGAGACCAGGGCAATCGAATACTTGCTGGGATTGCGCCGGCGGTCGGCGCTCATCAGGTCGGTCAGGTGTTCGATGTTGAATTTGTATTCGGGAATCACGCAACGGTTGGCCGCGCCGGCCATCGTGGGCAGCATGGCCGTGAACCCGGCATAGCGTCCGAACACTTCCAGGACAAGGAAACGCTCGTGCGAACCGGCAATTGTGCGCAGGTTGTTGACCAGTGCAATGGTGCGGGTAACGCAGGTGCTGAAGCCGATGCAGTAGTCGGTGCCAGGTACGTCGTTATCCATCGTTTTGGGGATGGCAACCACTTTGACCCCTTCCTGGTACATGCGCACTGCATACGAGAGCGTATCGTCGCCGCCGATGGGAATCAAGTAATCGATGCCCAGGAAGTCGAGGTTCTTCAGCACTTCCTCGGTCAGGTCGTTGCGCTCTTCCTTGTGCTTATCCTTCAGATGCTCGGGCATATCCTTGAGTTTGACCTTGCTGGGATTGGTGCGCGAGGAATGCAGGAAAGTTCCGCCCGTGCGCCCGGCGCGATTGACGATTTCCTCCGACAAAACCGTATAGTTGCCGCTATTATCATGGTTTTTATCGCGCACCATCTCGGTCAGCCCGCCCCAGCCGCGTCGCAATCCAATAACCTGGTAGCCCTCCCGTAACGCACGGATGGTGACGGCGCGGATGGCCGGGTTCAACCCCGGCACGTCGCCGCCGCCGGTCAGGATACCGATTACTCCGGTTTTTTTCTTGTTGGTTGCCATGTGGATTCTCCTTTGTGGAATTGTAACCTCCCTGTATATTACACCGACGTAAGGCGATTTTCAATAACTATTCGTCATGCTTTGTCAGGAAGTTTTTCCATAGCGCAGCCGCTTCGCGGGCCGCAGCCAAAGGTTGCTATGATTTGCGCTAATAGCGCAAATCTTGCGCCATAATACTATAACTGTCAGTGTCATGGGGATTTCTCCTTGCCTTTTTTGTTTTGCGAAATTTAACCCCTGCATTGGGGCTTTGGGCATAGCCTCGGTTTCTTGGCGTTCTTTGTGTTCTTGGCGGTTCGTCGAACGACTTTACGAAAACCTCGCAATGCGCCTTGGGTTCTCCAATATTTTCCGTGAAAACCTGGACACGGACACTTGCGCCTGCGCGCAGCGCAGGTGACACACGGAATTGACGGAAACACACGGAAAGAGATTTTTAAGTGCTGATTTGTCGGTGTTCGTCCGTGTTTTCTGCGTTGCACCTGCCCTTGCGGGCGGCGCAAGGGTCCCGTGTACGAGAAATCAGTATCACGGAAATTCTCAGAGAGCCCCTTGAACCCTAAACTCAGTTAGCGGCAACTGAGTTATAATAGAACGTCTGTTCCCTCCATGACCCGGAGAAACCCATGCCCCCCTTCCAATTGACCGCCCCCTTTATCCCCACCGGCGACCAGCCCGAAGCGATAATCTCGCTGGTCAACGGCGTCCGCAATGGACAGAAAAACCAGGTCCTGCTCGGCGCGACCGGCACCGGCAAGACCTTCACCGTCGCCTCGCTCATCCAGGAATTGCAGATGCCGGCCCTGATTATGGCGCACAACAAGACCCTGGCCGCCCAACTGTATTCGGAATTCAAAGACTTTTTCCCCAATAACGCCGTCGAATACTTCGTCTCGTACTACGATTACTACCAGCCCGAAGCCTACGTCCCGCGCCACGACCTGTATATCGAAAAAGAGACCCAAATCAATGAAGAAATCGAACGCCTGCGCCTGGCCGCCACCACCGCGCTCGTCTCGCGCAAAGATGTCATTATCGTCGCCTCGGTCTCGTGCATCTACGGCCTCGGCTCGCCCGACGAGTTCCTGCGCGGCTCGGTGCATTTGCAGGTCGGCGAAATCTACCGCCGCAACGCCCTGATGCGGATGCTCATCGATGGGCAGTACCAGCGCAACGACCTGGAACTGCGCGCCGGCACCTTCCGCGTGCGCGGCGACACCCTCGAAATCATCCCGGCCTACTCCGACAAGCGCGGCTGCCGCATCACCTTCTTCGGCGACGAGGTCGAGCGCATCGTGGATTTCACCCCTCTCACTGGCGAAATCCACGCCGAACTGGACGAAATCGACATCTACCCGGCCAAGCACTACATCACCGCCGATGAAAAACTCAAAGACGCCATCGGCGACATCGAAGCGGAACTGGCTGAACGCATCAAACTGTTCAACGAGCAGGGCAAACTGCTCGAAGCGCAGCGCATCGAACAGCGCGCCCGCTATGATTTGGAGATGCTCAAGGAAGTGGGATATTGTTCCGGCATCGAAAACTACTCCCGCCACCTCGACCGCCGCCCCGCTGGCACCGCGCCCTGGACCCTGATTGATTTCCTGCCCTCCGAATACCTGCTCATCCTCGACGAGAGTCACATGACCGTCCCGCAGATTCGCGGCATGTACAACGGCGACCGCGCCCGCAAGGAAACGCTGGTCGAATTTGGCTTCCGCCTGCCCTCGGCGATGGACAACCGTCCGCTCAAGTTCAACGAGTTCGAGCAGCGCATGGGCTATACGGTTTACACCTCCGCTACGCCCGGCCCTTACGAAATGGAACGCGCCGAAAACGTGGCCGAGCAAATCATCCGCCCGACCGGGCTGGTCGACCCCGAAGTGGAAGTGCGTCCCACCAAAGGCCAGGTTGATGACCTGATTGGCGAAGTTCGCCAGCGCGTGGAACGGGGCGAGCGCGTGCTGGTCACCACCCTCACCAAGCGCATGTCCGAGGATTTGGCCCAGTACATCCAGGAATTGGGCATCAGGGTGCATTACCTCCACTCGGAGGTGGAGACGCTCGAGCGGGTCGGCATCCTGCGCGACCTGCGCCTGGGCGTCTTCGATGTCCTGGTCGGCATCAACCTGCTGCGCGAAGGTCTCGACCTGCCTGAGGTCTCGCTCGTGGCCATCCTGGATGCCGACAAAGAAGGTTTCCTGCGCTCCAGCACAGCCCTCATCCAGACGATTGGCCGCGCCGCCCGTCACATCAACGGCAAGGTCATCATGTACGCCGACCGGATAACCGACTCGATGAACGCTGCCATTACCGAAACCAACCGCCGCCGCGCCAAGCAGGTCAAGTTCAACCAGGAACACGGCATCACCCCGGTCAGCATCCACAAGGCCATCCGCGACATTACCGATGCGCTTTCCGCCGAGGGTCGTGAGCGCGTCCTGGCCGGGGCAACGGCGGTCGCCGAGGAACGCGCCAAATACAAAGCCGGCAAGGCCTCCGAAGCCGCCTCGCAGGGTGAACTCCGCCGCCTGATTGTCGAAATGGAAAAGCAAATGAAAGAAGCGGCCAAGAACCTCGAATTCGAGAAGGCCGCTGCCCTGCGCGATGAGATGTACGAGTTGAAGGCGCTGCTGGCGGATGACGAAAAACTCAAACCCTGGGAACGCATCAAACTGCTGGCCGGTGAAAACTGAACTGGGGAAACATCCCGACACTTGCGCCTGCGCGACAAGTGCAGGTGAGGTCCGCTCGAAAAACCTGGTTGAGCCGTTCAAACCGCTTGGATGAGCGCTTGCGGGACGGTGCTTCTCTCCCCAAAATGTTGGAAAGATATGAACCGAATCTTTTTGATTCCTTCACGAAATCTTTACAATCACGCGGTATCCTATGAACAAGATAACCGCAAAAGGTTATCCAGACTCAACAACAACCGATAAGGAGAAAACCATGAAAAAAGTGTTGCTTGTATTTGCGGTGCTGGCCCTGGCGCTCGTCATCTTTGGCGCGGGCTTTGCCTTTGCCCAGTTCCAACCCGTTTCAGCGCAGGCGTTTCCATCCTACATGATGGGCCGGGGTGGCGGCGGGATGCACGGCTACGGCGGTTATGGCCCCATGCGTGATTACGTTGAACAGGCCCTGGCCGAAAAACTCGGCCTGACCGAAGCCCAAGTGGAGGAACAACGCGCCGCTGGCAAAAGCATGGTCCAAATTGCGCTCGATGCCGGGACTGCCGAAGCGGATATCCCCGCGCTGATGGAATCGGTCCACAAATCCGCCCTGGAGAAGGCTGTCGCTGCTGGCGTGCTGACCCAGGAACAGGCCGATGCCATGCTCGAGCGGATGCAGGCCGTAGGCTTTGGCGCGAATTGCCTGAATGGCGGTGTTCGCCCGCAGGACGGAACCGGTTTCCGGCGTGGTCACGGTGGTGGCATGATGGGTGGCGGGCGCTGGAACAACCAGCAGCCTTCCCAGACCAATCCATAATTTCAACGTCCCGAAAGGTGTCGTTCAAACCCTATCTGTCTGCGACGAAACTTTCGGGACGGTTTCAGCCTAAATGCCGGATGACCCATGTCATCCGGCATTTTTTGCCTATGATAGGATGTGTCAAAATCAGGACGTTTATCTATTCTAAACTGGAGCGGAGTTGGCTAAAATCATATTAATACGATTTATCATATAAACGAAAATCGAAAAGAAAGGATTGCAATGACCGAGGCTGTAACTGCTTCCACGCAAGCCCCCACCCGAAAAGGCCCGCGCGGCCAGGTGACGATTCACGCCACCTGGTGCAAGGGGTGTACGATTTGCGTCGAGTTTTGTCCCACCAATGTCCTGGCCATGCATCCCAGCGGACGCCATCCGATTGTGGCGGCCCAGGAAAAATGCACCGCCTGCCATTTTTGCGATACGCACTGCCCCGACCTGGCAATTGTGGTGCGGAAATTAGAGTAGGACAGGTCTCTGACCTGTCCTAAAGTCTGACCTGTCCTAAAGTCTGACCTGTCGTACAACAAGGAGGTTTCTTTGTCTGTGAAACTCATGCAAGGCAACGAAGCGATTGCCCTGGGCGCGATAGCCGCCGGCTGCCGCTTCTATGCAGGTTATCCCATCACCCCCTCCACCGAGGTGGCCGAGGTGATGTCGCGCGAGCTGCCCAAAGTGGGCGGGAAATTTATCCAAATGGAAGACGAAATCGCCAGCATGGCGGCCATCATCGGCGGACGGGTCGGCGGGTTGAAGTCGATGACCGCCACCAGCGGCCCTGGCTTTTCGCTTATGCAGGAAAACCTCGGCTACGCGGTCATGGCCGAAATCCCGTGCGTGGTGGTCAACGTCCAGCGGCTTGGCCCCTCCACCGGCCAGCCGACCGCCGCCTCGCAAGGCGACGTGATGCAGGCCCGCTGGGGAACGCACGGCGACCATCCCATCATCGCGCTCAGCCCAATCTCTGTGGCCCAATCCTTCGACCTGGCAGTGAAAGCCTTCAATCTC
Source organism: Anaerolineales bacterium (assembly GCA_034434035.1). Lineage (GTDB taxonomy): Bacteria > Chloroflexota > Anaerolineae > Anaerolineales > Villigracilaceae > UBA5195. The sequence continues at coordinate 16,646 of DAOTZM010000062.1, forward strand.
TCCGAAAAATACCGCACACCGGTCATCCTGCTGACCGATGAAATCATTGGCCACATGCGCGAACCCATCGAACTGCCCGATTTCAACAGCTTCGAAAAATTCGAGCAGGCCGTGACCGAATCTCCCGAAACCTATAAGCCCTACAGCAACCAGGGTGACGTGCCGCCAATGGCCGCCTTTGGGCGCGGATACCGCTACCACATTACCGGCCTGTTTCATGACGAGGTTGGTTTCCCCACCCAGCGGCTGGACGAGGTCGAACCCTGGCTGGAGCGGGTCAATGGAAAATTTGAACGCAACGCCGACGACATCCTGCTTTACCAGGCCGACACCCAGCCCGGCGCGCGGACGGCGGTACTGAGTTACGGCGCATCGGCCCGCACGGCCCGCCACGCCGTCAAACAGATGCGCGCCAGGGGCGAAAAGGTCAATCTGTTCACCGCCTATACCATCTGGCCCTTCCCCGAAGCGGCGGTCGAAGAACTGGCCGATTCGGTCGAGCGGATTATCGTTCCCGAAATGAACCTGGGCCAGTTGGCCCTGGAAGTGGAGCGGGTGGCCGGACGCCGCAAGGTGAAGCGCGTTACGCGCGCCAATGGCGAAATGGTCACGCCCGATATGATTTTAGCGGCGATGGAGATATAAAATGACCGAACACATTCTCGAAGCGCATTCCCTGACCAGGCAGGAAGCCCAAATCCCGCGTGAAGACTGGTTCGAGGCCAGCGAAACTTTGCAGCACCTGCGCAAAAACAAAAAATTCCCCACCATCTGGTGCTCAGGCTGTGGGCTGGGCGTCATCATGGGCGCGCTGATTCGCGCCATCGACCATCTCGGCCTGGATAACGACCAGGTAGCCCTGGTGGCCGGAATCGGCTGCACGGCGCGCATGCCGGTCTATATGGATTTCAATACCCTGCACACCACGCATGGCCGCGCCCTGGCCTTTGCCACCGGCCTGAAAATTGCCCGTCCCGATATGAAAGTCATCGCCATCATGGGCGACGGCGATGCCCTGGCGATTGGCGGCAACCACTTTATCCATGCCGCTCGCCGCAACATCGGCATTACCGCGCTGGTGGTCAATAACTCCATCTATGGCATGACCGGCGGCCAATACAGCCCCACCACCCCGGTTGGGATGCGCGCCACAACCGCCCCGTATGGCAACGTCGAGCCGCCCTTCCCGGTCTGCGACCTGGCCATGGCCGCCGGGGCCTCGTATGTGGCCCGCAGTACGGCCTTCCACGCCCTGGAACTGGATAAATATCTCTCCGAAGCGATTGCCAACGAGGGTTTCAGCCTGGTGGAGGCGGTCAGTTACTGCCACACAACCTACGGACGCATCAACAAGCTTGGCACCGCCGCCGAGATGATGCGCTCGCTCAAAGACAACAGCATCCCGAAAGCCTCGTTCGACAAACTGAGCCCTGATGAACAGCAGGCTAACACAAGAATCGTTCGCGGTGTTTTACAGAAGAAAAACCGCCCGGAATATACCCAGATTTACGATTTGCTGGTGCAGCAGCAGACTCACCAGGAAGAAATTCGCCTGCGTAACGTGGGGAGGCAATAAATGGACAAGCGCACCGAAATTCGATTGGCTGGCGAGGGCGGCCAGGGCATGATTCTCGCCGGGATTATCCTGGCCGAAGCCGCCGCCATTTACGATGGCAAGCAGGCCGCCCAGACCCAGAGTTATGGCCCCGAAGCACGCGGCGGCGCCAGCCGCTCGGAAGTCGTCATTTCGGATGGCGAAATCGACCACCCCGAAGTGTTGCAGCCGGATGTCGTCATCGCCCTGAGCCAGGAAGCCTATAAAAAATTCGCCCGCAGCGTGCGCCCGGATGGTTTCCTGATTGTCGATGAAGACCGCGTGATGGTCGACCCTGGCCTGGAGGCGGTCAAAATCCCGGTCACGCGCCTGGCTAAAGAAACCACCGGAAAGAATATTACTGCTAATACGGTAGCGCTGGGCGCGCTGGTGGGGTTGACAGGGGTTGTATCGCGGCAGGCGATTGAACAGGCTGTGATTGCCCGCGCCCCCAAAGGCACCGAAGAGATGAATCGCAAGGCGTTGGAAGCCGGCTTTGCGGCTGTTGAGGTCATCGGAGTAATTCGCAATTCGTAATTCGCAATTCGTGGTTTGCGGAAAAACGTCCCGAAAGGTTTGTCGAGCCTGGTGAATGGCTCGACAAACCTTCGGGACGCTCTTTTTGAAGCCTGTTTTGTAGCCTGCATCATGCAAGCATGGGGGGCATGCTTAAAAATAATGTGGGATTTATCCGCCGCAGGGTACAACGAGAGCACCAGGCCGCCATGAAATATAACCTCAGCCTTTCCGCCGACAATCGCTATGTATATACCAAAGTTATCGGTCTGGTGGATGTAGTCTCCATGCTGGAATCTGTTCTGGCCGCCCACAGGTTGGCACGCCAGTCGGGAGTTACCCGCCACCTGATAGACCTGACGGAGGCTCGCAATCATTTATCCACGCTGCAAAATTATCATTTTGCTTATAACGACATGAAGCACCCGGATATCGACCGGCTGGCGCGCGTTGCGATGCTGGTCAGTCCCGATGACCATTCGCACGACTTCCTCGAAACCCTTTCGCGGAATGCCGGGCGCGATGTTACCCTTTTTACCCGCCGCGAAGATGCGGAACGTCATTTGGGGGGATAAGGCGGGGCAGTTTTGGCGGTTTTTTCAGGGCGCAAGGTAATTTCCAACAATTGGAACATTTCCTTCTTTTGTGCCTGGGGCTTGCCCAGCAGGTTGGAGTTCAGGTTTTCGTAGATTTGACGCGCGAGTTCCGTGATTTGGGGCGGCTGGCGTTCGAATAAGGTTTCGGGGTGTTCTTCTACTTTCGTTCGAAGCAGCCGAATCCGCCGCCACAGTCCCCGCGCTTGTGACCGGGTGGCCTCGAACAGGTAGGAAAGTGTCTCGCGTCCCCAGGCGGTCAGGATTTTGAAATTCTCCTTGTTGAGAATCAGGTACGCGCGAAAAATCCCCTTTACCAGGTCTTGATTTGCATTTTGTTTGATGTGCAGGATTCTCTACCGGACAAAACAATCTAAACTGTAATTCATACCTTATTCTTGTCATTTCGAGCCGCGCAGCGGGGAGAAATCTTGCGCACTGGGAGAAGATTTCTCGCTGTCGCTCGAAA
>DAOTZM010000063.1:0-7502 GCA_034434035.1 Anaerolineales bacterium
TTGGTTTCGACAGTCATTTTTACCTCGATTTCATGCCCGGGTGGGCAAAATAGTGCCGTTGGGAACGGTCAACGCGAACCGGCGCAACAGCAGGCCGGTATACGGGTTGGAAAATCAAAAGCAGGGCGCGTAAGAGGGGGTTCATACCCTTACTTACGCGCCCTGCCGTGAAAGGTTGCACAAAAATACCCGCGCTGTAGGGCGCGGGTATTTGTTCGACAAAGTTGGGTTAGGCCCAGCCCTGACCTTTGACGAAGTTGGTAATGACCGGCACTTCCACCGTCTTGCCCTGGTAGGCCTGATAGGCAAGGTACAACATATAAAACCAAACCAACACGCCACCACACACCGTAGTGTACGCTACCCAGCAAATAATCCCAAGAATTAAGGCTTGAGCGTTATTCGCTTTAATAAATGGACGGTTCTTTTTATCCTCCATCAGCATAATAATAACAGGGGCTACAACTGGTAGGGCATAAGCAAGCGCAGTCCACAGCTTATCATCGCTGGTGACTTCAGAACTGAAATTGGACATAAGATTTAGCCTCCTCAGAATGTGATTGCAAAAATTGTACAACCAAAGTGAGCAAAAAGCAACCGGGAAACAGGATGTTTTTAGCCCTAAAAACCGCCAGAAAGTCCTATTACCCTACAGCAATATACTACCCATGGATTTCTCTACCGGACAAACTTCGTGTTAGTTTGTCATTTCGAGCGACAGCGAGAAATCTTCTCCCTGTGCGCAAGATTTCTCTCCGCTGCGCGGCTCGAAATGACAAGAATAAGTTATGAATTACAGTTTAGATTGTTTTGTCCGGTAGAGAACCCATGGATAAGAATTGCGCTTCTCCGCATTAACGAAAAAGCGCAATTCTCACCCACGCTGGGTATAATCGGACTCATGAAGGAGAAATACCACCGCGCCATCACCGAGCAAGCCCTGCGCCTGCATTTCGAGCCTGCCGCGCTCGAAGAAGTCGTCCGCGCCAACCTGGGACAGGATGTCCTCCGCTACCAGTTTGGCCACGACCATTTCCACTATGACAACAATTCCTTTGCCGCCGGGGATGCCTATATCGAGGAACAGCGCCGGACCGTTATCGAAACGCTGCGGAGCGGCGGGCCGGCCTCGTTCGCCCGGGCTGCCTTTGGGCGGCTGACCCATACCGCCCAGGATTTTTATGCCCATAGCAATTACACCGCGCTCTGGCGTGAGAGACATCCCGGGGCGGCGCCAGACGCCATCGACCCGTATCTGGCCGAGGTGGTGAGCGATGCTCGTCTCATCTCGGGCCGAATCTATCCCCCGCTGGAATATTTTTCGTTCCTGCCGCTGTTTGCGCCCCTTGTCATTCCCCTGCTGCCCCGCGACTCTCATGCCTGGATGAACAAAGACGACCCCTCCCGCCCCGATTTCGACTACGCTTATACCGCCGCCGTCAAACGCACGGAAGACGAACTCCAACAAATCCGCAGCGCCCTCGCCTCGCAGCAAATTTTAGTATTTACGATGAAGCGTCCCGAACGTTAAATCTCGCGCCTGCAAGTGCTTGTAAAAACCTTCGGGACGGTTGATGCAATCACCCAATCACGAAATCCACAAATCACCCAATTACCCCATCCCAAAGGGCTATAATGAGACTATGGATACCAAAACCCAACTAAACGAAGCCGTCAAACAGGCCCTGAAATCGGGCGATGAACTGCGCAAACGCACCCTGCGCATGGCGCTGGCCGCCATCAAACAGGCCGAAGTCGACCGGCGCATTACGCTCGACGAATCTGCCGTGCTGGCCATCTTGCAAAAAGAAATCAAAATGCGCAAGGAATCGCTCGAAGAAGCCCAAAAAGCCAGCCGCGCCGACCTGGCCGCCGATGCCCAGGCAGAAATCGAGGTTCTCAACGCCTTCCTTCCCAAAGGACTGAGCCCCGACGAACTGCGCGAACTGGCCCGCCAGGCCGTTGCCGAAACTGGCGCATCGGCCCCCGCCGACATGGGCAAAGTCATGAAGGTAATGATGCCCAAAGTGGCCGGGCGCGCTCCTGGCGACCAGGTCAGCGCCATCGTGCGCGAACTCCTGCAAAATTGACATGAACCAATCTCCCCGCTGGTGGCAGCAAGTCGACCGCCACGACCTTTTTGCCCTCATCCTGTTAACACTCACCGGGCTGGCCGCTTATGCCATCCTTATCCTCCCGGTGTCAGTCAGCGGGCCAACCCTGCCCGTCAAGGCAGGGCAGGTCGCGCCGCAGGATTACACCGCGCCATCGAACGGGGAATACATCAGCGACGTGCGCACCTCGCTGGCGCGCGATTCTGCCGAACGGGCCGTTGCATCCATTTATACGTCGCCCGACCCGGCCATTGCCCGCCGTCAGATTTCCCGCCTGCGCGCCGCGCTCGACCGAATCGAAGCCATCCGCGCCGACGAAGTCATGCCAATCGAAAGCAAGCGCGAGCAAATGGCTGCCATTGATGACCTGACGCTCCAGCCCGATACCATCGATAATATCCTGCGCCTGCCCGATACCCGCTGGAACACCACCCAACAGGATGCCCTGCGCGTACTGGAATCCGTCATGCGCAGCGCAGTTCGTGAAGAAAGCATTGCTGCCATCCAGGGAAGTATCCCGTCTGTCGTCAGTTTTTCTTTGAGCGAGGAACAGGCTGCCATTGTCGTCGAAATTGTGACCCCTTTTGTCGTTCCGAACAGTTTTTTCAGCCCCGAACTAACCAACGCCGCCAAGCAGAAAGCCCGCCAGGCAGTGGAACCGGTCACGCAGACCTACGTGGCCGGGGAGGTGGTTGTGCGGCGCGGCAAAGCCCTGACCGAAACGGACATCGAAGCCCTCGAAAAACTTGGCCTGATTCGCCCACGCAATACCGGCATGGAATACCTGGGAGGCGTTGCAATTATCAGCGTGCTGATGACCTTTACTGCGTCGTATTTCCAGCGCCGCCGCCCAGCCTATTATAGCGACGGTCGCAGCCTCGTCTTGGTTGCCATCCTGTTCCTCTTGTTCCTGGCTGCCGCGCGCCTGGTCATTCCTGACCGCACCCTGTTGCCTTATGCCTTTCCCATTCCTGCATTTGGGCTGCTCATCGCCACCCTGTTCAGCCCCGGCGGGGGATTGATTCTCTCGGTCGCAATCAGCATCCTGGCGGCTTTTGGACAGGTCAATGCGCTGGAACTGACCCTTTTCTACCTGCTCACCTCGCTGCTTGGCGTGCTTTCACTGGGAAAGGCGCATCGCATCAGCACCTTTATCTGGGCTGCGCTCGTCATTGGACTGGCCGGTATCGCAGTCATTGTAGCCTATCGCGTTCCAAAGGCGGCTATCGACTGGCTGGGATATTTCCAATTGCTGGGCGCGTGCATGTTGAATGGCATCGCCTCGGCCAGCATAGCCCTCATGCTCCAGTACCTGCTGGCGGACTTCCTCGGCCTGACCACCACCTTGCGGCTGCTCGAAATTTCCCGGCCCGATGCCCCGCTCCTGCAATATTTCCTGCGCAGCGCCCCCGGCACGTACCAGCACAGCCTGATGGTCTCGAACCTGGCCGAGCAGGCCGCCGAACGGCTGGAACTGGATACCCTGCTCGTGCGGGTCGGCGCTCTTTATCATGATGTAGGCAAAGCTGCCAACGCGCCGTTTTTCATCGAAAACCAACTTCCCGACAACCTGAACCCCCACCACGACCTCGACCCGGAAGCCGCCGCCGGCTTTGTCGTCCGGCATGTGACGGATGGCGTTCAACTCGCCAGGAAATACCGGCTGCCGCGCCGCATCGTCGATTTCATGCTCGAACATCACGGCACGCTCCTGGCGCGCTATCATTACAACCTGGCGGTACAGTCCGCAGGCGGCGATAAATCAAAAGTCGACCCATCCAAATTCCGTTATCCTGGCCCGCCCCCGCGCAGCCGCGAAACCGCCCTGCTGATGCTGGCTGACAACGTAGAGGCCCGCGCCCGCTCCGAGCGGCCTCGTTCCGAAGAGCAAATCCGCGAACTGGTGCGCAAATCCATCGAATTTTGCCAAAGAGAAGGCCAATTGGAAGATACGCAACTGACGTTTCGAGACCTGACAGTCATTACCGAAGCATTCGTCACCACCCTGCTGGGTCAGTATCATCCCCGCATTCAATATCCTGCCGCGGAAACGTCCGCCCTGACCGAAAACCCAACCAGCCCCATTCCGAAAACCGTTCAAAAAGCATGATAACCATTGAGTCAATGCCCAACCTGTCACCCGTCGTTCCCCTTGAACTGGTGGATAAAGCCGCGCTGGCTGCCCTGAAACACCAGGCTGCCCCCGCCGAGGTCGAATTGACCATCGTTCTCTCCAACGATATCCAGCTGCGCGAACTCAACCTCCAGTGGATGGGAATCAATGCGCCGACCGATGTGCTTTCCTTTCCTTCCGACGAAGACGACCCGGAAACCGGCTTCCGTTACCTGGGCGACATCATTATCTCGGTCGAAACCGCCGCCCGGCAAGCGGCCCGCGCCGGGCACCCGGTGGAGGCCGAAGTGCAGTTGCTCACCGTTCACGGCATCCTGCACCTGCTTGGGCATGACCACGCCGATACGGACAAAAAAGCCCGCATGTGGGCGGCCCAGGCCGAAATCCTCGAAACACTAGGGCTGGGACACATCCAGGTGCGCGAGTAGGGCGGATTTCCAACCCGTCCATGCCGTTGGGAAACTCAAGGAATGACCGAATTCATCAAATCCCGCATCGCATCCTTCCGCTACGCCTTCCATGGCTGGTGGTACGTTATCCGCACCCAGAAAAACGCCTGGGTTCATGCCCTGGCCTCCGTATGCGTCCTAATTCTCGGCCTGTGGCTTTCGCTCCCGGCCCGCGATTGGGCCACGCTGGTCGTCGTGATTGCGATGGTCTGGTCGGCGGAATTTTTCAACACCTCCATCGAGGCGGTCGTTGATTTAGCCAGCCCCACCCATCACCCGCTTGCCAAAGTGGGCAAGGATGTGGGCGCGGCGGCGGTGCTGATTGCGGCGGGCGCGGCGGCGGTGGTGGGGCTGCTGGTGTTGGGCCCGCCCTTGTGGGTGAAAATTTCATCCCTTCTGTAGCGTAAAATGGCATTTTGCGCCACGCCACAAAGAGGAGTTTCCATGACCCTATCATTTCGTTTCGGCACGGTCGGCTCACCAATTGGTACGCCCAAAAAGCCCGGCGGCTCGGTCGGCGCAATTCAATTTAGCAAATCGATTGGATTGGATACGATGGAGTTGGGCTGGGTGCAATCGGTGCGCGTTTCGGTCGAGACCTGCGCCGCCATCCGGGCGGCAGCCAGCGCGCAGGATGTGGCTCTCAGCGTCCACGCGCCGTATTATATCAACCTGAACGCCAATGACGAAGAATGGCCCAAAAGCCGACAGCGCCTGATGGATGCCGCCCACTATGGCAGCCTGGCCGGGGCAACCGACATCATTTTCCATCCCGGTTCGTATTTCGAGCAGCCCGCCGCCGACGTGCTGAAAGTCGCCATCCCGCGCCTGACCAAGTGTGTCGAAGAATTGCGCGCCGCTGGGAACCCGGTCACGCTGCGGCCCGAGACGATGGGTAAGAGCGCCATGCTCGGCTCGCTGGAAGATACCCTCGAAATGTCGAAATCCATCCCAGGCGTGCTGCCCTGTCTCGATTTTGCCCACCTGCACGCCCGTCCCGGCGACGGGTCGGTCAACACTTACGAGGAGTGGGCCGCGCTGCTGGAACTGTACCGCCAATCGCTGGGTGAATCTGCGTTGAAGCGACTCCACATTCACCTTTCCGGTATCGAATACGGCCCCAAAGGCGAGAAAAACCACCTGAAAGTGGTTGAATCAGATTTGAAGATGGGGGAATTATTCCGCGCGCTGAAGGATGTCGGCGCTGGCGGGCGCATCTTGTGCGAAAGCCCCGTCATGGAGGAAGATGCGCTGTTGATGAAGAGAACGTGGGAAGAAATGAATACGTGATGAAAAAGACAGTCACTTTCAGTGACTGTCTTTTTTTTTCTAAAGGTATCGCCTCGCCAACAGAAGCGCGGCCAGCGATTTGGCGTCCTGCATTTCCCCGTTTTCGGCCTGGCGTAGGGCTTCGGCCACGGGGATTTTTTCTACGCTCATGAATTCATCGGCGTCGGCTTCGAGCGGATTGTGATTCAGATTGGTCGCCAGGAAGACGTGCATCAGCTCGGTGGAATAACCAGGGGCCAGGTAAAACGCGCCGATTTCGACCAATGTTTGGGCTTCCATGCCGGTTTCCTCGCGGATTTCGCGCGCGGCGGCCTCGGCAGGCGGCTCACCCGGCTCCAGCGTCCCGGCGGGGAGTTCGAGCAGTTCGATTTGGGCAGCATGACGGTACTGGCGGACGAAGTGCATCTGTCCCGCGGCATCGACCGGGATGAGGATGACCGAGCCGGTATGTTCGATGATGTCGTAGTTGACCGTTCGTCCATCGGGGGCGCGCAGGTGGTCGCGGCGGACTTCGAAAGCGCGGCCCTGGTAAACTGTTTCGGCGTGGATCAGTTCAAATTTCATCGCTCGTTCCTTTGGCAAAGAAACACCCGGGCGTGCTGCCTGCCCGGGTGTGGAGTAAACAGCAAGACGTCAGGGAATGCTAATCTGTGAGCCGACGGTGAGGGTGTAGGGTGATTGCAATCCGTTTTGCGCAGCAATCGCAAGCGGGTCTACATCCCCAAATTTGCAGGCGATGCTATAGATGGTGTCCCCGGACAATACGGTGTATTGCGTTGGATGGGCCAGCAGGGCGCGGGCGCCTGGAAAGGCTTTGCCAGTCTGCGGGATTTTCAACACGGTGCCGGGCGTAAAATAACTCTGCGACCGGGTGAGACCATTGAGCGTCAGCAACTCGTCGGGGTCGATATCGAAGCGGCGGGCGATGCAGAATGGGAATTCCCCTTTTTGCAGGGTGTAAGTAGAAGGCCTGCCGGCCGCGGCCGGGATGGGGGTCACGGCTGGCAGCGGCGTGGGGGTTTCCGCTCCCGGAACCGGTGTGTCACCAGAGATGACAATCGGCGTTTCAGTGGCATTGGGGGCAGGTGTTTCGGGTTGTTCCTGACCACCCTCCGGCGTCCCGTACAGTGCAACGGCCGTTTGCGTCCCGGCAACCATAATTGACTGAATATTTTCAATCGTCGGGGCGCCGGGAAAGTCCAACGACTGTGTCGGCACAGGCGTGGAGGCCGTGCGCTGGCACGCGGTGAGCGCAATGGCCAACACGGCAAAAAGGGTTAGGGCGATTCGCTTGCTCATAACTTCTCCTCTACGAAGTAAGGACGGGATATACGCGGGAGAGTGGGTGGCCTGATACTAGCACAACCTTTCTAAAGCGTCAAGCACCCCCAATGTGCGACAGCAATTCCAAATCTAAAAAAGGACGCGGACGAGCGCGGATGAACGCGGATGTTTTTTGGGCAGTTTGGCGCGAAATTTTGCGTAAACGGCATTCAAATTTGCGCAGACCGCAGA
>DAOTZM010000064.1:0-28449 GCA_034434035.1 Anaerolineales bacterium
CATATCTTACTCTTGTCATTTCGAGCCGCGCAGCGGGGAGAAATCTTGCGCACTGGGAGAAGATTTCTCGCTGTCGCTCGAAATGACAAACTAACACGAAGTTTGTCCGGTAGAGAAGCGGGATATAATATTTTCAGAGACGAAAGAAGGCGACGAGATGCTTAAACGACATATCCTGTACCTGGTCCTGCTCGCCGGGGCGCTGGCAGCCTGTTCCAAACCGGCTTCAGCCCCACTGCCCACCATCACGCCAATACTTACGGCAGATGGAACTGCCACACCGTTTGTGTTGCCGCCCACCCCCATTCCAAGCGCCACCCCAGCCGGCAGCCCCACGCCTTTCGTCAGTTTCGAGGTCAGCCCGGCAGTCGATGGCCTGAAACTTCGGCTGGGGCCTGGGTTCCTGTTCGACGCGCTGCGCCTGCTGGATGCCGAAGCGGTGTTAACCGTGCAAGGGAAGTCGCCGGGCGGGGAATGGATTCGGGTGGCAGCCAGGGATGGCGCGCAGGGTTGGGTGTTTGCCGAATTGCTCAAATCACAGGTCGATTTGCAGGCTATCCCGGTTATTACGCCGGAAGGGTTGGTCGTCATCCGGGGGCGGGTGGTGGATGTGCTGGGAACGTCCATCCAGGGCATTGGGTTCGATGTCAAGCCAGAGGGAGCCGAAAGCGGCACAACAGCGGTTTCAGATGCCAGCGGCGAATTTTACGCCTTCCTTCCGCCAGGCGCGAGCGGCGCGTGGACGGTGACGCAAAACGCGGTGGCTTGCAAAGGCAATGTCTGGACCGATGAGAGTTGCAGCACCTATAAGCCGGGCTACATGGGCACAGTCGAACCGCAAACCCAAACGGTGACACTGCCCCAAAACGGAATGTTGGAATTTATCTGGAAGTAGAACTGTCCTGGGTTGTTGGTCTCGATACGCAGGTCTCGACAGGCTCGACCACCGCCGTCTATTAACACACAGGCGGATGGGCTTGGCCCATCCGCCTGTTTACGTACCGTTCTGGTTTGCCGGAGAAAGCGCGGGATAAAACCACTTTATCGTCGTGCAGACGCCTGGCGGGTTTCCGGTTCGGGTTGCCAGCGGTTCGTTTATCCGCTCTTTCCCCTGATGTGCTTCGGTTCCATTTTTTGGTCTGTAACCTCCTTCTGTGACTGAAGCGCCACTGACGCTATGATACGGCAGATCGCGGGGTAAAACATTAAACCAGGACTAGAAATCGTCTACGCCTGGGATACGGAATCCCAACGAAAGCCAGACTACGAGGGGTCGGTTTTATTTTTTCCAAAACGCCGCCCTATGAAAACCCCCACCGGCGCGGAAATGAACAGGCTGACGATAATCACAACCACCAGCCCAATGGCCGCGCAAATTCCCAGCCAGAGAAATGTCCATGCAATGGGGTCTTCCTTGACGACTTTCCCCTGCCCATCTACGCATTCCAACACGGATGCGGTCGCGGGCCGGTCAACGCCATATTCGTCGCGCATAGTGGTCTGGTAGGTCCCAATTCGCGGAGTCGTCTCTGGCGGGCAGATATACGGCGCAGTGGCGCGCACTGCCAGTTCGGTGGTCGAAGTAAACGAGCCAATTGCAACGACAACCGGCAAGAGACAAGAACTGGTCAAACAGATAACGATAAGCCAGACGATACAACCGGATGCTGTTCCTGTGGTCAATGATTTCATGGCAGTCTCCTCACTGGTACTATGATACGACACAGACGGGTGAAAAAGCAATGCCTGATGAGCAAAAGCGCGTATAATTTACTTGTCTGACAATCTCGACATTGTACCCATCGAATCAAGTCAGAGAGGAGCCTGCCATGAACATTTCCCTCACCATCAATGGAAAGGTATATACATTAGACTGCCCGCCGCATACCAGCCTGTTGGCCGCATTGCGTGGATTGGGATTCCACTCCGTCAAATTCGGCGACGAACACGGACTCTCCGGCTCGGACACCGTCCTGCTGGACGGGAAACCGGTCAACGCCACGCTGATGCTGGCTGCCCAGGCCGAGGGACATAAAATCGCCACCCTGGAGGCCCTCGGCGAACACCCGCAGCAGGGCTGGCGCAAAACCGGCGGACTTCACCCGCTGCAACAGGCTTTCATCGAGAGCGGCGCCATCCAGTGCGGATACTGCACCCCGGCCCAAATCCTGGCTGCCAAAGCCCTGCTCGATAAAAACCCCACCCCCACCGAGGCCGAAATCCGCGAAGCCCTGGCCGGCGTGCTATGCCGCTGTACAGGCTACCTGAAGCCGGTGCAGGCAGTGATGCGGGTGGTCGGCAATCAGTATCCAGTATCCAGTAATCAGTGGCCTGTGGACGGCGGGCAACCAGAAGAACCGGAAGACTGGAAGACTGGAGAAACGGACAATCGGATTACCGCCGTTGCAACCCAAACCCTGCCAAAAATGGTCGCCGCCCCCGAAACCGATACGTGGCAGGTGGTTGGCAAGCCCGAAAAAAAGGTCGATGCCGTCAAACTGGCCCAGGGCAAACCCGCCTTCGCAGCAGATATCGAACCAAGAGCCTTACTCCACGCCAAAGTGCTGCGCTCGCCCCACGCTCACGCCCGAATCAAGCGCATAGACGCCTCCAAAGCCCGCGCCCTGCCGGGTGTGGCAGCGGTGCTGACCTGGCAGGACATTCCGCGCGTCGTCTACTCCACCGCCGGGCAGTCCGACCCAATTCCGGGGCCGCTGGATTGCTTTTCGCTCGACAACAAAGTCCGCTTCGTGGGCGACCGGGTGGCCTTTGTGGCCGCCGAAACGCCCGAAATCGCCGAAAAAGCCCTCGGCTTGCTCGAGGTCGATTACGAAATCCTGCCTGCAATTTTGGACATGCGCGAGTCGCTGGACAACCCAACCGTCATCCACGACCAGCCGGAATACGTCAATTTTGCTGATTCCAACCCGGCCCGTAACCTGGCGGCCCACATCCGCATTGACATTGGCGATGTGGAAAAAGGATTCGCCGAAGCCGATGAGATTTTCGAGGCCGAGTACGAAGTGCCGAAAGTCCAGCAGGCGCACATCGAGCCGCACGTCTGCGTCACCTATTGGGACGAGGATGACCGTCTGGTGATTCGCACCAGCACCCAGGTCCCCTTCCACGTGCGGCGGATGCTCGCACCCGTGCTGGGATTGCCCGTTAAACGGATTCGCGTCATCAAACCGCGCATTGGCGGCGGATTCGGCGGCAAACAGGAAGTGCTGATGGAAGACGTGGCCGCCCACCTGACAATTGCCACGCGCCGCCCGGTCATTTATGAATACACCCGCGAGGAAGAATTCATCGCCGCGCGCTCGCGCCACCCCATGCGAATCCGCATGAAGACCGGCGTCAAGCGTGACGGTACGATTACCGCCAACGCAATGTATGCTCTCTCGGATACCGGCGCAAATGGCGCCCACGCCCTGACCGTGACCGGCAACACCGGCCACAAAAGCATGGCCTTATACGTCGGCGATGGTGAATATCGCAAAGCCCCCAATATCCGCTTCTACGCCGATATTGTTTACACGAATACTCCGCCCGCCGGGGCGTTCCGCGGCTACGGCGTGCCGCAAGGCTACTGGCCGCTCGACCGCCATCTGGAGAAAATCGCGCGCAAGATGGGCTTCGACCCGCTCGAATTCCGCCTGAAGAACGCCATTCGCCCCGGAGAATATCACCCCTTCAGCACCGCCTGGAACGAAGGCCGCGAGCCGCGCCCCGAAATCATCCACACCGTCGGGTTAGAGGAATGCGTCCGCCAGGGAAAAGCAGCGATTGGCTGGGACGACAAGTTTGGGAATGAGGAATGGCGGAATTCGGTGTCAGGTAGCAGGTATCAGGCGTCAGGGAAAGACCCGGCGCCTGACACCGGAAAACCTGACACCCGCAGCGCGAAGCGCAAAGGAATTGGAGTCGCCCTGGTCATGCAAGGCACCGCCATCCCCTATCTTGACATGGGCGGCGCATCCATCAAACTCAACGACGACGGCTCGTTCAACCTGCTCGTCGGCGCAACCGATTTAGGGACAGGGTCCGATACCGTCCTGGCGCAGATGGCCGCCGAGGTGCTGGGCGTGCCGGTGGAGGATATGATTACCTACTCATCGGACACCGACTTCACGCCCTTCGACAAAGGCGCGTATGCCTCGTCCACCACTTACATTTCCGGCACGGCGGCAGTACGAGCGGCAGAGATTGTGGCGGAGAAGATTAAAAAACGCGCTGCTAAGATGTTTGGTTCGGATGTCGAGTATTCGAGTATTCGATTATTCGAGCGCGCAGCCCATGCTCCCGATGGCCGTTCCATCCCCCTAACCGAAATCGCCCTTGAATCGCTCCATCGCAGCAACCAGGAACAGATTATGGGCGTGGCCTCGTATGTCTCGCCCTCCTCGCCGCCACCCTTCGCCGCCCAATTCGCCGAAGTAACGGTGGATACTGAAACCGGCGCGGTAACGGTCGATAAACTGGTCATGGCAGTCGATAGCGGCATCATCGTCAACCCGCAGACGGCCTCCGGGCAAATCGAAGGCGGCATGACCCAGGCGCTGGGCTACGCCGTCTGCGAGGAAATGGTCTACGATGCGCAGGGGTTTGCCCGCGAACGCGACTTCCACGATTACCACATCTTCCAGGCCGACGAAATGCCCGAACTGGAGACGATTTTCGTCGAGACGTTCGAGCCGACCCACCCGTTCGGGGTCAAAGCGGTGGCCGAAATCCCGATGGATGGCGTCGCCCCGGCAGTCGGAAACGCCATCCGCGACGCGCTCGGCGTGGATGTAGATGTCAACCCGGTCACCCCCGAGCGGGTGTGGAGAGCGATAAAGGAGTAAGCAGCAAACAATGAAAAAAGAGCGTCCTAAAGGTGAGGAAACCTTCGGGACGCTCTTTGACTAGAACGGCCATAGCAACGGCAGAATCAATATCGCCACCAGGGTAGTAATCAACACCAGCGGAATGCCCACTTTCATGTAATCACTGAAACGATAATTCCCCGCGCCCATGACCAGCGTATTGACCGGCGAGGCAACCGGCGAGGCAAACGCCATCGAGGCCGCTATGCCTACCGCCATCAGGAAGGCTTGCGGCTGGACGCCCAGGTTTTGGGCTGAGGCCATCGCCAGGGGAGCCAACAGTACCGCTGTCGCCGTGTTCGAAAGCAGCTGGGTGAAAATCGCCGTGCCGAAGAATAAGCCCGCCAACACCGCGATTGGGCCGTATGGCCCGAGCAGGCTGGTTATATTTTCAGCCACTACATTTACCAGGCCAGCCTTTTCCAGGGCAGTGCTCATCGGCAGCATCCCGGCAATCAAGACAATGCTTTTCCAGTCAATATAGCCATAGGCTTCGTCAATCGTCAGGCAGCCGGTCAAAATCATCAATAAACCAGCCAGCATGGAAGTCGTTGTAAGCGGCAGGAAATCGCCAATCATAACAACCAACATGCCAGCCAGGATAACGGCTGCCAGCGGCGCCTTGTGCCGCTGCGCCGGGCCAAGCATGGCCTCCGGCTGGCCCATGACCACAAAGTCTCGCTGCTTCTTGCGCAACGCGAGGATATTTTGCCAGGGGCCTTGCACCAGCAAAATATCGCCAAATCGCAGGCTGGTGGTTTTCAGGTTCAGGGCTTCTTCGGAGCCGGGTCTGCGAATGCCCAGGACGGTCAAACGGTGCGCGCTGCCAAACTGCAAATCAACCAGCGTGCTGCCAATCAAGGAAGAATCAGGCGGCAGCAAGACCTCAGCCAGGCCGACCTCTTGATTCATAAGCGATTTATCGTCTTCAGGTTGGGCCAGTTGGACGCCCAGGTTCCAGGAAGCAGCCAGATGGGCTATATCATCAGGCGCGCCCTGCGCCAGCACCAGGTCATTGGCATAGAAGATGGTATCCACCGTTGGCTTCATCTCACGAGTCTTTTCGTCCTGCCAGACCAGTTTCGCTTCGCCAACCCGCGCGATTGCGCGCCCTTCAGCCTTCCGTTTCAGGTCGATGATGTTGACATTGAAACGTCTCCCAAAGTCGCTTTCTGCCACCGTTTTGCCAACCAGGGGCGAACTATCCCGCACGCGCAGCCAAAACAAGTTTTCAGGCAGGGCATAACGCCGGACCATCTCTTTTGGGGTTTCGACACGTGCCAGTTCCCGGACGGCGGCGCGTTCTGGCAACATACGGCGGCCTGCTACTGCCATATAGATGATGCCGCTCGCCAGCAGCAACCCGCCCAGCAGGGTAAAATCGAAAAACTGGAACGGCGCATACCCGTTTTCGCGCAGCAAATCGCTGACCGCCAGGTTGGGCGGCGTGCCAATCAGCGTCAGCGCCCCGCCCAACAGGGAAGCATAGGCCAGGGGAAGGAGTAACTTCGAGGGGCTGATGCGCGCGCTGGCGGCCAGGCTGACAACTGCCGGGAGCAGGACTGCCACCGTGCCGGTGCTGCTCATAAACGCCGACATCAGGGAAACAGTCAACATGACCATCACCAGCAGGCGAGTCGGGTTGGTCCCGGCCACTTTTAACACCTGGCTGCCAATGATGCCTGCCAGCCCCGTTTGCAGCACGGCTCCCCCGATGACAAACAGGGCCGCAATCGTTAGCACCAGCGTATTCGAGAAACCGGCTATCGCCTGGGCTGGCGTCAAGAGCCCCGTCAGCATCAGCGCAATTACAACTATCAGGGCAACGACATCGACGCGAAGCCATTCGGTGACAAAAAACAGGATTGCAAAGGCCAAAATGCCCAAAGCAATCCACATTTCAAGGGTCATACATTCTCCTTAATCGCCCATTTCTTCTGGTCAAATAACTACAAAAACCTAAAGGCGCTCTGCCTTTAGGTTCCCTTTGAGTAGAGAAATTATATCAAAAAATACTGTGGAAAGGAATTGTCCTTTGTGCTACTATTAGCCAGAACGGACTGCCAGTCGCACATTTCCAGAAACACAAGGATAAAACACAGATGAGTGACCGTGTTTACGTCACCGGGCATGTTAACCCGGATACAGATTCCATCGCAGCAGCCATGGGGTATGCCTGGCTGCTGCGCCAACGTGACGGGCTGGATACCGTCGCCGCGCGCGCTGGGGCCATCAACCAGCAAACCGCCTGGATTTTGAAAAAACTGGGCATGGAGCCGCCCACCCTGCTGACCGACGCATCGCCGCGTTTCGAGTCCGTCACCCGCCAACTCGACACCCTGCCTCCCGACGCCCCGCTGACTGAAGCCTGGTCACTCGCCAGCCGAACCGGCGGCATTGCGCCGCTTGTGACCGAAGACGGCACGCCCTACGGCATCATCGACGGCTTCAGCCTGTTCAACTTCTTTCGCCAGGTGGTTGGCCCGCGCCTCGATACCAGCGACCAGCGCATCACCGACATCATGTCGGCGCCCTGCAAAGACGCCGCCGATACCGGCGTGCCAAAATTCCCGGTCAACGCCCGCATCCGTGATATGCTCAACCGCATCCTGCGCGAGGAATACAACGATTTCTTTGTCGTGGATGACAACGGGAATTACCTGGGAGTCTGCCACCAGCGCGGGGTGCTCAACCCGCCGCGCCTGAAAATCGTGCTGGTCGACCATAACGAGCCGCGCCAGGCCATCGCCGCGCTCGAAGAAGCCGAATTGCTCGAAATCCTCGACCATCACCGTCTCGGCAATCCGCATACCCACCAGCCCATCAAATTCACGGTCGATATCGTCGGCTCGACCTCGACCCTGGTCTCGGAATTGACCGCCGAAGCCGGGCTGTTGATGCCTGCCCCGCTGGCCGGATTACTTTTAGCCGGGCTCCTGGCCGACACGCTGATTCTGACTTCACCGACCGTCACCGAGCGCGACAAACAGGCCGCCATCCGCCTGGCGCGTTGGGCCTTCGTGGGCAGCGGGCCGCTGGCAGGCGAAACCATTCAATCCTACGGACAGCAGGTGCTTTCTGCCGGGGCGGGACTCTCCAACCGCGACCCGAAAGAAATCGTCAGCACCGATATCAAACCGTATGAAGCGGGCGGTTTCAAATTCGCCGTTGCCCAGGCCGAAGTGACCGACCTGATGACCATTGGCGAATACCTCGAAAGCCTGCAAACTGCCCTGGAGCAGTACCGGGAAACGCACGCGCTCGACTTCTCCATGCTGTTGATTACCGATGTGGTGCGCAACTCCAGCCGCCTCATCATCGCCAATCCGCACCCCATCCTGGACGAACTGCCCTACCCCAAACTGCCCGACGGCACGCGCGACGCTCCCGGCGTGGTCTCGCGCAAAAAGCAATTACTCCCGGCCCTGCTGGGGTTGTTGGAAAAATAGCATAGCCGTCCCGCAGGCTGGCACTCAACTCCAGGAAAGCCTTCGGGACGATCCGTGTTGTAACAACCCGGTAACGCAACCAACCCTTTTACTGGTTACAATCGCTGTAGATATGCCCACTGATACACTAAACCGCTACCCAGAAGAACGCCGCCTTGCCACCGTCCTGTTCGCCGATGTGCATGGTTTCTCGCCGCTCGCCGAACATCTCGACTATGAAACCGTTTCGGACATGATCAAGAGCATCTGGCTCAACCTCGACAA
The DNA here is from genome assembly GCA_034434035.1 of Anaerolineales bacterium. Taxonomy (GTDB): domain Bacteria; phylum Chloroflexota; class Anaerolineae; order Anaerolineales; family Villigracilaceae; genus UBA5195. The sequence goes on from DAOTZM010000064.1 coordinate 8,582, forward strand.
AGTCATCGAACTGCACAATGGATATATCGATAAGCATTTGGGCGACGGCATCATGGCCGTATGGGGCGCACCCTTCGCCGGGGACAACGACGCAGGCGAGGCTGTCTCTGCCGGGCTGGACCTGGTGAGGGCGCTGGACGAATATTGCAAAACGACCAGGGTTCCGGGCGCGGAACACCTCAAGTTGCGGGTGGGCATCAACAGTGGGCCGGTCTTTGCCGGGTACGTCGGCACGCGCAACGAATACACCGTCATTGGCGATACAGTCAACGTGGCCGCGCGACTCGAACAAATCGCTGAACCTGGCACAGTCGTCATCGGGGAGAATACGCTGCGGATGGCGCAAGGCAGTTTCCGGGTCAAGGCGCTGGAGCCAACCCACATCAAGGGCAGGGCCGAACTCGTCCAGCCGTACAGGGTCGAGGGGCGGCTGGCAAATCCGGGCCGCATCCGCTACCAAAGCGCCGACAGCCTGGTTACGAATATGGTCGGGCGCGACGATGAATTGGGAAAATTGAAATTTATCTATGACCGCGTTTTCGAGACCGATAAACCGGTGATGGCGCTGTTGATTGGGGATGTGGGGATTGGGAAATCGCGCCTCCTGATGGAATTCAGCAACTACCTCGAGTCGCTCGGTGAGGACATTCACATCCTTTCGACCCGCGGGCTGGCGCAAGCCTCGAAAGTTCCGTTCTACCTGTGGCGTGCGCTGCTCCGCAACCGATTCGGCGTGAAGGAAGGAGATTCCTCCCCGGTTGCCGCCGAACAATGGCAGCGGGGCGTGGAATCGGCCTGGGAAAACGAGCAGCCGGCATTGAAGGTGGAAGCCACCCAGGTTTTGGGTGAAATGATTGGGCTGGCGGACAAGCCAATCCCAAATCCCGAACAGTTGCTGCGCATTTTCTACCTGATGCGCGAACTGCTGCGTCAAATGGGCAAGCGCAAGCGATTGATTCTCATACTCGACGACCTGCAATGGGCCGACCGCGAGTCGATGCAACTGCTGGCCTACCTGCTTGCCACAGAAATACCACCCATGCAAATGCTGCTGGTCGGCGCGGCGCGGCCCGAATTCATCAAAGCCCAGCCGCAGTGGCACAACCAGGCGCGGGTGATGATGCTCGACCCTTTGGAACTCTCGCCTGAAATGGCCAAAAAGGCGTACCCTGACCTGAAAAGCCTGCCCGATTCTGCCCTGCGCGAAATTGCCCTGCGCGCCGAGGGAAATCCCTACTTCCTCGAAGAAATCGTCAAGAGCCTGGTCGAAGCCGGCGCGCTGGCCGAGGGCGCGCCTCCTGAAGAAATACACGCCCGCATCCTGGCGCAGATTCCCGAATCGCTGCGCGCGACCCTGCAAGCCCGCCTCGATAACCTGTCGCGCGAAGCCCGCACGGTCGCCCTGCTGGCCTCGGTGGTGGGACGTGTGTTCTGGGTCGGCGCAGTCATGGCCGAAGCGCACGCCACGACACTGCCGGGCGCGAATCCCACTTTTAACGCGCCCGAAGCCGTTATTGACCGCTTCATCCAGGACGGATTGCGCCAACTGGTGCGCGCCGAACTGGCCTTCCCGCGCAGCGGCTCGCGCTTTTCGCAGGAACAGGAGTACATTTTCAAGAATTCGTACCTGCGCGATGTGGCCTACAGCCTGATTCCCAACCGCAGCCGCGCCTTATACCATAAAGCCGTAGCCGACTGGCTGCGCGCCAAAACCGACCCGGCTTTCCAGGGCATGGCGCTCGAACACGAGAAAAACGCGCTCAATTCAGCAAAAATTTCGACCGGCACGCTGACCGCCCCCTGAAGTTTGGACCCCAAGAGGCCAAAAATGAACGAACCCCTTTACAAACTAATTTCCGAAGCCCTGGAACGCGGCGAGAGCCTCGCGCTTTGCACCATCACCGAGTCGCGCGGTTCGACTCCGCGCCATACCGGCAGCAAAATGCTGGTCTACGAAGACGGGCGCTTTGTTGGCACGGTCGGGGGCGGGGAACTGGAACATCGCGTGCTGGACGAGGCCATGATTGCGATTTACGAGGCCAGGCCAACCAAACTCAATTACTCGATGACCGACCCGGCGCGCGGCGACCCCGGCGTGTGCGGCGGTCAGGTGGAGGTATTCGTGGAACCCATCCTGCCAAAGGAAAAAATAGTCGTCATCGGCGGCGGGCATGTCGGCAAGGCAGTGGCCCACCTCGCCAAATGGCTGGGATTCTGGGTAGCCATCTCCGACGACCGGACGGAATTTTGCACCCCGGAGATGAACCCGGACGCCGACGAATTCTTTCCCGTGCCAATGGAAGAACTGCCCAAACACTTGAACATCAACCGCAGCACCTACCTGCTCCTGACCACGCGCGGCTCGAACGTTGATGTGCTGGGACTGCCTGCCCTGCTGGAGAGCAAAGCCCGCTATATCGGCGTGATTGGCTCCAAACGGCGCTGGGCCGCCACCGTCAAGGGACTCAAAGAAAAAGGCCTCAGCGACGAAGCCATTGCCCGCGTCCACTCCCCCATGGGATTGGAGTTAAATGCCGAAACCCCCGAAGAAATTGCCGTCAGCATGATGGCCGAGATTATCATGTTGAAGCATGGCGGGGATGGGAAGCAGATGAAGGGGAAAAAAGAATAACAACTTTTCTCCCCAGGCCGCGTATATTCCCCATGAATCATCTTGAATTTGGCGATTCCATCGGCTACAATAAACCTGTTGATTGACAGCACTCAAAAGGAGAGAAACATGGCGCGTATTTTTGATGTGATCGAATATCGCAACGAAATGGTGGATGAAATCGTCCATCGTTTCCCCGATGACAGCAGCATCGGCGATTACCGTCTTGGCTCGAACGTCATCGTCCGCGATGGACAGGCGGCGGTCTTCTTCCGCGACGGCCTGGCGCTGGATGTCTTTGGGCCGGGACGCCACGTCCTGGCGACGGCAAACATCCCCAAGTTGATTGACTTCATCGGCAAAGCCTTCAACGACCGCACCCCCTTCCCGGCGGAAGTGTACTTCGTCTCGATGAAGGAATTCGCCAACAAAAAATGGGGCACCCCCCAGCCGATTATCGTCCGCAACCCCGGCATGGGTCTGGGCGTCGCGCTCTTGCAGGGTTTCGGCACCTACTCGTTCCAGGTCAGCGACCCGCAGTTGTTCATCACCAACATCGTCGGCAAACAGGCCAAATTCCACACTTCGGAAATCGAAGAACGCTTGCGCGCCATGCTGCTCTCCAAGTTCCAGGACCTGCTTGGCGAGACCGGCGCGAAGAAGAGCGTGGTCGAACTGATTGGCCTGACCGAAGAACTCGGCGCGGGCGTGCGCGCCAAAGCCCAGGATGACTTCGCCGCGCTCGGCCTGACGCTCAAGACCTTCTACATCGGCAACCTGAAACCCTCCGAAAAATCGGCCCAGGAATTGCGCGATATGGGCATGTTGGACATGAACGTCTACACCCAGTTGCAGGCAGCCGACGCAATGCGCGATGCCGCCAGCAACCCCAGCGGCGGCGCAGGTCTCACAGCGGGCATCGGCGCGGGCATGGGCATCGGCAACATCATGAACCAGGCCCTCTCCGGCGGCATGGCCAACCAGGCCCAGCAGCCGACTGCCCAGCCCCAGATGGCAGCAGGAGCGGCGGCAGGGGCAGCGGCAGGTGGCGGTATGCCGGAAGTGATGACCCCCTCCGAGGCGGCGGCTGTTCTGCGCGTCTCCGAGGAAGATGTCATCGCCGCCATCACGGCGGGCGACCTGAAAGCCCGCAAACTGGGCAGCGCCTATCGCATCAGCAAAACCGCGCTGGAAGAGTTTTTGAAACACTAAAAAACCAAGTTGAACTTTGCAGATTGATTGAATGTTAAAAGACGCCGTCGTTGCCGACCGGCGTCTTTTTCTAAAACTGATTACTGCTGACTGGTTACTGAATCACTGACCTACCCGCGCATCTTGAAAAACTGGGTCATCTTCATCGCCAGGTTCAAGTCGCCGGTCAGTTTGAGTTTCCCGGCCATGAAGGCCTGCATCGGGTCGAGTTTGCCGGTGAACAGGGCAATGTAATCGTCTGAATCGGCGGCAAGCGTCATCTTGGGCGCCGGGTGCGCGCCCTGCTCGACCTTGACCGCGCCATCTTTGATTTCGGCATACCATTCGCCGGGTTCGCTGCCGCTGAACTTGAACTGCAACACGGTATCGAGGCCCTGGGCTTTTTCGGGGACGAATGCGCCGGGCATTTTGGACATGAGATCGGAAATGGTTAAAGGCATAATTTTCTCCTTGTGGTTGGCGATACGCGATAATTCGGGTTTAGGTATTCGATGTTTCGAGGTCGAATATCGAGTATCAAATATCGGTTATTGCAGGTTTTCAAAAATGGCCGCCGCGCCCATGCCGCCGCCGATGCACATGGTCACCATGCCATACTTCGACTTGCGCCGCGCCATTTCATACACGAGTTGGGCCGTCAGTTTCGCGCCCGTGCAGCCAAGCGGATGTCCGAGGGCGATTGCGCCGCCGTTGACGTTGGTCACATCCGGGTTCAGGCCGAGTTCTTTCATCACGGCCAGGCCCTGGGCGGCGAAGGCTTCGTTCAACTCAATCAGGTCGATGTCGGACAACTTCAGCCCGGCCTTTTGCAGGGCTTTGGGAATGGCCGCCACCGGGCCGATCCCCATGTAATCGGGTTCGACGCCGCCGACCGCGAATGAGACAAACCGGGCCAGCGGTTCCAGCCCCAGTTTACCAGCCTTTTCCGCCGACATGACCACCACCCCCGCCGCGCCATCCGACATCTGCGAGGAGTTCCCGGCAGTGACCGTGCCGCCCTCCTTAAACGCCGGTTTGAGTTTGGCGAGGCCCTCCAGCGTCGAGTCGCCGCGCGGGCCTTCGTCGCGCTGGTGGGTGAACTTGCGGGTGACGGGCTTTTCATCGGCATCCAGTTCCAGGATTTCCACCTCCACTGGAACCAGTTCCGGGTCGAACAGGCCAGTATCGACCGCTTTGGCGGCCAACAGGTTCGAGCGCAGGGCAAATTCGTCCATCGCCTCGCGGCTGATTCCATAACGGATGGCGACATTCTCAGCGGTCAGTCCCATATTGGTATAGTAGTGTGGCAAATCCTGGGCGAAGTACGGATTGGGCGAGAACTTGTAGCCCGCCATCGGCACCATCGTCATCGACTCCGTGCCGCCCGCAATCGCCACGTCAATATCACCCGCCAGGATGGCATACGCGGCATGGGCAAGCGACTGGACGCCCGACGAGCAATAGCGGTTAATCGTCTCGCCGGGAACGGTGATGGGCAGCCCGGCCCGCAGGACAATCATGCGCGCCATGTTCAGGCCCTGCTCCCCTTCGGGGAAGGCGCAGCCAATGACCACATCGTCGATTTCGGCGGGGTCGAGGCCGGGGGCGCGTTTGAGCAACTCCTGGATGACCAGCGCCATCAAATCATCCGGGCGGACAGTCGCCAGCGCCCCGCGCTTCGCCTTTCCGACCGGCGTGCGGGCGGCGGCAACGAGTACAGCATCTCGATTAGTCATAAGTCAGTCTCCTTCAAAAACAGGACACGGAAAACACGGAGTACACGGAACGACACGGAAAAGTCTTTTATTTTTGCATCCAGCTCAGTGAGCCTTTGCGGTCATTGTCATATACTACGCGCTTGAATTTGGGCGCAACGCCAAAGTTAACCACGTAACCCACTTCGTACTTCGTCGCTTTGAGATAATTTAAAAGTTGGGCTTCATGTTCACTGAGTATTTGCGAAGCGGCCTTGAGTTCAAGGATGATTAAATCATTAATAACCATGTCTGCGATGTACTCGCCAACAATCTGCCCATGGAAATAAACGTGAATGGCTTTTTGTTCTTCGACAACGAAACCGTTTTCGCGCAGGGCAATCCCAAAGGCTCTCTCGTACACCTTTTCACTGAAACCATAACCCAGTTCAAAATGCACCTTGAAAAACACGTTGATGATTTTCTCGCTTAAATCAGCGTGTTTGCCTTCAAACTTCGGCCTTGCCTGTCGAAGGCCATAACCCGGTTTTTCCATAAAAACTCCGTGTTCATCCGCGTTTTCCGTGTATTCCGTGTCCGAATTGGTTTTGATGAATCAGAAAATACTCAAAAAACTTCGCATTTTCCGTGAAATCCGTGTACAAACGCTCTTAATTCCTCAACGGCTTACCCGTCTGCAACAGGCTCCACATCCGCGCTTGCGTCTTTTCCTCGCCACACAGCGACAAAAAGGCCTCACGCTCCAGGTCGAGGATGTACTGCTCGCTGACCCACTGCGGCTTGCTCAACCCGCCGCCAGTCAAGATGTGCGCCAGTTTGCGGGCGATGTGGTTATCGTATTCGGTGATGTAGCCGCCCGCCATGAACGAGAACGCGCCAACCTGCACCGCGCCGAGCATATCGCGCCCGGCGGCGTAGATTTTCTCCGGCGGGGGCGGGGCATACCCGGTCGCAGCCATGTGCAGCACTTCCTTTTTGGCCTCGGTCAGCAGGTGGCTGCGATTCATCACCACCCGGTCGGCTGGCCCCAAAATGCCCATCTGCCGCGCTTCCTCGGCGGATGTAGCAACCTTGGCCTGCCCAATTTGCAGGAAAGCGCGTTGCAGGAAGGGCAGCACCTCGGCGCTTTCGGTTCGCATGGCCGGGTTAATCACGCGCCGCATGATTTCCTTCGTCCCTGCGCCAGCCGGGATGACGCCCGCGCCCAGTTCCACCAGGCCGATGTACAACTCGCCAGCCGCCACCACGCGCGAGGCGTGCATGGTCACTTCACAGCCGCCGCCCAGCGCCAGCCCCGCCGGGGCCACCACAATCGGCTTCGGGGAGTAGCGCATGCGCATGTTCAGCCCTTGCAGTTTGCGGATGGCCGCATCGAGCGTGTCCCACATCCCTTGCTGGGCCGCCACAACGACCATGAACAGGTTCGCCCCGGCGCTGAAATTGTCGGCTTCGGAACCCACCACCAGCCCGTCGAAATCGGTTTCGGCGCGGTTCAGGGCTTCGTTGACAATCTCGAAAATGTCATCATCGAGCGCATTCATCTTGGTATGGAATTCCACCAGTCCCACGCCGTCGCCGATGTCGTAGAGCGTCGCCCCGGCGTTCTGCGTGACCACTTTCTGCTCTTTGAGCAAAACCATCCCTTTTTGGCGGAGGATGGGGACGTACTGCCCTTTGGCGACATCGTACACCCCGACTTTGTTCCCGCCTTCGACCTGGTAGAAGGATTCCACGCCCCGCTGGAGCATTTCATCCACCCATCCGGCAGGAGCGTAGCCCGCGGCTTTCATCTGCGCGACCGTTTCGCGGACGCCGAGCATGTCCCAGGTCTCGAACGGCCCATAGTCGTGACCAAAGCCCCAGCGGATGGCGTCGTCGATGGGTTTGCCGGTATCGGCCACTTCGGGCAGCAGCGCCGAAGCGTATTGGAATCCCTGGTAGGTGAGCGCCTGCACCAGCTTGGCGGCTTTGTCGTCGGCTTTGAGAAAGACCTTGAGACGGTCGCCCAGCCCCTCGACATCTTTGGCCGCTTTGACAGAATCAAATCTCGGCTTGGTCGCGGGTTGGTGCTCGAGCGTTTCCAAATTGAGCGACCAGAATTCCTTCTTGCCCTCCGCGCCGCGCACTTCTTTGTAGAACCCGACCTTCGACTTGTTGCCGAGCCAGCCGCGTTCAATCATCGTCTTGATGAGCGTGTTGGGTTTCTCGGCGGTCAGGTAGGGCAGGGCGTAAGTATCATGCTGGATTAACGGGGTCAGGTTGCGGCCCACATGGTCCCAGACATCGATTCCGACCAGGTCAATCAAGCGGAAGGTGGCCGTTTTGGGGCGGCCCATCAGCGGCCCGGTCAGGGCATCGACTTCATCGACGGTGTAGCCGTTGTTGAGGATGAAATCCATCGCAAACGCGCCCGTGCCAAAGGCCACCCGGTTGCCGATGAAGTTGGGCGTGTCCTTGCACAGCACAATTCCCTTGCCCAGGCGGTATTCGCCAAAGTGGCTGATAAATTCGACCACTGCGGGCAGCGTGTCGGCGGTGGGGATGACTTCGAGCAGTTTGAGATAACGCGGCGGGTTGAAAAAGTGCGTGCCGAGGAAATGCTGCTTGAAATCCTCGCTGCGCCCGGCGGCGATGTCTTTGAGCGGAATCCCGGACGTGTTCGACGAGACGATACTGCCCGGTTTGCGCGCCGCGTCGATACGCTCCATCAGGCTTTGCTTGATTTTCAGGTTCTCGACGATGACCTCGATAATCCAATCCGCCTGGCTGACGGCGGCCTCGAAATCATCCTCCAGGTTGCCGGTTCTCACCAGCGCGTGCTGGTCCGACGAGAAAAACGAAGCCGGGCGCGATTTTTTGGCTGCCTCGAGGCCGTTATTGACGATTTTATTGCGCTCGGCGTGGGACAGACCTGAGGCCTGCCCTACAATATCCAAGAGCGTCGACGGCACGCCCGCATTGGCCAGGTGCGCCGCAATCGCCGCGCCCATGGTGCCGGAGCCGATGACGACGGCATTGTGGATTTTATATTTGTTCATAATCAGGTTCTCCTGTATCAGGTTTCAGGTGTCAGGGAAACCTGACACCTGGTACTTGACACCTGAAACTAGCGCAACTCCGCGCCCGAATACCCCAACACCTGCCTCGCCACCACCAGGCGGTTAATCTGGCCGGTGCCTTCGTAGATGTCGGTGATTTTGGCGTCGCGCATCCACTTTTCGAGCAGGTATTCGCGGCTATAGCCGAGCGGCCCCATCAGTTCGACCGCCTTCTGCGTGATTTTGGTGACGATGTCGCCCGCTTTGACCTTGCTCATCGACGATTCGAGCGCGTTGGGCTGTTTGTTGTCGGCCATCCAGACCGCCTTCAACACCATCAGCCAGGATGATTTGAGCATGATTTCCATATCGATGACATCCCGTTCGAGGGCGGTCAGTTTTTGGCGCGGCAGACCGTAGCGGATGGTGACGCCCTGCTCGGCCAGCATTTTCTTGACTTCCTCCAGCGCGGCGCGCGCCACCCCGACCCCGGTCGCCGCCACCAGCGGGCGGGTGGCATCGAAGGTCGCCATGGCGCCCTTGAAACCGGTGGTGGTCTTTTCGACCGTTGGGCTGCCCAAGATGTTCTCAAAGGGTACACGCACATCGTCGAACGAAATCGAAGCCGTATCACTGACCCGAATACCGAGTTTGTGTTCGAGTTTGGTCACTTTCACGCCCGGCGTCCCGGCCTCGACCACGAAGGAACGCATCCCGGCCCGGCCTGCCGAGGGGTCGATGGAAGCCCAAACGACCAGGAAGCCTTTTCCGAATTCGGAGCGTTCGACATACGATTTCTCGCCGCCGGTGACGAAAATTTTCTCGCCGTTAATCACCCATTCGTTGGTCTTTTCATCCAGCACCGCCCGCATCCGAATCGCGGACGTATCGGAGCCTGCGCCGGCTTCGGTCATGCACATCGCGGCAAAAGTCGGTTTCTCCTCGTTAAATCGCGCCAGGAATTTGGCTTTCTGCTCGGCGGAACCAGCCGCCTGAACCGCCGCCGCGCCCAATCCGCCGCCCGGCGTGACCAGGTACATGCCCACATCGCCCCACGAGAGCATCTCCAACTGGTTGGCCAGTACCTGGTAGGCAATTGGGGCGCGTTTTTTGCCCTCACCCTCCCCTCTCCCGGTGGAAGAGGGGGCAGGGGGTGAGGGTTTCTCCTCGCTCGGCGCCAGCGACCCCGCCGAGCCAGCGCCCATCGCTTTCATGGCGGTGTGCATGAATTCGATGTAACTGAACGGGATGGTGTGTTCTTCTTCGTCGAACTGGCGCGAAACAGGCCGCATCATGTTATCGGCGACGGTTTGCAGCAGGAAACGCGCGTTTTCTACGGGTTTGGGGGTTTCAAATTCGATGGTCATAAGGATTTCCTTTCGTAATTCGTTATTCGATATTCGATAATTCGGTATTTACATCCAAATTCCGAGTATCGGGTATCGAATATCGCCTCACACAACTGCAAGTCCGGTAAACGACGCGAATCCCCGCCCCTCGCGCATGAACTTTTCGACGGGATGGTCGCGGATGTAGCCATGTCCGCCCAAAATCTGCACGCCGCGGTCAGTGACCATCATCACCACATCGGCGGCGCCGGTCGAGGCCAGGTAGGCGTCGATGAAGGCATCTTCTTTGCCGGTATCCAGTTTCCAGGCGGCCTGCCAGGTCAGCAGGCGGATGGCTTCGATTTCCGTCGCCATTTCGGCCAGCATGAAGGCAATCGCCTGTTTCTGGGCGATTTTCATACCGAAGGCGTCGCGTTCCTTGGCGTAATCGCGGGCATATTCAAACGAGGCCTTGGCCACGCCAACCGCCAGGGCGGCATTGGCGACCTGCATGGAGGCCAGGACCGGCGCGAAATCGCCTTCCAGCAGGTTGGCGGAGGGGATTTTTACGTTCTCGAAGGTGACACCGTACAAGGGGAGCGCGTCCAGGCTCATCAGTTTGAGCCGCTCGGAAACGACCACCCCGCTGCCCTTTTCCAAGATAAAGGCTTTGGTCGCCCCCTCCAGGCTGGCGTAGACTATCATGGCTTCGGCCTCTGCCGCATACGGGACGAAAGTCTTGGCTCCGTTCAATAGATAGGAATCGCCCTCTTGAACGGCGGTCGTTTTCAGCGCGTTCGGGTCGAAGTCGAAGGAAGGCTCAATCAACGCGGCAGTGTAAGGGGTCCAATCCGCCTCGATAACGGGTGGAATCCACTTCTCCTTCTGCTCCTCGGAACCGGCCAGCAGGAGCGGCGTGACAAACAGGGCCGGGGTCATGACCGCCAGCGCGCCCGCCAGGTCGCCAAAAGCGAGTTCCTCCGCGGCAAGCACGCCCGTCACCGCCGAGCGCTCGCCAAACCCGCCGTAGGCTTCTGGCACCGAGGCCTGCAATACGCCGACTTCCCAGCCCTTGCCGACCAGTTTTTTCGGCAGGGACTTTTCCTCGTCGGCGTCGTGACCGGCGGCGCGCAGGTCGTTCTTGGCATAGCGCGCCACCGTGTCGATGAGCATTTTCTGTTCATCTGTGGGTGTGAAACCGTACATTGTTCCTCCTTGTGAGTGGTAAATGGCGATTGGTCATTACGATTTACCAACAGCCGATATTCCTTGAAGGAATAAATCCGCGAAATAATCCGCAATCTGCTCCATCGTCATCGGCCCGTCGCTGCGATACCAGGTGACGGTCCAATTCATGGCGCCCAGCAGCCCGCGCGAGGTCATCGAGACGCTCTCGCAGCGGAACGCGCCCTCGTCCACGCCCTGCTGAATCAAATCCCGCCACATGCGCTCGAACCGGTCGCGGTTCGGGGTGTGGCGGGCAAAAAATTCAGGCTCGAGCGAGCGAAATTCGAGCAGCAAAACCGAGACCAGGTCGCCCTGCTCACTGAGGGTCTTGAGATAGACGCGCATTGCCTGGCGCAATTTTTCATCGATCGCAATCTCGCGCGTCATGGCCTCGGCCATGCGCTCGGTGACCATCTCCAGCGCCTGGTCGAGCAGTTCGAGCAGGATTTCCTGCTTGCTGCCAAAGTGATGGTAGAGGCTGGCTTTTTGCAGTTGCACCGCCTCGGCGATATCGGCCATCGAAGCGCCATGAAAGCCCCTCTGGCGGAATACCTGCGCAGCGGATTGCAGGATGTCGTCACGTGTCATCGGCTCTCCCTACCGAACGGTCGGTAGTTTAAGGATAACAGATGGGAGATGCAAAGTCAAGAGGGAATAAGAAATCAAACCAGATGATTCAAAGGAACACACTCAGCTTTTGATTACATGCTATGCTATAATCATTTTATGGCAGAGACACAACCCCAGACTTCCGCACCCGGCCCCGCCCTGCCCGCTTCGCAGGACGCAGAACGAGAAGCCGAGCGCCGCAACCGGCAAACCGCCATCGCCATTGTCATTTCGGTGATAATTTTTGTGGCACTGACTGCGCTGGCCGTCTTCGGCCTGACGCGCGACGCTGCCGTAACCGAAAACATCCGCGATATTTTCATCATCTTCCTGGCGCTCGAATCGCTCATCATCGGCGCGGCGCTGGTTATCCTCATCATTCAACTCGCCAGCCTCATCAACTTGCTCAACAACGAAATCAAGCCCATCCTGGATGCCACCAACGAGACCATCAACACCCTGCGCGGCACAACGGAGTTCCTGGGGCAAAACCTGGTCGAGCCGGTGATGAAACTCAACAGTTATCTTGCCGGTCTCCAGCGCATGTTGGAAATGGTCGGCTTGAAGAAGAAGAAATAAATTTGCCAACAAAGAGAAAGGAGAACTCTTATGTCTGAACGTGATGAATTTGGCGCTTTCCTGGTCGGCTTTATCGTCGGCGGGCTGACCGGCGCGGTCGTTGCCCTCTTGTTCGCCCCGCAATCGGGCGAAGAAACCCGGGCGGTCATCAAAGAACGCTCCATCGAACTGCGCGACAAGGCCAGTGAAGAAGCCGAAGCCGCCTGGAAGCGCGCCGAAGAAGCCGCCATCGAAGCCCGCCACAAGGCCGAAGACTTGCTCAAGCAGGCCCAGACCCAGGGCGAGGAAATCACCCTCAAGGCGCGCGAAAAAGGCCGCGAACTGGTCGAAACCACCAAAGCCAAAAGCAAGGAATTAGTGGATACCACCAAAGAGACCGTCAAAAAGGCCACTGCCCGCGTCAAAAAGGACGAAATCGAAGCCCCTGCTGAAGCGGCTTAATCTGCTCATGAATCATGGACGGCCTGATGTAAATCAGGCCTTTTCTTGTTTCGATGGGGCGTGAGTCAGAGATTTGCCGCGCCTGTTTTCCCGCGCAAATCAGAGATTTACGCTGCGTATTTACTATGCGCAAATTTATGCAGTTTTTCTTCCATCACTTCTACCACGCCCTGGCCTGGACGTATGATTTCGTGGCGGCGGTCGTTTCGATTGGGCGCTGGAAAACCTGGGGGCGCGCCGCCCTGCCCTACCTCTCGGCTGAGCGCTCGAGGCAAAGCCTGCGCGGAAAGCGCGTGCTGGAAATCGGCTTTGGGCCAGGACACCTGCTGGTGGAGATGAACCGGAGCGGATTCCAGGCGGTTGGGTTGGATGAAAGTCCGCAGATGATTCGACAGGCCAGGCGGAATCTCGCGCGGAACAATCTCCCCGCTACCTTGTCTCGCGGCTATGCGCAGTTCCTGCCCTTCAAATCCGACTCGTTCGACAGCGTGGTCTCGACCTTTCCCAGCGAGTATATCGTCGACCCGCGCACCCTGGCCGAGGTGCGAAGGGTATTGAAAGAGGATGGTCGCTTCATCATCGTGCCGGCGGCCTGGACGAGCGGCGCATCCCTGCTCGAGCGGGGTTCGCGCTGGTTGTTCAGGGTCACGGGCCAGGGCGGGGAAGGCGTGGAGGCAAGAAGCACGGTTTTTTTGGCGGAACACGGATTCAGCGCGGTTTGCTCGAAGGTGGAAATCCGTCATAGTACGGTACTGGTTGTCGTCGCGGAAAAAATAAAAACCGAAAGAAAAAGTTGAAAAATATCCCGAAGGTTCTCCGAGAGATGTTCCCGTTTTCGCAACAACCTTCGGGACATTTTCAAAAGTAGAGTAGAATCGTCCCTATGGAAGTGCAGATTGCGGTTGCGAAGACGAACAAATACGCCGTCTCTGATAGCGGCGATACGCTGGAGGTCGTGGAGCGGCCCGGCGGCGGGCTGTCGGTGGTGCTGGCTGACGGGCAATCTTCGGGGCGTGGGGCCAAGGCTATCTCGATGATGGTGGTGCGCAAGGTGATTGGGCTGCTGGCCGAGGGCGTGCGGGACGGCGCGGCGGCGCGGGCGGCTTCCGATTACCTGTTCAGCGAGCGAGGCGGAAAGGTCTCCAGCACGCTCAATATCCTTTCTGTGGATTTGCACACCAAAACAGTGGTGCTGGCGCGTAACAATGAATCGCCGATGTACCTGGCGCGCGGGGAGAATATCGAATGTATCGATGAGCCGAGCCAGTCGATTGGGCTGGGGCGCAACATCAAGCCGAAAATCAGCGAAGTTCCGCTCGAAATGGGGCTGATGGTGGTGATGTATACCGACGGGCTGGTTCACGCCGGAACGCGGCGCGGCGAGGGCATGGATGTGGGCATTACCCTGCGCGGTCTGCTCGAAGATGGCGACCCCAGCGCCCAGGTGATTGCCGATGCGCTGCTGGCGCAAGCCATGCGGCTGGACGAGGGCCGCCCGGCGGACGATATGAGCGTGGTGGTGATGCGCGTTATGCCGCGCGGCGAAGAAAACGTGCGCCGGATGACGGTGCGCCTGCCGCTGAACGCATGAAAGTGAATACGCGAAAACTCAAAGCCTCGTGGCGCGATACAACGCTCCTGCTGCGGGAGTTCCGCCAGCCGTTGATTCTGTTCTCGCTGGCGCTGCTGGCAGGCGCGAGTCTGTATTATCAACTGGCGCGGGGATATGGCGAGCCAATCGGGTCTTTCAGCGAGGCCGTTTACCTGATGCTGACGCTGACGTTTTTGCAGGCAGGCGGGGAGTTTCCAACACAACCCTTGTTACAGGTTTTTTATTTCGTTATGCCGCTGATTGGGCTGGTCATCCTGGCGCAAGGGCTGGCAGATTTCGGCTATCTCTTGTTCAACCGGCGCGCGCGCAGCAAGGAGTGGGAAATGGCAGTCGCTTCGACGTTCGAGAATCACACCATCCTGGTTGGGCTGGGACACCTGGGCTACCGGGTGGCGCAAAATTTGTTCAAGATGGAAGAGCCGGTGGTGGTCATCGAACTCAATCCCAACACCGACCTGGCGGGAACGGTGCAGGCCATGAACATCCCGGTCATCCAGGATGACGCCGCGCGGCAGGCGGTGCTGGAGGCGGCGGGTATCCGGCGCGCCAAGACGATAGTCCTGTGTTCGCAGAACGACTCGATGAACCTGCAAATCGCGGTCAAGGCGCGCAACCTGAACCCGGCCATCCGGGTGGTGATTCGGATTTTCGATGACGATTTTGCCGAGTCGCTGCAACAGCAGTTTGGTTTCGCGGCTTTGAGCGCGACCAGCATGGCCGCCCCGGCCTTTGCCGCCTCGGCTGCCGGGGCCGATGTGACCCGCCCCATTACGGTGGAAGGGCAGTCGCTCAGCCTGGGACGCCTGACGGTCAAAGAGAACAGCAGGTTACACTGGCGCTCTGTTTCGGAGATTGAATCCAGTTATGATGTAAGCGTCGTCCTGCTCAAGAACCAGGGAAAACCCGACCTGCACCCTGCGGGGAGTCAGATGCTGCGGGCCGGCGATGTCGTTGCTGTGCTGGGCAGTCCCGACCGATTGAATGCGCTTGTGCATGATAACCAATGAAAGAAGCAAGTAGACAGGTACACAGGTAGACAAAGTAGACAAGGAAAAGGTAGACAGGGAAGTAGGAAGGCATGAAAGAACCGCTGATTGGGCTGGTGGGGCCGTGCGGCTCGGGGAAATCGACCCTGGCCGGGCGGCTGCGGGCGCGCGGCTACCGGGTCAAGCACATTGCGCAGGAACATTCCTTCGTCAAGGACATGTGGAAGCGCATCGCCAACCCGGAGGTGCTGGTCTTTCTCGATGCATCGTACCCCGTCACCAACGCGCGGCGCGACCTGGGCTGGAATGAATCCGATTACCTGGAACAGCATCGCCGCCTGGCGCACGCCCGGCAACATGCCGACCTGTATATTTTTACCGACTCGCTGAACGTGGATGAAGTGGAGCAAGAAATCATCGCGTTCCTGGAAAACTGCGCCTGATTTTGCTAAAAATTTCCTGATGCTGCTGTTCTTTGTGGTTGCGCTGATTTTTCCTCGCAAAGCCGCAAAGGCGCAAAAAAGGTCGAAAATTTGGCGTTTTGCATCTTTGTTCATTTGCTTTCTTGCTTATTTGCTGATTCCTCCTAAACAGGAGTATAATTTGCCCTCGCAATCAGGCCAGCCAATGGCTGGTATTTTTTGTGCATGGAGATGTCCCTACATGATTCGCAACCTCACCACAAGGCTGGTCATTATCCTCGCAATTGCCGCATTGGCAATCTGGATTGACGCCAGCCACACATTCACCATCCGCAACCCCATCAGCCAGGCCGTCATTTATCAGCGGGATGTCACGCCGCGCCTGGGACTCGACCTGCGCGGCGGCTTGCAGGTGCTGATGGAAGCCGACCTGCCCGAAGGCGCAGCCATCACCGCCGAGTCGATGGAAATCGCCCGCACCATTCTTGAAAACCGCACCAACGCCCTGGGCGTGACCGAAAACACCATCCAGGTGGCCGGCGACCGCCGCATCGTGGGCGAATTTCCCGGCGTGCAGGATTCAGACGCCGTGCTGGCCACCATCCAGCAGACCGGTCTGCTCGAATTCATTGACACTGGCGATGTTGCGCTTCCCGAAGGCATGGAAGTTCTGACCGACTTCAGCCCCACCGGAGAGCCTTCCGCCGCTCCTGAACCGCTCGCCGACGGAACCGTTCCGACGGTATACCGCACCATCATGACTGGCGCAGATTTGAAAACCGTCAGCGTTGTCGCCGGGCAACTGGCTGGCTCGTACCAAATCGCTTTTACGCTGAGCGATAACGGGGCCAGAATTTTCGGCGAGCACACCGCCGCCAACGTCGGAAAACACCTGACCATCGTGCTTGACAAGAAAGTCATTTCCAGCCCGCGCATCGATGGTCCCATCCCCGGCGGCGAGGGCGTGATTACCGGCAATTACACATCAGAATCAGCCAACGCCTTCGCGGTGCAGCTGCGCTATGGCTCGCTGCCCATCCCTCTGAAAATTGTCGAAACCCGCTACATCGGCGCCACCCTCGGCGAGGACTCGCTGCAAAAAAGCATGGCGGCCGGCCTGGTCGGCATGACGATTGTCATCCTGTTCATGGGGCTGTATTACCGCCTGCCCGGTATCGTGGCCGACATTGCCATCCTGTTTTTCGCGGCGGTCGCTTTTGCCCTGTTCAAGTGGATTCCGGTCACGCTGACCCTGCCGGGCATCGCCGGGTTTCTGCTCTCGACCGGCTCGGCGCTCGACGCCAACATCCTGATTTTCGAGCGCATCAAGGAAGAACTGCGCTCCGGTCACACGCTCGAACAAGCGATTGACCTGGGCTGGGTGCGGGCGCGCTCCTCGATTTTCGACTCGAACATAGCGACTGTCATCACTTCGCTCATCCTGTTCTGGTTCGGCTCCTCGTTTGGCGCCACTATCGTCAAAGGCTTCTCGCTGACCCTGATGTTGGGCGTGGCAATTTCGCTCTTCACCGCCATTTTCGTCACCCGCAGCCTGCTGGCGCTGGCGCTGAAAGCATTCAAGCCGAAGAACCTCAAGTTCTGGTTCGGCATCTAACCGGAGGCGGACATGAATATCCTCGGAAAACGCTACATCTTCTTTTTCGTTTCACTGCTGGTGATTGTCCCCGGCCTGCTGGTGCTGGGCATTGGCGGAATGCCGCTGGCGCTCGACTTTACCGGCGGCTCCCTGCTCGAAGTCAGTTTCCCTGAAACCGCGCAGCAGCCGCAGCCCGCGGAAATTATCGCCCTTTACAACGAGATTGGGGTCAAAGATACCCAGGTGCAGACCACTGACGCTGGCAGTCTGGTCATTCGCTCCACCTTCCTGGATGACGCCACCCGCGAACAGGTGCTGGCTGCCCTCCAGGAGAAATTCGGCTCGAAACCAACGATGATTCGCTTCGACAGCGTCGGCCCGACCATCGGCGCGCAAGTCACTTCCCGCGCCGCCCTGGCCGTGACGGTCGCCGCGCTGGTGGTTGTCCTGTATATCACCATCACCTTCCGCGGGATTGCCAACTCCTTCCGCTATGGCGTATGCGCCATCCTGGCGATGGTGCATGACGTAGCGGTCGTGTTCAGCGTGGCCGGGCTGGGCGCGCTCTTCCTGGGCTGGGAAATGGACTCGCTCTTCCTGACCGCCCTGCTGACCGTCATCGGCTTCTCGGTGCAGGACAAAATCGTGGTCTTCGACCGCATCCGCGAAAACTCGAACATCCTGCGCCGCCTCGATTTCGAGACGCTGGTCAACCACTCGGTCGTCCAGACCCTGCAGCGTTCCATCAACACCCAGTTGATGACCGTCGAATTCCTCTTGCTGTCGCTGGCCCTGTTCGGCGGCGTGACCTTACAGGAGTTCTCGGTGCTGATGCTGGTCGGCCTGTTCAGCGGTACTTACTCCTCGATTTTCATCGCCGCCCCGGTGCTGGTAGTGTGGGAAAAGCAGGAGTGGAAAACCTGGTTCGGGCGCAACAAGGCCGAATCGGCTGCGTAAAGGCCAATTCATTCCCCAAAAGCGCGTGGAGAACTCCGCGCGCTTTTTTGTTCAAGCAATCAGGTGACAGTCACTTGGGAAGTGACTGTCACCCATGCTCAAAGAAGGTAAAATTACAACACAGAAAGGACAACGCCATGCAATTTCTCCCCGAAGATGTTCTCAAACTGGGCCTCGCCATCCTGGTCGGCGGGCTGATTGGAGCCGAGCGCGAATTCCGCGACAAATCGGCGGGGCTGCGTACTATCATTTTCATCACCCTCGGCTCGACCTTGTTCACCATCCTGTCACCCAAACTGGGTGATGACGTTCACGCCGCTCGGGTAGCCGCCAACATCGTGACCGGCATCGGCTTTCTGGGCGCAGGCGCCATCATCCGCGAAGGGACGAAAATCGCCGGGCTGACCACTGCCTCCACCATCTGGCTGGCCGCTTCGCTGGGCATGGGCATCGGCGGCGGGCAATACGCGCTGGTATCGCTTTCCACGCTGGTCATCATGGTCATCCTGTGGCTGTTCCCCTGGCTTGAGCGAGGCATCAACCACCTGCGCGAGGCCCGCGCTTATGAAATCCTGCTGCCGCCCGGTTCAGAACGCATCACTGAAATTGCGGGCAAATTCCGTCAGGTTGGGCTGCATGTTATCAGCCATAAAGAGCATAAAACCGAGAAAGGGTTGCTGCTCATCGTCTCCACGTTCGGGCGGCCTAAAAACCATGCCCGGCTGACCCAGATGTTATTGCCCGACAGCGAAGTCCTGGAATTGCGGTATTGACCATGCCACTGACCACCCTCAGCCAATCCTCTCTGCAAGATTACGCCGATTGCGCCCGGCGCTTCCAACTGCGTTACCTCGACCAGCTGGTCTATCCCGCCGTCGAGACCGAACCCGCGCTCGAAAACGAGCATCGCCAGCAGGAAGGCGAATATTTCCACCGCCTCGTCCAACAGCACCTGCTCGGCATCCCGCCGGAAAAGGTCGGAAAACTGGCGAACACGCCCAACCTGCAAAGATGGTGGGACAACTATCTCTCATCTTTCACCTTTCCTGCTGCTCCCCAGGCCCTCTACCCCGAACTGACCCTCTCGGCCCCGCTGCCGCCCTACCGCCTGCTGGCAAAATTCGACCTGGTCGCCCTGTTTCCAGATGGGAAAGCCAGCATCTACGACTGGAAAACCTACCGCAGACGGCCCAAAAACGAATTCCTCGCCATCCGCTGGCAGACGCGCGTCTACCGCGCCTTGCTCGCCAAAGCCGGAATGCAACTCAACGGCGGCCAGCCCCTCGCGCCCGAACAAATCGAGATGGCGTACTGGTTCTCCGATTTTCCCGCTGACCCGGCGCATTTCCCCTACCACGCCGCGCAATACAAACGCGACTGGGACGCGCTCGAAAGGCTCGCCGTTGAAATTTCTAAAACAACAGATTTTCCCCTCACCGACGATGAGCAAAAATGCGCCTGGTGCAGTTACCGCTCCTGCTGCAATCGCGGCATCCGGGCCGGGGAAGGCGAGGAAACCGAAATCGAAACCAGCCCCGAAATCAACTTCGAGCAA
>DAOTZM010000065.1:0-10777 GCA_034434035.1 Anaerolineales bacterium
CCTGGCCCGGTGATTCATCACCGGGCAAAGCCGTAAAACCACAAAATCCAGCGGAATCGGCAAGTTTTTATTGCCGATAATATCTGGTATTAGGGCGCAGGATTTGCGCTATTAGCGCAAATCATAGCAACCGTTGGCTGCGGCCCGCGAAGCGGCTGCGCTATGATGAGCGTTTTGCCGCTTTTGTCGGGATATACCGGCAATTAAAGACCGTTTATCAGAAACTGAATGCGAACCTGGCAAAAGGTTAATATTTCTTACCAGGAACGGCCTGATTCCCCATGCCTGAACCCAGCCCCAAACACGAACTCCGCCAGCGGTGCCGCGCCATGCGCCGGGAACTGGGCGTGGAACAGCGCCAGCGCGCCAGCCGCTCGATTTGCGCACATCTCGCCGCCTGGCCAGTCTTCCAGCGCGCCGAAACCATCCTGACCTATCTGCCGATGAAAGCCGAAGTGGATGTGCGCCCGCTGCTGGAGCAATTTCCCAAAAAACGCTGGCTCCTGCCGCGCATCGCGCCGGAGGACAATCACCGCATGGATTTCCACATCTACGACCCGGCCCGGCTGGTCGTCCACCCGTTTGGGATGGCCGAACCTGCGGCGGGTTTGCCCGTCGTCCCGGCAGACAGGGTGGAGTTAGTGCTTGTGCCGGGGCTGGCCTATGACCGCCAGGGCTGGCGGCTGGGCTACGGCGGCGGCTATTATGACCGTTTCCTGTCCCGGTTTGATGGAATCAGCGTGGGGGTGACGTACCAGGCGCTGGTGTTGGAATCAATTCCCCACCACAAGCATGATGTCGCGGTGGGGTGGGTTGTCTCAGAAATAGAATTGTTTCAGACTGGAAGCAGCGCGCGCTAAAACAGCAGCAATCCAAGCGAGAACAGCACGGCGTAGACCAGCGCCAGTTGGGCCGTGCCTGCCAGGGTTTGGTTGAGGGCGCGGCCCTCGGCGCGTGAAAATTCACGATAGAGCGCCGCCGCTTGCGGCAGGGAGAGCCAGGCCAGCAGGACGCCCCACGAGGTCAGACCGAAAACCCACAGGCCAAGCGGAATGAGATACGCGCCCAGCAGGCAGGCCAGGTATTCAGTCAGCATGGCTTCGCGCCCCAGCACAACGGCCAGGGTGCGTTTGTTGGTTTTCCCATCGGTGGGGATGTCGCGGGTGTTGTTGACGACGAGAATGTTGACGATGAGCAAGCCCATCGGGACGGAGGCCCACCAGGCGGTTGGGGCGACTGTGCCAGCCTGGACGTAATACGTCCCGCAGACGGCGGCCACGCCAAAAGCCAGGAAGACGAACAAGTCGCCGAGGGCGTTGTAGCCATAGGGGAAAGGGCCGCCGGTATAGGCCAGCGCTGCCGCAATGACGGCGATTCCCAGGGCAAGCACCGGCCAACCGCGTAAGTGGATGAGGTACAGACCGAGCAGCGCCGCCAGCCCGAAGATGACCACCAGCCCGATGCGCATCTGCGCTGGAGAGACCAGACCCGTTGCGGTGACGCGCGGCGGGCCGAGGCGGTCGGGTGTATCGGCGCCGCGCTCGTGGTCGAACAGGTCGTTGGCAAAATTCGCGCCGATTTGCATGAGCAGGGAGATGAGCAGGCAGGCCAGCGCAGCCAGCGGTTGGAAAACATCGTCGCGCCAGGCCAGGGCCGCTGCAACCAGCACCGGCGCGGCGGCGGCAGGCAGGGTGCGCGGGCGGGCGGCTTGAATCCAGGTGGAGAGTGGAATAACCGGGGCAGGCGTCGCGTTCAAGTTGGTTTCATTCCTCTGTGAATTGAATATCCCAGATGTGAACGATGCCGTTTTCGTGCTGCGACAAATCCAGTATCGCAAGGGTCACTTGTTGGGCCAGGATGGGAGAGTCGAGAGTCAATCGATTGCCATTGGTCCCGTTTTCATAAAATTCGACCGCATACGACGCCACCTGCGCGCCAGAACGGTCGTAAAATGTCGCTGTCAGCCGGATGGGGCTGCTGCCATGAATGATGAAGATGCCCCCAAACAGGCGCGGTTTGGGGTAAAGCAGCTCGAACACGGCGGGATTAACTTCATCGGTGATGTAGAGCGCATCCAGGCCGTCGAAGGCTTGTTCGACGGGACAACCCCCACACCGGGTGTGTTTCACCGTGACGGGCTGCCCGTCTATCATGATTTGGGCAGTCTGGAGTTGCGAGCGTTCCATGAATTCGGCGGCCAGCAGTTCATCAATTTGGGGAGAATATTCCAGGCGCAGGAGGTAAAAGGCGTTGCGGGTGTCATTGTAGGGAACTGCGCGCAGGATTTGGATGTTGCTGAATTTTGGGCTGTTGACCGCAAATTGATATTCTTCATCGGTCACGACGATGAAATGTTGGGGCGGCAAATCCTGTTTGTGGCGCGCCAGGTCATAAATGGAATCGAACCGGACTTGTTGGGCATCGCCGAGAAAAAACCGGGTGAGCAGGTGGGGATGCATGGCCCAGTTTGGGGAGATGATGAGGGCAGCATCGGGCTGCCGATGCAATTCCTCTTGCAAGACAGGGAAGAGCCGTGTCGCGCCAAATTGCACCCCTGAAGCGCCAATATTGTCGAACCAGCGCGTGCTGTTGTGGAGCGCATCGTACAGGGTGGCAAAGTTGATACTGCCCAAAAGGAGGAAGGCCGCCAGGGGCAGCCACAAACTCGCGCGCGGCCCGGAAAAGCGCAGGCGCGGCCCGATGCGCTGGAGCAGGTCGTCCAGGCCGAACGTCATCAGCATGGCAGCCGGGAGGACCATCGCCAGGGCGCGCGTGATGCTGCTGGGAGATAGCACAATGGCGGCAGCGACCGGGGCCGCCAGGAAGGCAGCCAGGACCGCCCGGTATTCCGAGGCAGATTGGCGGCTGAGGGTGAGGAGCAAGCCCCAGGCCAGGAACGGCAGCAGGTACAGCGGAAGATGCCCATAGCCTTTCATGATGTGCAGCAACCCATCTGTATCCGTTACGTCGTAATTGGGCCTGAACCAGTACATCGGGCTGAGATGAAACAGGTAACGGGGAATAAAAATGCTGATTTTTTCCCAGATAGAGATGTCGGCGGTCCAATAGGAGATGAGGTTTTGCAAGTATTGGTTTGTGTCCGATGGATGATTGATTTGAAATCTCTGGTAGGGTAAAAACAACAAGCATCCAAAGATGAAAGCGCGTAAAACGGTAGCGCGCTGCGCCCAGTGATAGCGCATGTCTGATACAAATAAAAACAAGACGGTGAGGGGGACGTATAGCCGAGCCGGGGCATAGGCGTAAAAAGCCAGGGCGGCCATCAGCACGGCGAGATAGAGATAGTGGGGTGATTTGCGGCGATAGAGAAGATAAGAATAAAACATGCCGCCATAAAACGAGACGGCAAAAACTGTCTCATAAGCGGTGCGCGAATGGTGAAACCAGGCGGGCAGCAGGGAAAGAACCAACAACCCGGCCCACCAGCAGCGCAGGCGAAAAATGTTGCGCAACGCCAGGGTCAGACCAAGCGCGCCAATCAACCCGAATAAGACGGAGGTTAATTTGACGGCCAGGGCCGAGCGGTCAAACAGCAGCAGCGTGACCAACTGGATATAGACAGTCGTTCCCAGGCTGTATTTGTCGATGTTCGGGAAAAATGCGGGGAAAAATTCGCCGTTGTAGTTGCGATACCCATCCCGCAGGAAGTCGGAGGCCAGCAGGGTGGGGTTGACTTCATCGAACGTTATAAACCCCGGGTAATCCGTCAGGCCAATCAGCCGCACCGACAGGTAAACGATAAGGGATAACGCAAAAAGCAGGTTTTCACCGGCGGGCAAACTTGGCATGGTGTCTGGCGCTTTGCCTGGCGTGGTCATGTGGGTCTCGTCAAGGAACTCTGGCTGGGATGGTTTATTCTACCAGCAACGTAGGCAATCTTGGCAATTTCGAGCGCAATGCCTGTATAATCCGGCTAATCTAACATGAAAGGCGAGCCATGACCTACAACAAACTGATGCGATATGTCCTCGTTTTTGAAGCGGTGGCGCTCAATTTTGGCACCGGCTTGCTGTGCCTGGCGGCTCCGGCCATGTTCGTGGCGCAGTTTGCGACCGAGACCCTGCCTCCCGTGCCGCTGGAACTGATTCGCTGGTACGGCGTGCTGCTGTGGGTGTTGACTTTCGTCGTCTTGCGCATTTTGCCCTACAACGATAACCGGATGCTCTCCCCGGCGGTGGAAGCGCTCTTGTTTGGCGACCTGGTTCACCTGGCAGCGATTTACCTGTTCTACCTGGCGCGCCCGGTCTGGAACTTTTCTTTCATCATCATGCTGTTCTTTACCCTGACACTGGCCATCCTGCGCTCGGTGTGGGTATACCGCTATCATCGAAAATCTCTCTAATTCCCGGCATGGAAAAACTCGCCCGCGACGCGCTCCTGTTGTTTGGCATTTCGCTTTCGACCCGGCAGGCTGCCCAACTGACCACTTACGAGCGCGAACTGCTCGAATGGAACCAGAAATTCAACCTGACCGCCATTCGGGATGTGGATGGAATCCGCGCCAAGCATTTCCTCGATTCGATGTCCTGCGCCCTGGCCTGGCGTGAGCAGACTCCCCGGCGGCTGGTGGATGTCGGAACGGGCGCGGGTTTCCCCGGAATCGTGCTCAAAATCCTGTACCCCGGCATGAAACTGACCCTGGTCGAATCGGTGGGCAAAAAGGCCAACTTCTGCTCTCACATTGTCCAAACCCTGGGCATGGAGGGCGTTGAGGTGCTGACCGCCCGCGCCGAGGAAGTGGGGCGCCATCCCAAACACCGCGAAAAATATGACTGGGCGGTGGCGCGCGCGGTCGCCACCCTGCCCGTGCTGGCCGAATACCTTCTGCCGCTGGTCAGGGTGGGCGGCGGCATGTTGGCGCAGAAGGGCGAAAGCGGCCCGGCGGAAGCGCAGGCCGCCGAACATGCCTTTAAGTTGCTTGGCGGCCGCCTGCGCCAGCTCATCCCGGTTGAACTGCCGGGCGTGGCCGAAGAACGCTGCCTTGTCATCGTCGATAAACCCGCTGCCACCCCGCCCGCTTATCCGCGCAAGGTGGGCATTGCCGCCAAAAAGCCCCTTTCATGAGCCGCTATCCCCCCCTGCTTGTTACCCTGCATTGGGTCTCTGCCCTGTTGATTTTTGCCGCGTTCCTGTTGGGCATCTTTGCGCTGGCCGAGCAGCCCAATACGGAGGAGAAAATCATCCCGCTTGGCGTTCATATCGCGCTTGGAACGGGAATCCTGCTCGTGACGTTCATCCGCATCGTTGTGCGGCGAGTCACGCTCAAGCCGCTGCGCAGGGTCAGGAATCCGCTTTCGAAGCCCAAACCGCTCATTGTAACGATGGCCGGGCCGGTGCAGGTTCTCCTGTACCTGTTCACCTTCCTGATGTCGCTGACCGGCATCGGTCTCACGCTCCAGGCGGGGGTGTTGACCGGTTCCGGCATCAGGCTGCCCGATGATTTTTACGCTTTCTCCCTGCGGGCAGTGCATGGCGCGCTTTCGACGGGGCTGTTCGTTTTGATTGTGCTGCACCTGTTGACGTGGGTTTATTTCCAATATATCCGGGGCGAGAATGCTCTGGCCTGGATGTGGTTCAACAGCAAGAAACCGCCCCGCTGAACCGCTGTCAGGCTCATCGAGACATTGACTGCCCCGGGGAAATTTATTCTGCTTTCTCTACCGAACGGATAAAGAAGGGACGCGGATGGACGCAGCATACGCGGATTTTTAAGAACTTGTTCCGCGCGCCCCCTATGGGGCAGTCTGCGCTACGTTGTCAGTACCACAATCCCGCCGATGGTCAGCAGCGCGCCGAGGGCGATTTTCCAGGTCAGCGGTTCGCCGCCCAGCAGGATACCCATCAACGCGCCGAATAAGGGCGAAGTAAAGGCGATTGGCATGACGCGATTAAGCGGCGCGCCTTTGATGGCGGCGTAAAAACACAGCATTCCAACTGCCCCGGCCACCACCCCGCCGCCCAATACCATCATTGTCAAAGCCTTCGGCCCGGCCTGCGGAATGGTTTTCCACTGCGGAAAACTGGCAACGCCCAGGATGACCAGCGCCACCGCCGTGCGAATGGTGATGCCAACCTGCGGCGAGAGTCCGCCCAGGTGCAGGCCCTTCTTCTCGAAATAGCCGCCAATCCCCCAGGCCATGGCGGTGAATAACGCGAGCAGTTGTGGATTCATTTTTTCTCCTTGTGAATGGAGAAATTCTACTGCCAATGCGTTGTGTCAAACGTCAATACGTCATATAACGAATGTAATGATAGTTACAATAAGTTGGTCGATTTGCGCATGACGTGCTGCGAGCCAAAGCATTGGCGGCCTATTACACAGGAACAGCAAACGATGCGGTGGCCGAAAATTGCGATGATAGCGAAAGAACCATGAAAAATTAAATCAAGCGTTTGAAGAAGACAAAGTGATGGATAATTTTCCGCGCAGGGGGCGGCCAAGTACATTACCAAAAGAAAAGCAGGAAGAGTTGAAGCAGATGAGCCTGGCGCGCAGTCAACACGGATAGCCTGCGCGGCAAGTGTTTGTTTTACTGACGAGTGTATGTGATGTATGCCAGTCGATAGGCTATTTATTTGAATTATTGCGCCGCATTTTACACAAAGTTAACGCCCCTGTAAGCGGGCGTTAACTTTTATGCGTTAATCTACAATGGCTGGCAGTGTATTTATTTTGGGACTGATTTCATGTAAACTAATAAAAGGATGTGCGTATGGATGCGAATACATTGCTTCTCGAAGCAATCGACAATCGTTGGGAGAAATACCGCGAACAGATAAAAACCTGCCGCCGCGAGTTTTCCGAGGAGGCCGTCCACGACCTGCGGGTGGCCGCCCGCCGCTTGCTGGCGCTGGCCGACCTGATTCGGGCCGTCTCGCCGCATCCACGCCTGCAGAAAATCCGCAAGGCGCTCAAAGGGCAGCTGGACGAGTTCGATGCCCTGCGCGACACCCAGGTCATGCTGGCTGAAATCTCCGAAACCATCGAGTCCCTGCC
The DNA here is from genome assembly GCA_034434035.1 of Anaerolineales bacterium. Lineage (GTDB taxonomy): Bacteria > Chloroflexota > Anaerolineae > Anaerolineales > Villigracilaceae > UBA5195. The sequence goes on from DAOTZM010000065.1 coordinate 7,019, forward strand.
CGAGTTGAAACCCCTCCAGCAAACCCTGCAAAAACGCGAGCGCCGCCTGCTGCGCGAGGCTGAAGAAATTGTGGAAGACCTGAAACCATCCGGCATCGCCCGGCGGCTGGAGAAAGCGCGCACCGATATTTCGAAATCAAATTCCAGCCCGGAGTTTGACGGACTGGTTCTCCAGGCAGTCGATGAAGCGTACGGAACGGTCCTCCAGCGCTGCGGCTGGATCAATCCGGCCCAGCCCGCCACCATTCATCGCACGCGCATCGCCTTCAAACGCTTTCGATACATGGTCGAAATCATCCACCCGCTCTTGCCGGGGTTTCCGCAAACTCACTTCAAGCGGATGCACAATTACCAGACTGCGATGGGCGAGATTCAGGACGCCGAGGTTTTCCTCTTTACGCTGGATGACCTGACCGAGACAGACGCCCCGGAAACGGTCCGCCGTTATTATGAACAGCGCCATGCCGAATTAATCACTGCCTACATCGAAGATAAAGGCGAGGTGGAAACCTTCTGGCGCGCCGGCCCTGGCCAGCCCTTCCCCTGGCAGGTGGCAGAGGAGGCTGCGGCAATCATCCCGGATTGATGATAAGATTGGGAAAATATATTTCACCGGTAAAAGACTATGGCACTCCCCCCCAACGACCCCACCCTGACCCTTTCCGACCCCAAACTTTACATCAATCGTGAATTGGGTATGCTCGAATTCCAGCGCCGCGTACTGGAAGAAGCCCAGGACGAAACCAACCCCCTGCTCGAGCGGGTGAAATTCCTGGCTATCTTTGGTTCGAACATGGATGAATTTTTCATGGTACGGGTCTCGGGCATCCGCCGGCAGGTCGAAGCGCACATCCCCGATATCTCCATCGATGGCCGCACGCCGCGCGATGTGCTGGCCGCCATTCGCAAAGTTTCGACCGACCTGTATAACGAAGCGCATCAGTGCTGGAGCAAGAAACTGCTCCCCAAACTGGAGAAAGCCGGCATTCACATCCTGGACTATGCAAAATTGAACGCCGCCCAAAAGGAGCGGGCCGACGCCTACTTCCGCGAGGTGGCTTTCCCGGTGCTGACCCCGCTCGCGCTCGACCCTGGGCATCCCTTCCCGCATATCTCCAACCTGAGCCTCAACCTGGCGATAGTCATCCGCGACCCGAAAGGGAACGAGAAATTTGCCCGCCTGAAAGTGCCGGATACCCTGCAACGCCTGGTTCCGGTCAAACGTTCCTCCGGCGGCGAGCGGCGGGATGGCACGATAGCGCGCCAGCACTACTTTGTCTGGCTGGAACAGGTGATAGCCGCCAGCCTGGGAATGCTGTTCCCCGGCATGGAGGTGGTGGCTGCCCATCCCTTCCGCATCCTCCGCGACGCCGATGTCGAAATCCAGGAACTCGAAGCCGACGACCTGTTGGAGACCATGCAGGCCAGCATCCGGCGGCGCAAATTTGGTTCGGTGGTGCAGGTCTCCATCTATGAAACCATGCCAGAAACCATCCGCGCTTTGCTGGTCGAGAACCTGGAAGTGCGTCCGACCGATATTTATGTACAGAGCAATCCCTTGGGATTGGTCAGCCTGTGGCAGGTCTATAACAGCGTCGAGTTGCACGACCTGAAATATCCAGTGTATAAGCCGTTTGTGCTGCCTGCGTTTCGACAGGTAACTTCCCCGTCCGACGTTTTCGATGCCATCCGGCAGGAAAACCTGCTGCTCCATCACCCCTACGACTCGTTTACGCCGGTGGTCGATTTCCTGAACGCTGCCGCGCGCGACCCACAGGTGCTTGCCATTAAACAGACTCTCTACCGGGTGGGGCCGAATTCCCCGGTGGTGGAGGCCCTGCTCGAAGCATCGGAGCGTGGCAAACAGGTGGCGGTGCTGGTAGAGTTGAAAGCGCGCTTCGACGAGGAGAGCAATATCGGTTGGGCCAGACGGCTGGAACAGGTGGGGGTGCATGTCGTCTACGGGCTGGTTGGGCTGAAAACGCACAGCAAAATTGCCATGGTGATTCGCCGGGAAGGGGAGGGCATCCGCCGCTACCTGCATCTGGCGACGGGAAACTACAACCCATCCTCCGCGCAGATGTACGAAGACCTGGGCCTGTTTACCTGCGATGAAGACATGGGCGCCGACGCAACCGACCTGTTCAACTACCTGACCGGTTATTCCACCAAGCAAGACTATAAAAAACTGTTGGTTGCCCCCGTCAACCTGCGCCAACGACTCGAAAGCCTGATTGCGCGGGAAATCGGTCACGCCCGGGCCGGAAAAAAGGCACATCTGGTATTCAAAGCCAACGCGGTCGTTGACCAGCCCATCATTCAATTATTGTATGAGGCATCGCAAAGCGGCGTGCAAATTGATTTACTGGTGCGCGGGATATGCTGCTTGCGGCCTGGAATCAAAGGCGTGAGCGAAACCATTCGTGTCACCAGCATTGTAGGACGTTACCTGGAACACAGCCGCATTTATTATTTCCATAACGGCGGGAATGAGGAAATTTACCTGGGCAGCGCAGATGCCATGCCGCGCAACCTCGACCATCGCGTGGAGGTCGTCTTCCCGCTCGAAAAACCGGCCCATGTCCATTACTTGAAAAAGCAGGTGTTGGATGTGTATCTCAGGGATACCTTACGGGCGCGCCTGATGAGGCCCGATGGCACGTACACCCGCGCTAAACCCGGCGACAAGCCGCTCGATGTGCAGGATTGGCTGATGGGTCACCGGGTCGACAAAAAAGCCTGAATCAACCGTTTGTGCCGAAGTTGAACTTCGGCGCAAACGATTCGAGAGGCGAAAATGATTCGACAGGGGAAATTTCAGGCCCGCGAGCGGTTCAGGAGGTAGAAAATTGCCCGCACCGCGGTAATCAACAGCAAACTGGCCGAAAGCACGCCGCCCAAAATCATCAGAAATCGCCGCGCTTTAGGGGATTTCTCTGCCAGGCTGGCGCGCGGTGAAAAGCGGATGCGCTGCCGGATGGTCTGGACAAATTTTTGCGACGGTTGGATGGGGCGTAACAGGTCTTGCAATTGCGCCTCCATTGAGCCGAAAGAATCCGTTGCGCGTTGCATTGCCATCATAGATTCACTCCACGGGGAAGAAGACGATGCCAACCGTGCCAGGCCCCAGGTTGGCGGCGACGGAAATCGACAGGTCAGTCAGGAACAGGTCGCGGGTTTTGAATAGTTTACGGGCGCTCTCCATCAGATCTGTCCCGGCCTGCGGGTCGCGGGCGTGGACAATCGACATCATCACTTCACGCTCGCCGACATATTCCCTGACCATCTCCAGAATCCGGTCGAGCGAGGCTTTGCGGGTGCGCACCTTCTCGGCCATGTTCAAGACGCCGTCTTTCAGCACCGCAATCGGTTTGACGTTCAAGACCGAAGCCAGCGCCGCCTGGAGCGTCCCCACCCGGCCACTCATGCGCGCGTATGCGAGCGTATCCAGGGCCAGGATGACCCCGCAGCGGCTGCGCAAAGCCTCGAGATGTTTGACAATCTCGTCGACGCTTTTCCCGGCCCGTTCCAGGATGCGCGCTTCGCGGCACAGGATACCAATCCCGGCGGAACCGGTCATCGAATCAAAGGGGATGACGTGGTACTTCCCGATCAGTTCCTTGCCCGCCGCCACTGCCGAGGCATACGTGCCAGAGAGTTTGCTGGTCACATGAATCGACAGGATGGTGTCACCGATTGCGGCCAGTTTTTTATAGGCTTCCGTAAACTGGTGCGGCGATGGCTGGGAAGTCTTGGGAA
>DAOTZM010000066.1:0-8695 GCA_034434035.1 Anaerolineales bacterium
TCATCGAGTCGCCGCAAACGGTGGCCTTCATCCATCGCTGGTTTGCGTTCGCGGCCTTGTTGGCAGTCGTTTGGCTCTATTTCGAGGCGCGCAAGCACGGATATGGCAAGGATATTACCAACGGCCTGTTGCTGCTGATTGCTCTGGGTGGCGCGCAAATCACGCTCGGTATCCTGGTGGTTGTATTCTATGTGCCGATTTCTTTGGCGCTCGCGCACCAGGCAATGGCGCTCGCGCTTTTCGCGTTTTCAATTTACTTTATTCACCGAATGCGGGCTTTGGATGAGGCCCGGGCAGGGCAGGCGCTCCATGCGTAGACAATTTTCTTTCCTGTTGGTTCTTTTCCTGTTCCTCTCGCTGCTGACTGCCTGCGGCGGGAGCAGCCAGACTGTCGAAGCATCCCCCGACGGCCCGTCCGACGCCCAGGCCGGGAAAACCTTGTACGAAAACTTTTGCCTGTCCTGTCACGGCCCGGCAGGAAAAGGGGACGGCCCCGCTGCATCTACGCTCCAGCCAAAGCCTGCTGACCTGGGCGCGCTCTTGCAATCGCAAGATGATGCCTATCTCGCGGCTCGCATTTCTGAGGGAAAAGATGGGACGGCGATGGCTGCCTGGAAAAATGTACTGAACGAGGCGCAAATCAGGCAGGTTGTGGCCTACCTGCGGACACTGAAATAGATTGTGGGGCGAGATGTTATCTCGCCCCACGTTTTATTCATCCCCAAACGAGACGCCCACCGAGCGGGCGGTCAGAACCCCATCGCCGTTGATGTCGACCCGCTTGGGAACGGCCAGGGCTTCTTCGAGCGGGACATTCTTGACGCGCGAACTGTCCAGCCCGACCATGCGTCCAAACCAGCCCTGGGCAGCCACCCGCACCGCGGCTGAACCGTAGCGGGTCGCCAGCCAGCGGTCGAAGGGACGCGCTGGAGATGCCCCAGCACGGTGACGCGCGTCTCGATGCCGGTTTCGCGTTCGATAGGCTCACCCACCTTCTGGGCAATCCCGCCCAGGCGCGGCACATACACCGCATCGCCGGCCCTGCTGAAGACCTGTTCGCCCTCCAGGGGTTTGGCGCCCTCCGAAACGGCCACAATGCTGAAGGGCCGCCCGCGCTCCTTGCGGCGCAGAATCTTCTTGACCACCGATTCGTATTTAAAGGGGATTTCGGGGATGAGAATGACATCGGCCCCGCCCGCCACGCCAGCGTGCAGGGTGATGAAGCCGGCGTCGCGCCCCATCAGTTCCAGCACCATCACGCGCTGGTGCGATTCGGCGGTCGTGTGGAGCCGGTCGATGGCCTCGGTGGCCGTTCCCAGCGCGGTATCGAACCCAAAGGTGACATCCGTGCCGCCGATGTCGTTGTCAATCGTCTTCGGTACGCCTACCACCGGAACGCCCTTCTGGAAGAGTTCCCAGCCGATGCGCAGCGTGCCGTCACCGCCAATCACAATCAGGGCGTCGAGTTTTTGGGCTTCGATGGCGCGCGCGATGTCGTCGGATGCATCGACAATCTGTTCCTGCCCGTCGACGATGACTTTGCGCGCAAACGGGTTGCCGCGATTGGCCGTGCCGAGAATCGTGCCGCCGCGCGGCAGGATTCCACGCACCGAATCGTAATTCAGCGGAATCGCGCCTTCCGGGTCCAGGAAGCCGTCGTAGCCGTTGCGGTAGCCGATGACTTCGCAGTGATACACATCCAACGCAGTCTTGACCACCGGGCCGGGAGCATCCCCGCCGCCGGTTAATACCCCAATCCGTTTCATCGCTGCCTCCTTTCGACCGTAGGACAGGTCTCTGACCTGTCGACCGTAGACAGGTCTCTGACCTGTCGACCGTAGGTCTAAGACCTGTCCTACGGGATTTGGAATTTGAAACGCCAGTCGCTGCCTTCGCTGCTGACTGTCGAACTGGTGCCGACCATTTCAAACCAGGTGTTGCCCGGCTTGAGCGGGAAGGGCTTCTCATCCGGGCCGACCAGGGTGAACAATTTGTCGAGCGCGTTGCGATACCACTTCAGTTCGAACATCTGCCCGTCGCGGAACAGGTAGGCTTTATCGGGGCCAGACATGACGATGTCGATAATCTCTGGCCGGCGCGAAAAGTAACGATGCGAGACGTACAATACGACAACATTATCGGCGCTGATGGGGTCGCCGGTCAGCCGGTCGGTCAGTTGTTCGTAGGCCTCGTTTCGTCCCTGTTCCAGGTCGTTTTGGGTGTCAGAATAACGGTAGTACTTGCCGGTTTCGGGGTCGTAATCCCAGCGGTTGTAAATAGCTGCCGAGTAACGCACATAGACCCGGCTCGCCTCCGCGCCTTGGGCAGGCGCATCGTAATTGAATGCAAACCCGTCCAGGTTTTGGCGGCCATTCCCCTCGCGCAGGCGGCGATTGTTGATGAAGGTCGCCAGATCGGCGGTGTTGGTCATCAGGTAGTTGACGCCATTCGGCTCGTAGCGGCACATCGGCGGGCAGGCGCTCTCGATGACCAGCCGGTTGGCATACGCCTGATTGTAGAGCAGGTTCAAGACGCGCGAATCCGCCGAGCCAAAGGCAAAATTGGCCCGGTACATCATAATCAGGTGGTTGTCGAAAAACCGCCCGGAGCGAATAGGCCCTACCATCGAAGAATCCTGCCCCAGGAAGACCGCCGCAAAACGGGTGGTACCTTCTTCGATATAGTATTCGATGACATGGTCGGCCAGCGAGAGGCCCCATTGCGGGCGGTAGTTGCGCGGCAGGTTGGCGACCTTCACTATCATCGGGCGGCGTTCCAGCAGGGCCGGGTTCTCCACCTTGAGGCCGGTCAGCGGGTTGACATTTTCTGGGAAACCGCTTGGCCCGTAGCCTTCGGACGGATAATCGCGTGTCGGGGTGGGCGTGATGGTTGGGGTAGGCGTTTCCGTTACGGTTGGGGTGACGGATGGGGTTATCGTAAGGGTAGGCGTGGCCGTCCCGGTTGCCTCGGGGCTGGGCGTGGCGGAAAAGGGAATGACGGTTCCGCAGGCGGCAACCAGGAAAGCCAGGAGCGCAAGAATCAAGAAGCGTCGCATAGTTCCTCCATAGCTCTTATCATACCCCAAAACGGGACGGGATTTATCCCGCGCAGGAAATCACGGGATAAATCCCGTTTTACAACAGTTATAATCGCCCCATGAAAAACCAACTTCTCGCCACTGCCCACAAACTATCCAACTGGATGGTGCCGCTGGCCGCGCTCGCCATCCTGGCCGCCTTTCTCTCCATTGCCCCGCCAGGGATTTTAGCCAAGGTCGATGCCATTGGCTACGCTGTCTGCCACCAACTCGATGAGCGCTCCTTCCATGTGGATGGACACCGCCTCCCGCTGTGCGCGCGTTGTTCGGGGATGTACCTGGGCGCGGTGCTGGGAGTTGTCTATCTCACGCTGACCCAGCCGCGCAGCGCCGGGATGCCGCCCAAATGGGTCATCGCGCTGCTGGCGTTGTTCGGGCTGGCGTTTGTCGTCGATGGGGGCAATTCCTATCTCTATCTCATGAAACAGACTTCGGGCGGGCGGCTCGATTTCATCCCCAACCTGTACACTCCCAACAACACCCTGCGAATTTTTACCGGGACCGGGGTAGGTCTGGGGCTGGCGGTCGCCGTGTTCCTGTCCTTCAACCAGACTATCTGGAACGATTGGAAAGACCGCCCCATCCTTGGCAATTGGAAAGACGTTGGGATTCTGACCGCCCTGGCAATTGGCATGGTTTTATTGGTGCTGACCGAGTGGGATGTGGTGCTGTACCCGGCGATTTTCATCAGCGCCGGGGGAGTCCTGCTGCTGCTGACGATGGTCTACTCCATGCTCTGGGCGATGCTGATGCGGCAGGACAACGCTTACCCCACCCTGCGCGCCGCCTGGCTGCCGGTGCTGGCCGGGCTGACCATTGCCCTGCTCCAAATCACGCTCATCGACCTGTTCCGGCTGTGGCTGACCGGCACCTGGGGCGGATTTCCGCTGCCGGGATCGATGTAATCCTTTCACGCTGCCTGTCAACCGCTACCCAGCCAGGCCTGCTCGGCCAACGCAAACGCGCCCAGCGCACCCGATTGGCTGCCCAGGCCGGGGTTGACGATGTAATTTTCGATGTGTTCGAGAATTTCTGGCGACTGGATGTAACCGTTCAGCAGGGCCGGGACTTTCTCCCGCACCATCTTCATCACCTGCGGCTGCTGGCTGACCCCGCCGCCCAGGATGATGCGCTGCGGCGAAAGGGTGTAGATGTAACTACATAACGCAAGCGCGATGTAGTGCGCTTCCAACTCCCAGGCAGGATGCTCCGGCGGCAGAGTTTCGGCTTTTTGGCCCCAGCGTTTTTCGAGGGCCGGGCCGGCGGCCAACCCTTCGAAGCAGTCGCCGTGAAAGGGGCAGACGCCAGGGAACGGGTCGCGCTCCCGGTCGCGCGGCAGCGGCAGATGCCCGGCTTCGGGATGCAGCAGCCCGTGCGCGAGTCTCCCGTTGAGCAAAATCCCGGCCCCAATCCCGGTGCCGATGGTGATGTACATCAACGGGTCGCAGCCCTGACCGGCGCCCCAGCGCCCTTCGGCCAGCGCGGCGGCATTCACGTCCAAATCGAACCCGACCGGGACGCCAAACGCCTCCCGCAGCGGGCCGACAACATCCGTGTTCGACCAGCCCGGCTTGGGCGTGGGCAGGATATATCCAAAGGTCAGCGAGCCGGGCCGCGGGTCAATCGGGCCAAAGGAGCCAAACCCAATCGCCGCCAGCGGGCCGCGCTCCTTTTCCTGCTCCTTGAAAAAATCAATGGCGCGCTGCAAGGTCTCGGCAGGCGTGGTGGTGGGGAAGCGGCTCTCGGCGCGGATGTCGCCGGGGCCTGCGCCGACCGCGCACACGAACTTGGTGCCGCCGCCTTCGATACCGCCAAACAGGGGAGAAACGTTTTTGGGCGTCATCATTTGTCCTTGTTTTTTCGATAGTGTACCACCGCCGCGCCTGAATTATGCTCTATAATTCAGGCCTGCGGCCTATGAAAATCTCCACCCGTTTTACAGAAAAAACCATCCCCTGGCTCTTCGCCCTGCTGATTGGGTTGGCTTACGGGCTGATGCTCTTCCAGACCGGCTTCTATTGGGACGACTGGCCTTTCGCCTGGGCCGCCCATTTCATCGGCCCGGAAAGTTTTATCGGCTCGTTCCTGCGCGTGCGCCCGTTTTTAGGCCCCATTTTCTGGTTCACCACCAGCCTGCTGCCCGAAACGCCGCTCGCCTGGCAGTCCTTCGCGCTCGTCATGCGCTTCCTGCTGACCCTGGCCGCCTGGTGGGCCTTCCGCCAAATCTGGCCGGCCCGCCCCTGGCAAACCCTGCTGGCCGCGCTGGCCTTCCTGGTTTACCCCGGCTACAGCCAGCATTGGGTGGCCTTCACGCACATCAACCAGGAACTGATTCCGCTCCTGTTTTACATCCTTTCTTTTGGGATGACCGGGCTGGCGCTTCATACCGTTATGGGAACGCGCCGCCGCACCGCACTGGGGCTTTTGCTGCTGACCCTGGGCGTGTTTCCCACTGAATACTTCCTCAGTCTCGAACCCCTGCGCTTCCTGTTCATCCTGTCCATCCTCAGCGGGCAGGAAAAGGGCTGGAAACCCCTCCTGTGGCGTTCCGTCGAAGCCTGGATTCCCTACCTGGCTGTCTGGGGATTGAACGCGCTCTGGCTCCTGATCTACTACCGTTCCGGCGTCTATGCCAACTACGATGTCGTCGTAGGCGAGATTGCGCCTTCCCCCACCGGCATCGCCGCGGACTTCTTCTCCGCCAGCCTGGAGGCCGTTTGGACCGCCGGACTCTACGCCTGGGCGCTGCTGCCGCTCCTGGCCGCGCGCGCGCTCAGCGCCCCCTCCACCTGGCTGGCGTTGGGCGCGGCGGGACTGGCGCTCGGCCTGCTTTGGCTCTTCCTGCGCCGATTATCGCTTTCCCAGCCGTTTTCGGCCTCCCCAACCTGGGCCTTGCACGCCAGTTTCATCGGATTGGCCGGACTCGTGCTGGGGCGTCTGCCGTCCTGGGCGGCGGGGTTGCCCCTGACGCTGCAATCCAGTTTCGACCGTTTTACTGTTTCGATGTTCCTGGCCGCCAGCCTGCTCGCGGCCGGGCTGCTGACGCTCGTCTTGCGGCGCGAGCGCGCCTGGATGTTCGCCTCCGCGCTGCTGATTGCCGCTGGGGTGGGGCAGCAGGTCTACAGCGCCAACGTCTTCCGCCGCGATTGGGAACGCCAGCGCAGCTTCTACTGGCAACTGGCCTGGAGAATCCCGGCCCTTGCGCCCGGCACGGTGCTGCTGACCGATGAAGTGGAAATCGACTACGAGACCGATTATGCCCTGACCGCGCCGCTCAACTGGATGTACGCTCCCGATTTCAGCGGCGCGCGCCTGCCTTACCTCGTCCTGGGCGCAGGCGAACGCCCCAACCGCCTGCCCGCGCTCGAACCGGGCTACGAGTTCGAGTTCGCCTACCGTCCTGTCCGTTTTTATGGGGATACCGGCCAGGCGATAGTGTTCCTGGCCCCGCCCAGTTCCTGCCTGCGGATTTTGGACCCGGCCTTCGACAGCGACGCGACCTTTGGTAAAGCCTCGCCCCTGCTGGCGCAACTGCTCCCCTTATCCAACCCGTCCCTGATTGCGACCGATGCCCCCACGCCCTCCCTGCCCCAACCGGTCTTTGGGCCGGAGCCGCCGCCTGCCTGGTGTTACTACTACACCAAAGCCGAACTGGCCCGCCAGCGCGGCGACTGGCGGGAGGCTGCCCGCCTGGGCGACGAAGCCAGCGCCAGGGGCTTTCGTCCTGCCGCGCCGGTCGAGTGGTTGCCCTTCATTGAAGCCTACGCCCTGACCGGTCAGGTGGAACAGGCCAAAACGCTCTCCCAAACTGCCTTGCAAACCGCTTCCATACGCAAGGGAGTCTGCGCTGTGTGGCAGCGCGTGGCAGAAAAACAGCCCCTGGGTGAGGGGCTGTCAGCGAGCGCAATCGAGATAATGGGAGACTTGGGCTGCCGGTGAGAGCGGCGCTCATGTTGCCCGCGCCGCCGAACCACTTCCAGGCGCTTCGTAGGCTGTCATAGCGGTTTCGCCGTATAACTTGCGGTGGACAATGCTCAAGGCGCGCACCTGCTCATAGGCGTGGTACGACGACCGGACCAGCGGATTCGATTCAACCCACTTGAACCCCAAACTGTAGCCGTACTCCCGCAATTCGGTAAATTCTTCCATCGTGTAATAGCGCGAAATCGGGTAATGTTTCTTGCTCGGTTGGAGATACTGCCCGATGGTCAGGATGTCCACGCCCCAACTGCGCTGGTCGCGCATCACGGCTTTCACTTCTTCCATCTCCTCGCCCAGCCCGACCATGATGCCGCTCTTGGTCAGCACATCCGGGTCGAGTTTTTTGGCATTGGTCAGGGTGGCGGCGGTCCAGTCGTAATTGTCTTGCGGCTGGATTTGCTTGAACAGGCGCGGAACCGTTTCCACGTTGTGGTTCAGGATTTCCGGGCGGGCGTCCATCACAATTTTGAGCGCTTCGAGCGAGCCTTTGAAGTCGGGAATCAAGACTTCGATGGAACAGCCCGGCTGCAATTCGCGGATTCGGCGGATGACCATCGCAAAAATCGGCGCGCCGCCGTCCTTGCGCTCGTCGCGGTTGACCGAGGTGATGACGGCGTGCTTCAGGTTCATCGATTTCACGGCCTGCGCCACGCGCTCCGGCTCCAGCCAGTCCATCGCGTTGGGTTTGCCGTGCTTGATGTCGCAGAACACGCACGAGCGTGTGCAAACATCGCCCAACATCAGGAAGGTGGCCGTGCCGCTGCCCCAGCATTCGCCCAGGTTGGGACACATGGCTTCTTCGCAGACGGTGTGCAGGGATTTCGAGCGCATGATTCCGTGCAGGCGCTCGTAATTTTCGCCTGAAGGCGCGCGCACCTTAATCCATTCCGGGCGGCGCAGCGGCAGGGTGTGGATAGTTTCGGGGTCGACCCGGTCTCTGGTAGGAGTTGCAGGCATAGGGGGTATCCTTTTGGCGTTTTACCGTTAAACACGGCGATTGTACCGCACAAAGATTGGAAAAACGTTAATCCTCCCGGCTTGCCCTGGCCGTCAGGGCGGCGATGACCAGCGACGGGAAGCAGCCGCTGGTTCGACAGATTACTGCGCCGCCTGGGAGGACGCTCCGCCCAGTCACTTTCAGTCGATGTAAAACAGGGCGGCAATCAGCAGGAGCGGCTGCACAAAAAGCACCAGGTTGGGCAGGGCATAAAACTCACGCGCGAAGAAGACGGCAAAGAGCATCCCGGCTATCAGGAAAGCCACAAACCCCACCGCGGGCCGTTTCCAGGCAAACGCCAACAAAACCAGCAGCGCAATGGTCGGGAGATTGTGCATCAAAAAATCCGGCCGGAATTTGTGGTTTGCTATTTCCTGCCCGGACGTAAACGTCCGGGCTGTCACGCAGTGTCCGATAAATCGGACTTTTTAGCCCTGTTCACAGGGCGCTGCCACCTGGCCCGGTGATTCATCACCGGGCGAAGCCGTAAAACCACAAAATCCAGCGGAATCAGGAATTTTAAAGTTGACCAAATTCATGGACAAAACGTAACTACCTGCCACCCTCACCCCCCAACCTCTCTACCACTTCGTGGCACACGTCCCGGTGGGAGAGGGGAG
>DAOTZM010000067.1:0-13765 GCA_034434035.1 Anaerolineales bacterium
GGAGAAACGCGGATTGTTTGAGAAATCCGGCTGCATCCAGCCTTTTCCACGCTCGCCTGCGTCCAAACCAAGCCCGGACGTAAACGCCCGGGCTGTCACGCAGCGTCCGATAAATCGGACTTTTTAGCCCTGTTCACAGGGCGCTGCCGCCTGACCCGGTGATTCATCACCGGGCAAAGCCGTAAAACCACAAAATCCAGCGGGGGTCAGAGAATTGCCTGGAGGGTTGAAGGAATTGACAGCGCGCCAAAAGAGGAGTATAAAAAGATACCGACCAGTCGGTATCTTTTTCTCTTTGAAAGAAGGTGAATGATGCAGGCTCGCAGCGAGGAAACCCGTACCCATATCCTGGAGGCCGCCCTGCGGCGATTCGCCAACCATGGCTACAGTGCTGCCAGCGTGGATGAAATCTGCGCCGAGGCGGGGATTAGCAAAGGCGCGTTTTATCACCACTTCCCCAGCAAACAGGCCCTGTTCCTGGAATTGCTCAACGAATGGCTGGATACCATCGACGCCGGTTTCGAGGCCGCCCGCAAAACTACCGTCCCCGAAACCCTGCTGGCTTTTACCGACATGCTCCCCGGCATTTTCGCCGCTGCCGATGGCCGCCTGCCGATGTTCCTGGAGTTCTGGCTGCAAGCCAGCCGCGATGAAGCCGTCTGGCAGGCGACGATTGCCCCTTACGAACGTTACCAGCACTATTTCACCGCGCTGGTCGAGCAGGGCCAGGCCGAGGGCTCCTTCCGCGCCGAGGTGGATGCTCCCTGCGCGGCGAAGGCGATTGTGGGACTGGCGGTCGGGCTGCTGTTGCAGGGGCTGTTGACTTCCGAGACTGACTGGCAAAAAACGGCGCGCGTCAGCATGGAAGTTTTGCTGAATGGATTGATGAAGTAAGGTTTGGTGAGCACTGTTGTGAAACCCTGTACACGGAATACTCTGAACTCGGCTTTGCAAAAGGTTTAGTTTACGAAGCCATTAAGCGCGAAATCGTCTGCGCATGGGAAAATTGTCCCGAAAGGGAAAACTATGACTGACAAACCAATTCTCGTCACCGGCGCGACCGGGCATATCGGCAATGTCCTTGTCCGCAAACTGCTCGAACGCGGGGAGAAAGTCCGGGCGCTGATTTTGCCCGGGGAAGACGCCTCCGCGCTGGAGGGCGCGCCAACGGAAAATGTCGAGGGCGACGTACTCGACTCCTCGTCACTGTGGCAGGCTTTCAGCGGGGTGAGAGGGGTTTTCCATCTTGCCGGGGTGATTTCCATCATGCCGGGTGAAATCCCCATCGTCCGCAAAGTCAACGTCGAAGGAACAATCAACGTGCTGAAGGCCGCCATGCAGGCCGGGGTGGAGCGGTTGGTGTACACCAGTTCCATCCATGCCCTGGCGCGTATCCCGCACGGGCAAATTGTGGATGAAAGCACGCCCTTCGACCCGCATACCCCTTACGGCGTGTACGACCAGTCGAAGGCGCAGGCCACGCTCGAAGTGCAGAAGGCTGCCAAGGCCGGGCTGAACGCCGTCATCGCCTGCCCGACCGGGGTGATTGGGCCGTTCGATTTTCGCGGTTCGATGATGGGCAGCGTCATCCGTTCGGCGGCGGAACGCAGGCTGACGCCATACATAGATGGGGCCTACGATTTCGTCGATGTGCGCGATGTGGCCGACGGGCTGATTGCGGCCTCCGAAAAGGGACGCGCGGGCGAGGCTTATATCCTGTCGGGCCAGCGGATTTCGGTGCGTTACCTGCTCGAAACGGTGCGCGAGATTACCGGGAAGGGTTTCCCGCGCTTCAAGGTTCCGCTGTTCCTGGCTGAGTTCGCCGCCCATTTCACCCCGACCTATTACCGGCTGACCCATGCCAGCCCGCGTTTTACGCCCTACTCGCTGGAAGTGTTGCAGAGCAACGCGCGCATCAGCCATGAAAAGGCCAGCCACGAGCTGGGCTACCGTCCGCGCCCGCTCTATGAGAGTATCCGCGATGCCGTGCAGTGGTTCCTGGAACACACCCGCCCGCGCCAATTGACCACCCGCTAACTAGGAACACGCCTCGCCGTCACATTGCCCTCATCATCACCGGCGCTTCGAGTGGAATCGGCGCCGCCCTGGCCCGCAAATTCGCTATTAGATTTGCATCCCTGCTTTCTCACTGGAAGGTAATCTCCTCAATCCGCCAGCACTCTTCGCCGAGCAGGTTTTTCAGGCGGTTGAGCAGTTCGGGCGAAATGCGGGTGGTATCGTTAGGGAAGTCAATCAGGTGGCCCTTGCCGCCCTCGAAAATCTGGAATTGGAAGCGGTCCTTGCCCGGTTTCGACATCAGGATGAAATAGATATTCTTGATGCGGCGGCGGTCGCGCTCCGGGTCGCCGGAGGGGCGCAGGATGACGGTCATCATGCGCGGGGTCTGGCCTTCATCGCGTTTCTCGGCCAGGATTTGGGGCGGGACGATGGGGGGGAGCGCAGGCGGCGTACCAGGTTGAATGTTGGAAGGTTGCAAGGGAGTCGCTTCGAGCGCCGGTTTGACCGACCCGGCCAGCGGCGCGAGACGCTCTATCTCCAGCATGTCATCCATTGGGGTTGGCGGCGGGGCGGCGCAGCCCCTTCCCGTTCCCGCTGCGAGAGGGGATGCAAAAATTGGTTCGTCGATGTGCCAATCCTCGGGGAAATCCGGTTCGGGGGGCATGTCGTCGAACTCATCGTCCGGCGCAGGGACGTAACCAGCGGGAGGTTCGGCGATTTTTTGCGCGGTTTTCCGGTGTTCCGGTTGTACAGTTGTTGTCCGGTTATCTCGTTGGGTAAGAGAACTGGATAACTGATTAACCGAGAAACCAGGCAACTGATTATCTGGAGAACTGGCTAACTGGCTAACCGATACACTCTCTTCCGCCGAAACATACATCGTAAAATCGGTGCGGATTTCATCCACCAGCACTTTGGGCGGTGTCGTGCCGGCGTCCACTTTGCCAACCGCAAGGATGACTTTGCCCTCCTCGCACAGCGGGCGGAATTTATCCCAGGCGCGAGGGAAGATGACCAGTTCGATATTACCGGTCAGGTCTTCGAGCGTAACGAAGCCCATCATTTTGTCGGTCTTGGTCTTGTAGGGGCGTGAGGAAACGACCAGCCCGGCCACGCGCACCGGCTGCTGGCTGCCCAGTTCGTTGAGTTCGAGGGCGTTGGTGACGAAGCCCTGGGTCAGGTAAGTTTCGTATTCCTTGAGCGGATGGTCTGAGAGGTACAGGCCCACCAGTTCGCGCTCCCAGGCCAGGGATTCTTTTTTGTCGGTTTTCTGGCTGCCGAGGGTGATGCTCTGGGACTGGACCCCGGTGGCCGCGCCGAAGAGCGACATCTGCCCGCTTTCGGCGGCTTTGAAATGGCTGGCGCTGGCGGCCACCATCTGGTCGAGGCTGGCGAGCAGGGCGGCGCGTTCGCCAAAGCCATTGAAAGCCCCAACCTTGATGAGGCTTTCCAACGCGCGCTTGCCGACCGCTTTCAGGTCGGCGCGGTTGGCGAGGTCGTTCAGGTCGCCAAAAGGAACATCCTGGCCGTTTTCGCGGCGGCCTTTCAGGATGACTTCTACCGGCCCCGCGCCGACGTTTTTAATGGCGCTCATTCCAAAGCGGATGGCGGTCTTATTGCCGGGCAAATCTTCGATGGTGAAATCCATGCCGGAGTGGTTGATGCTGGGCGGCAGGACTTCGATGCCCATCGCGCGCGCATCGGCGATATAAAGCGAGATTTTCGCGCTGTCGTCTTTGAAGACCGACATCAGCGCGCTCATGTATTCGGCGGGGTAGTGGGCTTTCAGGTAGGCGGTTTGGACGGAGACGAGGCCGTAATCGGCGGCGTGGCTGTTGTGGACGATGATGTCGTTGGCGACAAAGTTGTGGCTGCCGGGAACTTCCAGGTCATAGGTTTGCTTCTCACCAATGTATTCTATGCCGACAATTTCATCCCAGTAAACATCGTTATCGCTCAGGCGGCGCATGGCCGGGTCATCAAAGTAGTCAGCCAGGCGGCTCATGGTCTGGCGGGTAAATCCGCGTTTGGTGGCGGTGTGCGCCGGGTAAAACTCGCGCTGGGCGATGCCGCTCTCGGCATTGAGCGCCAGCCATGTGATGCCCGTTTGCTCTTTGGCGCTGCGAACCAGTTCTTTGGCGGCCACCGGGACAATATCTTTTGTGCCAATCACGCGCGCCGGGCGTTCGGCCAGCAGGGCGGCCAGCGCGGCGCGGTTTTTGTCGCTCATCAGGTACGCGCCAACCGTTTGGGCAAACGCCAGCAAGTTTTCATAGCCAGTGATGAATAATTGCCATCCGGTACGCCCTTCTTTATACGGGAAAGTGACTTTGCGCAGGCGGCTGATGATGCCCAAACGCAGACACAAGTGCTGCATTTGGCGCGCCATTCGTTCGGATGAGGTGGCATAGAAAGCGCAGTGACTTTTCGGGTCAAGATGCCCGTCACCTTCCCACGTGCGGCTCAAGAGCAGGGCAACCTGGCGGTTGGTCAATTCGAATACCGGGGCGGGAATTTCTTTTTCGGGAGCGGTTTTGCCTAACATGCCCAAAGTTCCTGCCCAGGTGAAAATTTCGGGCGGGACAGACCGGTCGATTCTCCCCGCATAAACCGACCAGGTAGATTTGTGCATTTTGACCGAGCAACGAACATTTTCGAACCGCTCTGCCGCCGAGACGAAATCTTGAACCTGACCATCATCCTGGCTGTAGAAGTAGACCGAATGCGGGTGGCAGAGATTCCCCTTGGCGAGCAGATGTCCAAGGGCAATCACCTGGTGTTCAGGCCATTCCTTTATGCCTTGAACTGGCAGTGTACGCGGGACGGCAATCAGTTCGCCGGTTTGCAGGTTGTCGAAGATTTTCCAGCCCTCGTAGGTGTAAAACGGGTGGTTGGCGGTGGCTTCAATCTGTCGCCCAAGAGCGGTTGTCAGCCGGTAAACGGGCTTGACCCCGTTATCCATGGCGCGGGCAACCGGGCTGGGACGTAAGCGTAACGTTTCAGTATCGGTAGACAGGACACGGGTCAGGCTGGCCGAGCCGCGGTAAATGTCCTCGATGCGCGCCATCCGCCCGGTGTCAGCGTCCAGCACTTCCACATCTCCCGGCAGGCACTTGTTGAACCCGTAACGCGCAAACTGTTCCCAGTCCTCGAAAATGGCGGCGGCGGTGGCTTTGTCCATGATGCCGCGTTCGGATGCGCCCTTGATAAATTTTTCCTTGTTCTTGGCGATTTTATCGGCCATCTTTTTGGAGATGGCCTTGCGCAGGTCGTCTGATTCGGAGCGGGAGAAGCCGCCGATTTCGACCGAGGCGCGCATGATTTGTTCCTGGTAGACCGGGATGCCGTAGGTGTCGCGGAAAATCGGTTCGAGGGCCGGGTGGCGGTATTCGATGGGTTCTTCACCGTGCATGCGCTTGATGTAACTGGGGATGAAGTCCATCGGGCCGGGGCGGTAGAGCGCGACCATGGCGATGATGTTATCGAGATTTTTGGGCTTCATCTCGACCACGTAGCGCGTCATCCCCGTACCTTCTAACTGGAACACGCCTGCCGTCTTGCCTTCGCCGAGCAGCCTGAACGTTTGCGGGTCGTCGAGCGGGATGTTGTTGAGGTCGTATTCCTTGCCGTGCCGCTGCTTAATCATCTCGCAGGCGCGCGCCATGACGGTCAGCGTGGACAGGCCGAGGAAATCGACCTTGAGCATGCCCATGCTGTCGAGAATGCCCATTTCGAACTGCGTGACTGTTTTAACGGGCAATTCTTCGGAGCCGCTGGTGGGCCGGTGAATCGGCAGGTATTCGGTGATGGGCTTGTCGGAAATGACCAGCCCGGCGGCGTGCGTGCCGGCGTTGCGGACGGTGCCTTCCATGTGGATGGCGGTATCAACCAGGCTTTTGATTTTCGGGTCAGAGTCGTAGGCGGCTTTCAAATCTGGCACTTCGGCCAGCGCTTCGGAGAGCGACATCGGTTTGCCGGGGATGTTGGGAACGAGTTTGGCGACCTTGTCCACTTCGGGGATGGGGATTTCCATCACGCGCGCCACATCGCGCAATGCGCCGCGCGCGGCCATGGTGCCGAAGGTGATGATTTGGGCCACTTTGTCGTCGCCGTATTTTTGGGCGGCGTAGGCCAGCATTTCGGAGCGGCGGTCGTCGCGGAAGTCGAGGTCGATATCGGGCATGGAAATGCGCCCGGGGTTCAGGAATCGCTCAAAGAGCAGGTGATGCTCTATTGGGTCGACCAGGGTAATGAAAAGGGAGTACGCTACCAGCGAGCCGGCGCCCGAGCCGCGCGTGTTGTACCAGATGCCGCTCTCGCTGGCATAGCGGCACAAATCCCAAACGATGAGAAAATACGAGTCGAAGCCCATCGAGTGGATGACTTCCAACTCGAAGTTGAGCCGCTCGCGGATGACGGGGTCGTTTTTACGCGCGCCGTAGCGTTTTTCGAGGCCGATTTCGCACAGGTGATGCAGGTAACTCTGGGTGGTGCAGCCTTCTGGCACGGGAAATTCGGGGATGTGGTAGCCCTTGAAGCCCAGGTCCACATTGCAGCGCTCGGCAATCATCAGGGTGTTGGAGAGCGCTTCGGGGATTTCGGCGAACAGGCGGCTCATTTCCTGCGGCGAGCGCAGGTAGAAGGTCTGCGAGTCGTAGCGCATTCGGTCGGGGTCGTTGAGCGATTTGCCGGTCTGGATGGCAAGCAGGACATCCTGGTAGGCGGCGTCTTCCAGGTTGATGTAATGCACGTCGTTGGTGGCGACGAATTTGGCCGAATATTTTGCGCCGAGTTCGACCAGTTTGCGGTTCAAATCGACAATTTCTGAGATGTTGTGCTGTTGCAGTTCGACAAAAAAACGGTCGGGGCCGAACACGTCGTAGTACCAGTTCATGCGCCGCACGGCTTCCTCGGGACGCTCCTCGATGAGGTCGCGCGGGATTTCGGCGGACATGCAGCCTGAAGTGCAAATCAGCCCTTCGGAATGCTCGGCCAGGAATTCATGGTCGATTCTCGGGTAGTAATAAAAGCCGTCCATTTGGGCGGCGGATGTGATTTTGAGCAGGTTTTTGTAGCCGGTTTCGTTTTCTGCCAACAAGAGCAGGTGGCTCGATTTTTTATCCAGCTTGCTGTCGCGGTCGCTCATGCGGCGGGCGGCCATGTAGGTTTCTACCCCGATAATGGGTTTGATGCCCGCCTCGCGGGCGGCGTTGTAGAACTCGACCACGCCGAACATGGTGCCGTGGTCGGTAATCGCCAGGGCGGGCATCTCCAGTTCTTTGGCGCGTTTGACCAGCTTCTTGATGTTCGAGAAGCCGTCGAGCAGGGAGTAGACGGTATGGGTGTGGAGGTGGACGAAGGACATTCCAGTAATCAGTGTTCAGTAATCGGTGTTCAGTATCAAGCCAGACTGATTATAGCATCCGAAGACTTCCCCCTGCCTGACGGTTGGCTTAAAGTTTTTGGAACGGGTGTTCGTTTTAAGATTTTCCCCACACCACGACCCGGTTGCGTCCGCCCTCTTTGGCGAGATACAGGGCCTTGTCGGCGCACATGACCAGTTCCTCGGCGGTTGCGCCGTGTTCGGGGCAGCCTGCTGCTCCCAGGGAAATGGTCGTCCCCAGTCTTTGCCCCTGGAAGGTAATTTTGCTCTGCGCGAATAATTCCCGCAGTTCTTCGGCGCGGCGCGCGGCGGTTTCGAGGCTGGCCTCAGGCAAGACCAGGAGAAACTCCTCGCCGCCGAAGCGGCAGGTGATGTCAGTTGGGCGGACATGTTCACGTATCAGTTTTGCCAGGGATTGCAGGAGCAAGTCCCCGGCCAGGTGAGAGTGGGTATCGTTGAATTGTTTGAAGTGGTCGATATCCAACATCATTACGCAAAAACGTTTGCCGCGCGCCTGGGCCTCGGCCAGCATTTTTGGCAGGTGTTCATCGAGATAGCGGCGATTATGGAGGCCGGTCAGCGGGTCGCGCAGGACTTGTTCGCGCAATTTTTCCTGGAGGGTTTCGACCTGCGCCAGTTGGACTTGCAATTCCTCGTTGGTAATTTCAAGCGATCTTTGCGTCCGGCGGCGCATCTCCAGTTCCTCCTGCGCCTTGAGATACAGGCGGCTGTTTTCGATGGCAATGGCGGCCTGGATGCCAATCAACTCCAACAGGCGGATATGGGCAGGCGTGTACGAATGCGCGGCCCTGGTTTGCATCGAGATGACGCCAATCACGTCTCCGTGAATCAACATAGGGACGCCGACGTAGCAGCGGGCAGGCTTGCCGCCCACGCGAATGATTTGGTATTTTTGCTGGACTTCAGGCGCAAACACATCGGGCAGGTACAGGGTCTTTTTGCCCAGGATGACCTCGCCGCTCAAGCCAGGCGTGGCGCAGATGTCGCGCGCAGCGACCTGTTTGAATTTTCCCTTGTCCCAAAACAGGGGATGACTCAAAGTATGAGTTTCCCTGTCGAACAGGGCAACGTAAAACGCATCCATCGGCAGCACCTGGCGGCATTTCTCGAACAGGGCGCGCATCACGCGTTCCAGGTTGATGTCGCGCGACAACGCCAGGCTAATATCATATAAAATTGATAGTTCGTTGGCGTGCTGCCTGGTTTCTTCGAATAAACGGGCATTTTGCAAGGCTATCGCGGCTTGCAGGGCAATCGTTTCCAACAATTCGATATGCTGCGGCGAGAAAGCATCCGGCTGGTAACTCTGGCCGGACAGCACGCCGACAATTTTTTCCCCAACCAGCAGGGGAATTCCCAAATAGGAACGGGCATGCTCCTTGCTGGTGTGAACCACCGAATGCAGCCGCCGGTTTTTTTCCGAATCCACATCGGGAAGGTAGATGGTTTTACGACTCTTGATGACCTGGGCAGTGACGCCGCCCCCTTTCTTCTGCACATGGCGGATTTTGTCGGTGCGCAATTCACCCCGGTCATAGAATTGCAGGAACTTGAACGTTTCGGCGCGCTCGTCATATAACGCGACGCTGAAGACATCCATCAGCGGTTCGACTTGTTGACACTGGATTCTCAAGGTGGTCAACACGCTATCCAGTTTCAACTGGTTGGTAATGGCCCTGCCAATGATATTGAAGGCGGCCATTTGTTCGGCGCGTTCATTGGCCTGCGCCTCGGTGCGTTTTTGCCCGACCAATTCGCGTTGGGCGGTTTCGTACAGTTGGGTATTGTGGACAGAAATGGCGACGCTTGCCGCAATGGTCTCCAGCAGCCGGATGTCGTTGGGGCTGAAAGCATGTTCCTGCTCGAAATCCTGCATACCAATCATGCCAATCACCTGTGCGCGGGCAATCATCGGCACCCCCAGCCAGCTTTTGGGGATGCCATAGTGCGCCATGCTGAAATCGGCGCCCAGTTCCGCCGCGCGTTCGGGCAGGTTTTCGTCAATCAAGAGCGGCGCGCGCTGGAGCAGGACGCGCGAGGTCAGGCCTGCGCCAAACGGCATGGGCGGCGCATCGACCAGTTCACCGCGAATGTTCCAGTAAGGGGTCAGAATCTGGTTGTTGGGGGTGTCGTAGAGGGCAATCAACACCGAGCGGCGATTGAAGGCTTCTGAAATTTTCTCGCCTGTCAGGTTCAGCAGGCTCGCCATATCGAGCGTCGAGGCCGCCGATACGGTAATGGCGTTGACCATTTCCAATTCTTTCAGGCGCTGGTTCAGTTCCTGGTTTTGTGTGCGTTGTTGGTTGCTGGTTGCGCCGCCTGCGGCAGAAGCCGATAAGTAAAACGGGTAAAAAGCGCGCATATTAATTAGTTTATATCCATTTCGAGAGACTCGCAACAGCAAATGTCAAATCTGTTTGTGCATAAAATTACAAAATTGACATTATTTCCCCGCTATTGTAGACTTTTTTCATGGATATCGACCTCGAACTCTACCGGCGTGAAGTGCGCGTCTCTTCCAGCCCGTTAGTACGGCTCTCGGCCATCGACATTTCGCCCGACCGGCCGCGCCGCACGCTCGTCTTGCTGCACGGATTCGGCGGGCAGGCGGCGCAGTGGCGCTGCCAACTGCAAAAATTCTCGCGCGATAACCGGGTGATTGCCATCGACCTGCGTGGGCATGGCCGTTCCGACAAACCGCCCGGCGCCTATGACATGACCGAACTCCAGACCGACCTGAAAGCCGCGCTCGAAACGCTCAAAGCGCGGGAACCTTTTACGCTGGTCGGACATTCCTTCGGCGGCGCGATAGCCACCGAGTTTGCCCTCCATCACCCGGAACGGCTGGAGCGGTTGATTCTGGTAGCGACTTCGGGGGAATTCAAACTCAACCCGCTTTATCGTTTCGCGCTCAGCCTGCCGGTTGGCCTGCTTCGTTTCCTTGGGCCGCTGACCCGCTCCTGGCTTTCGGCCCCGCCGCATGTACTGAAACCCCTCTACCACAACAACTTGTCTCGTTTCTACGGCTGGGACATCTACCCGCGCCTCGAGATTCCGACACTGGTCATTCGCGGCCACCGCGATTACGTTTTCGAAGCCCCGCTGTTCGAGCGCGTCACCCAATCCATCCCCGGCGCAGACGAAGCCGACATCGGCGCTTCGGGACACCTGGTCATGCTGGAGCGGCGCGAGGCCGTCAACCGCGCCATCGAGCGCGCCCTGGAGGGTGAAATCCAAAAAACCTGGCGCGAGGCTGGCCCCTCGGCGCAATCCGCCTCCAGCCGCGATTCGCTGCGCCGCGAACGTCCCTGGCTGGCGCACTACGAAAAGGGCGTGCCCTATACGATTGGCGTGCCGCAAATCCCGCTCCATCACCTGCTGCGCTCGGCGGTGCGGCGCTTTCCCAACCACACCGCGCTGGTTTTCGAGGGCGCAAAGATTTCCTACCGGCGGCTCAACCGCGAGGTCAACCGCTTTGCCAACGCCCTGCTTTCGCTCGGCCTCGCCAAAGGCGGGCGCGTCGCGCTCCTGCTGCCGACCGTGCCGCAGATGGTCATCGGATTCTTTGGGACGCTCAAGGCCGGCGGCGTGGCGGTCTTCGTTCCGCCCACCAACGAATCCGAGGAGATTATCCGTCAAATCAGCGACGCCGAACCCTTCGTCCTCGTCACCCTCACCCGTTGGACTGGCCTGGCCGAGCAGATTCGGGCCGAAGCGGGCATTCCGCATGTCATTTTCAGCGACGGCGGCGACTACCTCGACCCAATCAAATACTGGATTTCGCGCTGGCGCAATCGCGGCCTGGTTCCAACCGGCGCGCTGCGCTGGCAGCGCTGGCTCTACGGGCAGAGCGACAAGTCTCCCGCCATCGAGGTCGCGCCGGGCGACCTGGCCGTCATCCAGTACACCGGCGGCACGACTTCCGAAGCCAAAGGCGTTATGCTCTCGCACCGCAACCTGGCAGCCAACGCCCTGCAAACCCGCCAGTGGATGCCGGACGCCGTCGAAGGCCGGGAGCGATTCCTGTGCGTCCTGCCGCTTTCGCACTCCTACGGCCTGACCGCCGCCCTGACCGTCCCCATCACCATTGGCGCGACCCTCATCCTGAAGCCGACCTTCAACACTGCCGAGGTGCTGCAAGCCGTCCGGCGCTACAAGCCGACGATTTTCCCCGGCGTGCCGAGCATGTATGTAGCGATTAACAACTTCCGGGGCGTGCGCCAATACCGCCTGGGTTCCATCCGGGCCTGCATCAGCGGCTCGGCCCCGCTGCCGGTGGAGGTGCAGGAGGCTTTCGAAAAACTGACCCGCGGCCGCCTGGTGGAAGGCTACGGCCTGACCGAAGCCTCGCCCATCACCCACGCCAACCCGCTGGAGGGAATGCGCAAGGTCGGCAGCATCGGCATCCCGCTGCCCTCCACCGAAGCCCGCATTGTGGATTTGAAACGCGCCGCCAGGGAAGTGGAAACCGGACAAATTGGCGAACTCGCCGTGCGCGGCCCGCAGGTGATGATGGGCTATTGGCGCAACCCGAAGGCCACCAAAAATGTCATCACCAACGACGGCTGGCTGCTGACCGGCGACGTGGCCGTGATGGACAGCGACGGCTATTTCCGCATCATTGCCCGCAAAGCGGACTTATGGTATCCTGAAAAGCCGGGCAACCCGGCCTTCCCGCGCGATGTGGAGGAAGTGCTGTACGAAATTCCGCAGGTCAAGGAAGCGGCGGTGGTGGCAGTGGCCGGGCAGCCCATCGCCTTCGTCATCGGGACGAGCGAGCGCCCCTCCGCCGATTCGATTATCGCTTACTGTAAACGCCGCCTGCCGCCCGGCATCGTCCCGCGCTTTGTTGTGTTCCTCGACGATTTCCCGCGCACCTTCATCGGCAAAGTCCTGCGGCGCGAACTGGCAAAAAGGTATGAGCAATCCCGCCACAATTGAAAATCACGTCAATTTTGTCCAGCAAGGCGATGGCGCGCCAGTCATCTTAATTCACGGGCTGGCCGCCTCGCTTTTTGATTGGGCCGACTTGCTGCCCGCCCTGGCTTCCAACGGATACGCCGGCTACGCGCTCGACCTGCTCGGTCACGGGGAAAGTTACAAACCGGCCAGTCTCGAGGAGTATCACATTGACAACGTCTTCGATCATTTCTTTTCCTGGCTGGAGCGATTGGGTCATTCCTCTCCGCTGATTCTGGTTGGCCATTCATTGGGCGGCTGCCTGGCGATGGAGTATGCGCTGCGCTGCCCGGAGCGTGTGCGCGCCCTCGTGCTGGGGAATCCCTTTTACAGCCTCCAGCAACTCCCGCCGCTGCTGCGCATTCGTTATAAAGGGCCGCTCATCAACACCGAGATGCTTGAACGCACCCCTGAATGGGCCATTCGGCTGGCGATTGACTTTACCAGTCTCTCCATCCGCAACGGCCATCTGCTGTCCGAGAAAGTGCGCAAACAGACTGCGCTCGATTACAAACGCGCCCACCCCGGTATCTTCAACATCCCCAGCACCATCCGCGATATGCTGCCGCTGGCGCGCCAAATCAGCGTTCCCAGCCTGGTGCTTTGGGGCAGCCGCGACCAGACCCTGGCCCCTGGCTCCTTCCCCAAACTGGCCGCCAGCCTGCCCAACGCCCGAATGGCGGTTATCAAGGCCGGCCACGTTCCGCACCAATCCCACGCCGCTGAGTTCAACCGGCAGGTGTTGGGATTTTTACAAGGCATTCCGTAACGCGGAATTCATTCCGCATTCCTATGTCCAAACAGTTCAGTGAATTGTGGAGAATCGTCATGCCTGAAGAACGCCTTCCCTACCCAACCCGCCCATTGTATTTTCCAGACGGCTCGTTCGTGGAAGAGTTTATCATCCCGGATGAAGACCGCGAGCTGGTGCTTGCGCAATTGTACCCATTCAGCCCTGTCCCCAAACTGACCGATCGGATGATAGATATTCATGTTGACCGTGAGTTCATCGTCAAAGACTTTCGCGTCACCTGGGAACATGGCATGAACTACCTGGTCAGTCCCTACTACCTAGAAGGCGGCGGGACGGTGATTGATTGGTGGGATGAAAGCGCAGCCACGATGATCGACGAAGAAGAGTGGGATGAAGACGAGGATTCTCTCGATGATTTGGAGATGAATGACGATTAAAGCCATTATTTTCGACCTGGGCGGCGTGCTGCTCGACTGGAATCCGCTGGCCCTGTACCAGAAACATTTCCCGCGCCTTTCCGACGCCGAAATCAGGGCGTTTTTCGAGGAAGTGAATTTCCCGGCCTGGAACCTGGAGCAGGACCGGGGCCGTCCGTTCGACGAGGGCGTTGCCGGCCTTTCGGCGCGCTT
>DAOTZM010000068.1:0-3184 GCA_034434035.1 Anaerolineales bacterium
GGTTCCTCGAAGCCAACTCCAACGGTCGGGCCCTTATCACCAACCCCGAAAACATTGGCCGCGCCCTGAAGGGCGAAACCGGCACCTGGGTTGTGCAGGACGGGCAGTGAGTCAGTAGTCAGTGTCCAGTAATCAGTGTCCAGTAATCAGTGAACAGGCTGTCTGCCGGGCGAAATGAGGCAAGCAGCCTGTTTTTGCGTTATACTTCCGCTCGCCTGCCGGCACTGAGCACCGGAAACTGAATACTGGATACTGAACACTGAAATGCCCTCCCCCCGCGTCCTCCTCAGCCTCGACTACGAACCCTGGTTTGCCCTCTCCCGCCGCTACGATTCCTGGCGAAACCCCGAACAGCGCCGCGCCCTCGACGGCGGCTTCACCCGCCAGGCCCTCGACCCCATCCTCGCCCTGCTTGGCAGCGCCAGGGCCAGCATCTACCTGGTGGGCGAAATCGCCGAATGGTATCCCGAAATCCCCCAAAAAATCGTCGCCGCCGGGCATGAACTTGGCCTGCATTGCCAGTTCCACCGTCCGCTGGTCAATGAGCGCGAATTACAGCATGACCTCGAAGCCTCCGCCGTCTGGCGCACGCTCTACGATGTGCGCGGCTACCGCGCCCCAATGGTCGGCATCAGCGAAGCCGCCTATCCCCTGCTCAAACGAGCCGGTTTTCTCTACAGTTCCTCCATTTACGCCCCCAGCGGCAGCCTGCACCGCAAAAACGACCTGTGGGAGCTCCCCGTCAGCACCCTTTCGCTCTTCCAACGCCCATCGCAACTCACCGCCCCCCGCCATTTCTCCACCAAACTGCTGGCCGCCGGAGAAGTGCCGTATGGCTCCAGTTTCATGATTGGCCTCATGCCCAACCTGGTTTTGAAAATCCTGGAGCGGGAAATTCGCGCCGGATTCAGCCCGGTCATCATCCTGCACCCTTACGAACTCATCCGCCCCGAGCGTTTCCTGCGCCGGTTGGGGCGCGACGCGGCTTCGCACCCACTGCTTTTTCCCTTCACCCTGAACAAATCCGCATTCCTGGAAACCCTGCTCAAACATTTCCCCGTCTCCCCCCTCCTCGACTACGTCCAGGAAGCAGCCCTGATGACTGACCACTGACCACTGATTACTGATTACTGATTACTGATTACTGATTACTGATGACCCTCACCCTCCGCCGCCTCGCCCCCGACGAACCCGCCAACTGGCCCGAATCCCTCACCGGCCCGGCGGCATTTACCGCCCTCGATTCCTGGTCGAACTTCGTCCGCAGCGTTTATAAGTTCCCCATGTACCGCTTCGAGACCGAAATCGAAAGTGAAGCGACCGGCCTGCTTGCCCTGGCGCATATCCAGCATCCGATATTCGGCAACTACCTGGCGACCTCGCCCTTCGGCTCCTACGGCGGATTCGCCTTTGCCGATGAAACCTCCCGCGACCTGCTGCTCGACGCCGCCCGCGCCCTGGCCGCCGAACTAAAAACCGAATACATCAACATCCGCTTTGCCCCCGACGACCCCACCCCGCCCTCCGGCTGGATTCAACATCCAGCTTATTGCACCTACCTCCTTGACTTGACGCCTGACACTGAATCACTTTTGCGCATTTTCAGTTCCGACCACCGCAACCACATCCGCAAATCGCTCAAAAAAGGATTCATCGTCAAATTTGGCGGCCTCGACCTGCTCGACGACGCCTACGAAGCCCTGGCGCGCTCCATGCACGAGTTGGGTTCCCCCTACCATGCCAAACCCTACCTGAAAGCGATGGCCGACTCCCTGGGAGAGACTCTCGAATTTGCCGTTTTATATGCGCCGAACGGCAAACTGGCCGGGGCCGGGGTTTTCATCCAACACGGAAAAACCGTCACCAACCTGCACGCCAACCTCCTGCGCGATTTTCGCTCCGACTACGCCGGGGAATGCCTCTACTGGAAGGTGATCGAACGCTACACCCAACGCGGATTCAAAACCTACGACATTGGCCGCAGCCTGGTCGGTTCGGGCAACGAGACCTTCAAAATGAAATGGAAACCGCGCAGGCATCCGCTGGCCTACTGGTACGCCCTCCAACCCGGCGCGCAACTCCCCGCCCTCAACCAGAAAAACCCCAAATTTGCCGCCGCCATCGCCCTGTGGAAACGCCTGCCCGACTTCCTCGTCCGACCGATTGGACCCTTCCTCATCAAAGGCCTCGCCTGAACGAGGGTCGGCTGGCCTGTTCGTACACGGATAAAACCTGTTTTTCAGCTCCTAACCCGGACAAGCCGGAAAAGAAAACCCTTAACCACGACCCCGCAAAATACGCGGGACAGGCAGAAAATCTTAAATGCGCTTACGTCGTGTTCCGTCGTTACCTTCGTGGTAAATTCCTAGCTTTTTGCGCAAGAATTTCACTGGCGAGATATTAAATCCGTGTTTTATCCGTGACTCCACTGCAAAAACCTTTTTCTAAACACGAAGGACACAAAGGTCACAAAGTTTTTAAAACATTGCGCAAATTTCGTCATGTTTTTTGCGAAAAACTTTAAGATTTCAAATTAGTTTCTCAAGAATCCTTCGTGTGCTTGGTGTCCGCTTGCCCCGCGAACTGGGCGGGGTTGTGTTTAATTACCTTTTTTCAGTGGAGTCACGGTAAACTGATTGCTGAATTGACACCGAACTTCATCGACTTCTTCAAGGAATGGTGCGAGATGACATTGAGTCTGCGCGCGCGCTTCTGGCGATGGGCCTTGCGCCGCATGTACAACAAACAGGTGGCCGAAATCGCCGAGAGCCGTCTGCGCGAGGCCAACATTGCCGCGTTTAGCCGCTATGTCACGCGCGAGGTTCGGGTGGAGCGAGTTCAAATCGAAGGCCTCCCTGCCGCCTGGCTGGGTTCGGAAGGCGCGCTCGATGACAAAATCATCCTCTACCTGCACGGCGGCGGATACGTTTCCGGCTCCATCAACCCCCACCTGGTTCTCTGCCTGCCTATGACGCAGATTCTGAAGCGCAATATCCTGCTCCCCGAATACCGCCTCGCCCCCGAACACCCCTTCCCGGCGGCGCTCGAAGATGTGTTGACGATATACCGCTGGTTGCTGCGCGAAGGCTATTCCCCGCAAAACATCGTTATCGCCGGCGACTCGGCTGGCGGCGGGCTGGCGCTTGCCGTCAGCCTGGCCTTGCGCGATGCTGGCGAGCCGCTC
>DAOTZM010000069.1:0-3062 GCA_034434035.1 Anaerolineales bacterium
CAGCGCCCTGTGAACAGGGCTAAAAAGTCCGATTTATCGGACGCTGCGTGATAGCCCGGACGTTTACGTCCGGGCAGGAAATAGCAAACCACAAATTCCGTTAGAACAAGGAAATTGAAGTAAATGGAAACAAAAAAGGGCGGGTTTGACCCCACCCTTTTTGTTTAGAGGCAACGATGGGATGGCGCAGTCCCCTCAACGGGGAAACCTATGAATCCAAAAGCGAGCCAACAAGCCCGCTTTTTGTTTAGAGGCGACGATGGGATTCGAACCCATGTATAAGGCTTTTGCAGAGCCTTGCCTTACCACTTGGCCACGTCGCCATGTCAACCTGATGATAAATTAGTTGGCTGGCCACGATGATGGCCTCTGTAATAAAACCATTTCGTGCCAGCCATTTGAGAATTTGAGCGGGCGATGGGATTCGAACCCACGACCTTCTCCTTGGCAAGGAGACGTACTACCGCTGTACTACGCCCGCGTTCTCGGTCATTGACCGAGAGTGCCGAGAGACAGAATCGAACTGACGACACCGCGATTTTCAGTCGCGTGCTCTACCAACTGAGCTATCTCGGCAGGTAGATTTGTTTGTTAAGCGGACGAGATTTTACCCGTAGACGGGGAGAATGTCAAGCAATACATCCCTTGGCCACACGCCTTTCTTAAAGTCCGCGAATCAGATCTAAAGCCTTGTCAGTGGACGCATCGAAACACGGCGAGCGTGGGCATGATGGTCAAAGCCTTGGCTGTTCAACAGACTGATGACCAGGTTGTTGATAATTGCCATTGCCCGGCCCATCGATTTTTTGGTCATGCGCGTTCGGTCTTCTTCATAGGCGGCATCGCGCCGATAGCGCCGGCCGCTTTCAATTGCTCATTCGCTTCGCGCAAGATTCAAAAGCCTTTCTGGGGCTGCGTCTTTTGCCAGTAAACTGGTCAACCCATATTGGACTTGAAATTCCCTGATTCTGCTGGAACTTGTGGTTTTACGGCTTTGCCCGGTGATGAATCACCGGGCCAGGTGGTAGCGCCCTGTGAACAGGGCTAAAAAGTCCGATTTATCGGACGCTGCGTGATAGCCCGGACGTTTACGTCCGGGCGGGAAACAGCAAACCGCAAATTCCGTTAGAACAAGCAAAATTCGATGTAAAGAAGAGACGGCCGCGTTTAGGCGGCCGTCTCTTCTTGTTGCAAAACCTTCTTAATCCACGAGCGCGGCGTACGCCACGCTCGTTCGGAGAGTGTGGGCGCGAAGGGACTCGAACCCCTGACCTCATGTGTGTGATACATGCGCTCTAACCAACTGAGCTACGCGCCCGTAGTGGTTGGGGATTATAGCCCAGCCCGGCGGGTTTGACAAGGACTTTGCCCGGCCTGAAATCCGGGCAGCCGTTGGGAAAATTGACCGGCGACGAAAGAGTCAATCTAAATCCACGACTTTTTTGATACAATCGCGGCATGATTGCTACCCTGCGCGGGGAAGTCACCCAAATTGAAGATTCCGCCCTGCTCGTCGAAGTTGGCGGCGTGGGGATGCGGGTCTTTGTTCCCAAGCCGCTGCTCACCCGCTTCCAGGTCGGCGAGGCGGTGCTGATTCATACCCATCTTGTCGTCCGCGAAAACGACCTGTCGCTGTATGGATTCGAGACGATTGCAGACCGCCAACTCTTCCTGACCCTGCTCGGCGTGGACGGGGTTGGCCCCAAAATGGCGCTCTCCGTTCTTTCTACCCTGAACCTGGATACCGTGCAGCGGGCTGTCTTCAGCGAAGAAGCAGATTTATTGAGCCGCGTCCCCGGCGTAGGCAAGAAAACCGCCCAGAAGATGCTGCTGTATCTCAAAGACCGGCTCAAACCCGCCAGCGGGCTGGAAAAGATTGCCGCCATGTCCGATACCGATTCGGAAGTGCTGGCCGCCCTGACCGCGCTTGGTTACTCGGTCATCGAGGCCCAGTCGGCGCTGCAATCCCTCCCCAAAGACGCCCCCGATAACGTGGAAGAAAAACTGCGCCTGGCGTTGGGGTATTTCCAATGAGCAGTCATCAGTAAACAGTGAGTGGTTTGATATGCGGAAGATTGCTTCCGCTTTTTTGTATGGAGAAATGATGCGCGTTGGAGTGCTCTGCTTCACATTGCGGCAGAAGCGGTTGAAATTGTAAATGACTGCCAGGCCGGAGATACGCCTGTTTTTGGAGAAGAACATGCTGGATAATAAAATCGCTTTTATCGGTTCCGGGGCAATGGGCGAGGCCATGATTGCCGGGTTATTGCGAAAAGGATTGGCTTATTCCGACAATCTGTTTACGGCAGATGTCCATGCCGGGCGGGTGGAAGACCTGCGCGAGCGATATGGGACGCGGCCTTTTACCGATAACCGTCTCGCCGTTGTAGATGCTGACCTGGTGGTGCTTTCGGTCAAGCCGCAGCGCCTGACCGAGGTGCTGAAAGCCTTGCGCGGCGCGCTCGCTCCTCATGCGCTGGTGCTTTCGATTGTGGCCGGGGCAAAAATCGCCAAAATCAGCAATGGCCTGGGGCATGAGGCAGTTGTGCGTTCCATGCCCAATACGCCCGCCCAAATTGGGCAGGGGATTACGGTTTGGATGCCCTCCCCGGCGGTGAGCGAAGCCCAAAAGGAACTGGCGCGCGCGGTTATCGGCGCTTTGGGCCAACAAGTCGAGGTGGATGATGAGAATTATCTCGATATGGCGACCGCCCTCTCCGGCACAGGCCCGGCCTATATCTTCCTGTTCATGGAAGCGATGATTGATGCCGGGGTTCACATGGGCTTTTCGCGCCAGGTATCGGAGCAATTGGTGGTCGAGACGCTCAAAGGCTCGGTGGCCTATTTCGAGTCGCGCAACCAGAGAGACCAGGTGCATGTCGCCACGCTGCGTAATCAAGTCACCTCCCCCGGCGGGACGACTGCCCAGGCATTGTACTACCTCGAAAAAGCCGGTTTCCGCACGGCGGTTTCGCGCGCTATCTGGGCCGCCTACGAGCGCTCAATTGAGTTGGGAAAAGAGAAAACCGTCCACATTCCCGAAACCAATTCGGGCGGGGGCG
>DAOTZM010000070.1:0-4606 GCA_034434035.1 Anaerolineales bacterium
TCCAGCACGACGCCCTGGTGATTGGGGTGGATTTTATCCAACCGGGCGCGCGGCGCTTTTTCGATTTTGCACTTGCGCTCCTGGGCCAATTTCACAATCTGGGTCAGTTTATCGGTCGGATGGATGCCTTCCGCCAGCAAGAGCGAAAAGACCTGCCGCCGACGGGCGCGCAAGGCTTCATAGACGGCATTACGGGAGTAGATGAATTCTTTCATAGTTCACAATCAGTGTACATTTTCGGACTCCAAAATCTCCTGATTTTGGCATCCGAAGTCGGAAGACTTCGGACTCCGGCAGGTTATTCATACCCGAAATCTATTTTACCAGCCCGATTCGAGATTTGCCTATTGGAGAGGACGATGACAATCTGGTAAGATAGTCTTAATCTCGTCTCAAGTAACTACCTGCCACCCTCACCCCCCAACCCCTTGCCTTCGGCGCGCTTCGCAATCCCGGTGGGAGAGGGGAGAAATCTCGGACGAAATTGTCGTTCTCGGCATAAAAATCCGCTTTTTGTATCCGTTTCCCTCTCCCTTTGGGAGAGGGGCAGGGTGAGGGTAGGTAGTTACCGTCTCAACAGGATTGCCCCAATGAAAATCCTCACGGTAGATGTCGGCACCGGCACGCAGGATGTCTTTCTCTACGACTCCCGGCTGGATGTGGAAAACGGCTTCAAACTGGTGATTCCCTCGCCGACGATGATGATTCACAACCAAATCCGGGAAACCACCCGGCGGAACGCCTCGCTGCTTCTCACCGGTCAAATGATGGGGGGCGGCCCCTCGGCCTGGGCCGCCCGCGACCACGCCAAAGCCGGGCTTCCGACGTTTGCCACCCCCGAAGCCGCCAAAACCATCGATGACGAACTGGAAAAGGTCGAAAAGATGGGAATTCGAGTCATTTCCGAAGACGAATCTCATCGCCTGCCGTCCACAGTCCATCGTCTCAATCTGAAAGACTTCGACTTCCCCCTGCTCGCCGAAACCTTTGCCCGCTTCGGCGTCTCGTTGACCGACCTGGATGCCGTCTGCGTAGCTGTCTTCGACCACGGCGACTCACCGCCCGGCATGTCTGACCGGCAGTTCCGCTTCGATTACCTCGATGAGCGCATCCGCGAGGAAAACGCGCTCACAGCCTTCGCCTATCTTTCCAACGACATCCCGCCCATCATGACCCGCCTGCAAGCGGTCGCGGATTCGGCGCAAGGGATAGATGCGCCGCTGCTGGTGATGGACACCGCGCCCGCCGCCGTGCTGGGCGCCACCTTCGACCCGCAGGTGGCCGCCCGCCGGCGCAAACTGGTTGCCAATATCGGCAATTTCCACTGCCTGGCATTCCGGCTCGGAGAGCGGGGCATCGAAGGCGTTTTCGAACATCACACCGGCGAAATCGACCTGCCCAAACTTGAATCGCTCCTGTTGCGCCTGGCCGATGGCACGCTCACCCACCAGGACGTGTTCGACGACATGGGACACGGCGCGCTGGTCTATAACGCAGCCCCATTCGAAATTGGAAAAGACGGCTGGGACGTAGCCGTCACCGGCCCGCGCCGCTCCATCTTCCAGCACACGCTTCATCCTTCATCTTTTCGCCTTCATCCTTATTTCGCCGTCCCCTTTGGCGATATGATGCTCTCCGGTAACATCGGCCTGCTGGCCGCCGCAGCCGATTTACTGCCCGAATGCACCGAAACCATCCAAAAGTCGCTCTCCGGCGGCGGAAACCGCGCCGCCCCCTGGGATATGGAGGACTGAATGACGAAACCTGTCTTTTTTGGCGTGACCCCCGCATTCCTGGCCCGCGAGGGACTGACCGAGACCGTCCAACCCTGGGAAGACGGCCTGCGCGCCGAAACCGGCCCCGGCTCCTTCGAATGGTGGTACTTCGACGCCCATCTCGATAACAATACGACCGTCGTGATTGTTTTTGCCACCAAGCCCATCCTGGAGCGCGGCGGCCCGCTCAAACCGACCGTCCTGCTCACGCTTAATTGTCCGAATGGCGGGCGGGTCTCCCGCTCGGCATTCTTCCCTGCCGGCCAGTTCAGCGCCGCGCGCGAAACCTGCAATATCGCCATCGGCCCCAACCGGGCCCAGGGTGACTTGCACGCCTGCCAACTCCATGTGGAAATGGAAGCAGACCCTGCGACGGATTCCGGCCCCATCACCGCTGACCTGACCTTCATCGGCCTGGTCCCGCCCTGGCGGCCCGGCGCGGGAAAATCGTATTTTGGCGACCTCAATCATTACTTTGCCTGGCTGCCCGCCATCCCGTATGGCAGGGTCGAAGGAACGATCACCTGCGACGGAAAAACCCAGCAGGTCAGCGGCGCGGGCTATCATGACCACAACTGGGGCAATATCGGCCTGAACCAAGTGATGGACCACTGGTACTGGGGCCGCGCCCGAATTGGTGACTACACGCTTATCTATGTCGAGCAAATCGGCGCGCAGGAATACGGCTATACACGAATGCCGGTTTTTATGCTCGCCAAAGGAGACCAGGTTTTGACCGGCGACGGCTCGAAACTGACCATGAAAACCGCCGGCTTCGTCCCACATCCCGGCGGACGCGCCTGGCCGCGCGAGGTGGATTTCTACTGGCGGGATGGCAGCGATACCATCCATATCAGCCTGCGGCAGCCCCAACTTATCGAAGCCGTCAGCCTGCTGGCGAGTTTCCCGGCCTGGAAGCGCGCCCTGCTGCGCCTGTTTGCCAACCCTTACTACTTCCGCTTCAACGCGGAACTGGTTTTATCACTGCACCTGGGCAGCCTGCACGCCACCGAGCGCGGCCCGGCCCTGTTCGAGATAATGATTTTGCAGGGCAAGAAACACCCGTAATGCGGAATGAATTCCGCAGTAGTCACGAAAAGACCAAGGGAAAATCAGCGTAAACCATACTTACTTTTTCATCACCTGGTACAACGGCTGGAGCCGTTTATACATCTGCTTGTAAACGCCCTGGTAGAGTTCATCGTAGCGGGCGTGGGTCTTTGAATCGGGTTCAAAGGTTGCGCCGCGGCGGGTCATCTCACGGATGGCGCTCTCGAAATTCGGGTGCAGTCCCGCGCCGACGGCCGCATCGATGGCCGCGCCCAGCCCGGAGGCTTCGTAAACGTGCGGGCGCGAGGCGGGCAGCCCAAAAACATCGGCGGTCAACTGCATGGCGGCCTCGCTCTGGCTGCCGCCGCCCGCCACGCGCAGTTCGGTAATCGGCGCGCCGCTGCGTTTGGCGGTGCGTTCCGCGCCTTCGCGCAGGGCGTAGGCCAGTCCCTCCAGGATGGCGCGGTAGAGATGGGCGCGGGTATGCACGTCGCTGAAGCCAATCACTGCGCCGCGCGCCTCGGGGCCGGGAAAGCGCAATCCCGGCGACCAGAACGGCTGCAAGACGAGTCCCTCCGAGCCGGGCGGGACGCTCCGCACCAGTTCATCGAACAAGGCTTCGGGTTCGACCCCGCGCGCTTCAGCCAGTCCCTGCTCGCGCAGGCCGAATTCCTGTTTGAACCATGTAACCATCCAGTAGCCGCGATAAATCTGGATTTCAAAACTATATGCGCCCGGCACCGCCGCCGGGTAGGGCGGGATGAGCGGGATGACCTCGATGTAGCGTTTGTGGGTGGTGTTGATGGTGGCCGCGCTGCCGTAACTGAGACAGCCGATGTGCGGGTCGAGGCAGCCCGCTCCCAGCACTTCGGTGGCTTTGTCGGCGGCGGCGGCTATCAGCGGCAGTCCCGCCGGCAGGCCGGTCGCTTGGGCGGCGGCGGATGAAATCTCGCCCAGGCGCGAAGCGGGCGGGACCAGGTCCACCAGCAGGGCTTTGTCCATTGGCACGGCCTGCCATTTCCAGTCCCAGGGTTTGGCCCAGTGTTGGGATTTGTAATCGAACGGCACATAGCCGACCTGGCAGGCGACCGAATCGACGAATTGGCCGGTCAGGCGGTAGGTAAGATAGCCCGAAAGGAACAGGTATTTGTGAGTGGCAGCCCAGATTTCGGGCTGCTGGGTGCGAATCCAGTTGGCTTCAGCCTCGGCCTGGAGGTAAGCCACCGTTTGCGAAGCGCCCGCCGCCTTGAAAGCCGCGCCCCACAACCCGCCGAGCGGCGGCAGGCCCTGGGTGCGGCGCTTATCGAGCCAGACGATGGCCGGGCGCAGCGGCTGGCCGTTTTTATCGACGTTGATGACGGTGCTGCGCTGGGTGGTGACTGCCGCCGCTGCCAGGCTCGATTTATCGACGCCCTGCGCCCACAAGCCCTGGCAGGCTTCGCAGACGGCCTTCCAAAAGACTTCCGGGTCTTGCTCGGCCAGTCCTGGCGCGGCGGAGTAATAGGGTTCGATGGGGACGCGCTGTTTGGCGAGCAGGTTGCCCTGCGGGTCGAACACGAGCGCGCGCACGCTCTGGGTGCCGTTATCGAGGGCGAGCAGGTTTTCGGGCATGGGACTCTCCGGGGATGAGAAAACCGGTACGCGGATTTCACGGATTTACGGTAACTACCTACCCTCACCCTGCCCCTCTCCCAAAGGGAGAGGGAAACGGATACAAAAAGCGGATTTTTATGCCGAAAACGACAATTTCGTCCGAGATTTCTCCCCTCTCCCACCGGGAC
>DAOTZM010000071.1:0-12314 GCA_034434035.1 Anaerolineales bacterium
TTTTTAAGAATTAAAGAGCAGTTTTTGGGCTTTCTCCGTGTTCATCCGTAAATCCGTGTCTATCCGTGTACAGGTTTTCGTGGAACGATTGAAGCCTGGCGTTCATCCTTTTTCTGACCAATACAATTTTTTAAGAAAAATCCGTCAAATCCGTGTAATCCGTGTACAGGTTTTGGGTTTTTCACGCCAAATCAGCCGTATGTTTTGTCTTTCAGGGCGAATCAAAATGAACTCTAAACTCAAGTAACTATTTTTCGTTAACTATTTTGGAACGAACTATGCCCAACCAACCCACCGAGGTCGATGAAGTCATCGACAAATTCTGGGAGAGCATCCCCCCCGCCTGGCGCGAGACGCGCAACACCATCCGCCGGGCGGCCGTCGAACAATTTTCGATGACCGTCGGGCAGTTCCAGGTGCTGCGGCGCATCCGCAAAGGCATCGACACCGTCAGCGCGCTGGCCGAGGCCAACCGCACCAGCCGCTCGGCGGTCAGCAAGGCAGTCGACGCACTGGTCAACAAGGGATTGGCCTCGCGTTTGGTGGATGAAAAAGACCGCCGCCACGTCCACCTGACCCTGACCCCCGAAGGGCAGCGCCTGCTCGAAGCGGTCTACGCCCAGGCCGAATCCTGGCTGCGGGACAAATTCCAGTCCCTGCCCCCCGACGAATTGGCAACCTTGCGCGACGCCCTGCCCATCCTTCAGAAAGCCTTCGACAACTCCAACATATCATGATGAACAACCCCCTGCTCCGCCTGCGTTTCGCCGTCAGGCCCTGCCTGCCCCAAATCGCCGTCAGCATGCTCAACCTGACGGCGCTGACCGCCCTCAGCCTGTACATCCCCGCCATCATCCGCGACGTGATTGACGAGGGCCTGATTCGCGCCGATAGCAGTTTCCTGGCCCGCTCGGCGCTGCTCCTGCTCGGGCTGGGACTGCTGACTGCCGCCATGAACGGCTTCCAGCGTTTCATCTCCGAGTGGATAAGCGGCCACATCGGCTACGACATCCGCAACCGGCTGTACAACCACATCCAAAACATGTCGTTTTCCTACCACGACCACGCCCAAACCGGCCAACTCATCTCGCGCTGCATCGAGGATGTCCGCTCGGTGCAGCAGTTCATCGGCAGTTCCATCGTCGAACTCTCGCAGTTAATCCTGCTCCTGTTCGGCGCGATGTGGATTATGCTGGCCGCCAACTGGAAGTTGACCCTGATTGCCATCCTGCCGATTTTCCCGCTGGTCTGGATGACCTTCGACTTCGGCAACCGCATCACCGCCCTGTTTTTCAAGGTCGATACCGTGCTGGGCGATTTGTCTTCGCGCTTGCAGGAAAACGTCAGCGGGGTACAGGTGATACGGGCCTTTGCGCGCGAAGACTACGAGATGAAACGCTTCGACGAGACCAACCGCGCCTACTACAACGCCCGCGTGCGGGTCATCAATACCTGGTCGCGAGTCATGCCAACCACCGATTTCTTCGTCACGCTCTGCGCCATCCTGATTTTGTGGTTCGGCGGGCAAATGGTCTTGAATGGGACGATGACGGTCGGCGAGTTGGTGGCCTTCAACGCTTACATGCTGATGCTTGCCACGCCTGCCCAGCAACTCACCTGGCTGGTCAACGCCGCCGGGGAAGCCTCCGCCGGGGCGCAGCGCGTCTTCGAGGTGCTGGATGCCGAGGAAGAGATTACCTCGCCGCCCGACGCGGTGAAGCTGCCCCAGTTACGGGGCGAGGTCGAGTTCCGGGATGTCTCGCTCAAATATCTCGCCGAGAAAAAAGATTCCATATCAGGTATCAACCTGCGGGTGCCGCCGAACCAGTTAATCGCCCTGATTGGCCCCACCGGCAGCGGCAAGACCTCGCTCGTCAACCTGATTCCGCGTTTTTATGATGTCACCGCAGGCGCGGTGCTGGTCGATGGGGTCGATGTGCGCGAAGTCGACCTGACCAGCCTGCGCAGCCAGATTGGGATTGTGCTGCAAACCTCGCTCCTGTTTTCGGACACCATCAAGGCCAACATCGCCTACGGCCGCCCCGAGGCCAGCGACGAGGAGATTTTCGCTGCTGCCCGGGCCGCCCAGGCGCACGACTTCATCATGTCGTTCGAGAAAGGCTACGAGACGATGGTCGGCGAGCGCGGCGTGACTCTTTCGGGCGGGCAGCGCCAGCGCGTGGCGATTGCGCGCGCCCTGCTGATGGCCCCGCGCATCCTGATTTTGGACGATTCGCTCTCCAGTGTCGATACCCAGACCGAACAACTCATCCAGCGCGCGCTCGACCAACTGATGGCGGGCCGCACGACCTTCGTGATTGCCCATCGCTTAAGCACCGTGCGCCGCGCAGACCAAATCGTGGTCATGGACAAGGGCCGCATCGCGCAGGTGGGTACGCATGACGAACTGCTGGCCCAGGGCGGCCTGTACCGCGAAATCCACGATTTGCAATTGGTGCATAACGCCAGCGACGAGGAAGAGCAACTGGCGGCGGCAGAAAAGCCGGTTTATCGCTCGAAGGATTTGGGATAAGGCGGTCGCGGCGCAAACCTGAATTCCGCGTTACACTTGGCGCATGAACAAAATCTTCACCCGCTCCTTCCGTGTCCGCTTCTCCGAGCTCGATGCCACCGGCTGCGTCAGCCCCGCCAGTACCCTGCGCTACCTGGTCGAAACCGCCTACGACTGGGGCAACGCGCTCGGCCTGGGCGCGCTCGACAGCCAGCAAATGGGCATCTTTTGGCTCATCCGCGAGACCGAACTCCAAATCCTCCAGCCCCTGCGCCACGAAGACCGCTTCAACTTCACCATCTGGATGGTCAACTGGCAGCGGGTGCGCGGCACGCGCTGTTTCGAACTCACCAAAAGCGACGGCCAGGTCGTCGCGCGCGGCAGCCAGCACATCGTCTGCATGGATTCCGCTACGCTGCGGCCCGCCAGCCCGCCCCAGGCCATCATCGACCACTTCCGCATCGACGACCCGCGCATTTTCCCCTTCGAGCGCTTCCCCAAAATCGAAACGCGCCCGGCCCCCTTCACCTTCCAGCGCCGGGTGGAATGGGGAGATTTGGATACTTTGGAGCATGTCAATAACGCGACCTACGTGACCCTGGCTGAGGAAGCCGCCGCGCGCGCCCAGGCTGACTGTGGCTGGTCTCCCAGTAAACTGGCCGAATCCAACCTGATAGCGGCTGCACGCCGAATCCACATCCAATACCTGTCCCCCGCGCTGTGGGGCGAGACCCTGACCATCTCCACCCACCCGCACAGCCTCCACGAAACCGGCGGGACACGCTACGTCAGGTTCGCCCGCCCCGACGACTCTCCCGTTTGTGAATGCCTGCTCGGCTGGCAACTGCTCGACCGCGTTACCGAACAGCCGCGCCCGCTGCCAGGCGGGTTTTGCTAAAGGAAACCCATGCCCCCCACCCCCCAGATTGCGATTATTGGCGGCGGCCCGGCAGGGCTGATGGCCGCAGAAACCCTGGCCGGGGCCGGGCTGCGAGTCCATCTCTACGAAGCCTTGCCCTCGGTCGGGCGCAAATTCCTGCGGGCCGGGGTCGGCGGGTTAAACCTGACCCACTCCGAACCGCTGGAGCAGTTCATCTCCCGCTACAGCCAGCCCGAACGCCTGGGACCGATGATTCGCGCCTTTGGGCCGCGCGAAATCATCGCATGGGTCAACGGACTGGGATTCGAGACCTTCACCGGCTCATCTGGGCGCGTTTTCCCGGTTGGGATGAAAGCCTCGCCCCTCTTGCGCGCCTGGCTGCAACGGTTAACCGAATTGGGGGTGGTCTTTCACCCCAACCACAAATGGGTTGGATTCGCAGACTCGAAAGTCTCCCGGTTTTCGAATCTCCAACATCAGGAGATGCTGGAGTCCATCGTATTCGATACCCCCGAAGGCCTGCAAACAATCCAGGCCGAGGCCGTATTGCTGGCCCTGGGCGGCGGCAGTTGGCCCAAACTGGGCGCTACCGGCGGCTGGATTCCGATACTCGAATCGCTTGGCGTCCCGGTCGCCCCGCTCCAGCCCGCCAACTGCGGTTTCGACGCAGCCTGGAGTCCGTTTTTCCGCGAGAAATTCGACGGCGCGCCGCTCAAGGCAGTGACCCTCTCTTTTGGCGGAGTCACGAAACAGGGTGAGTTCATCGTCACCAGGGACGGCGTCGAAGGCAGCCTCATCTATTCGTTTTCCGCCCTCCTCCGCGACGAAATCGAAAAAAGCGGTAAAGCGGTGATTTTCCTCGACCTGGCCCCCGACTGGAGCATCGACAAACTGATGAACCGGCTCATGCTGCCGCGCGGTTCACGTTCGATGGGCAGTCATCTCCAAAAAACGGTGGGAATCGAAGGCGTGAAGTCGGCCCTGCTGTGGGAATTCCTGCCGCGCGAAACCTTCAACAATCCTGAAACGCTGACGGCGGCCATCAAAGCCTTGCCTGTTCCCCTGCTGCGTCCGCGCCCGCTGGCCGAAGCCATCAGCAGCGCGGGCGGAATCCGTTTCGAGGCGCTCGATAAGCGGCTGATGCTCAAAGCCCTGCCGGGCGTCTTTTGCGCCGGGGAAATGCTCGACTGGGAAGCCCCCACCGGCGGCTACCTGCTGACCGGCTGTATATCCACCGGCAGGTGGGCGGCACTGGGCATTCTCGAAGTGATTCTGCGGGAACATCAGCGCCAGGCCGCCGCCAAATGAAAAGAACAGGCCAATCAATACACCGGTCAGGCAGGCGGGATTGTGGATTGGCCGGGTGAATGACAGCAGGGCAATAGAATTAGGTAAAGGACGACATCCACGCGCGCGAATTCCCGCATTCTTGCGGGCTGGATTGACCCTGCGATGTTAAAACAAAACAGCGGAGCAATGACTGTCGCATCACTCCGCTATCTCGTACCCTGGTAAAGGCTTACTGCGCGGCTGCCTTTGCCGCTGCTTCCACCATCGCGGTCGTCAGGCTTTTGGGGCGTTCGAGCGGCTGGCCGAGCGCGCGCGCCCAGACGTAGTTGGCGGTTACGCCCAGGGCGCGGCCCACGCCGAACAGGACGGTGTAAAAGTCGAATTCGCGCACCCCGTAGTAGTATTGGAGCGTACCGGAGATGGCGTCCACGTTCGGGGCCGGGTTCTTGGCCTTGCCCTGCTCCTTCAACACCGCCGGGACGACATCGAAAACCAGGTCGGCCAGGCGCACCAGGTCGTCATCGGGGAAGCGGGCTTTGGCAAACTCCAACTGCGCCATGAAGCGCGGGTCCGGCACGCGCAAGACGGCATGACCGTAACCGGGGATGACCTTGCCGCTGTTGAGCGTATCCCAGGCAAACTGATACAGTTCCTCGCGCGAAGGGACTTTTTGGTCGAATTTATTGTACACATCCAACAGCCAGCCCAGGCATTCCTGGTTGGCCAGACCGTGCAGCGGCCCGGCCAGCCCGTTTAGCGCGGCAGAGAAAGCCAGCATGGGGCTGGAAAGCGCCGAACCAACCAGATGCATGGTATGCGCCGACACATTGCCCGATTCGTGGTCGGAATGCAGCAGGAAGTACAGGCGCGCCAGGTCGGCGTAATCTTTCTGGTTTTCGACGCCCAGCATCCTGGCGAAATTCGCGCCGTAATCGAGGCGGGCGCTGTATTTGGGCTTGCGCGTATCGTTGAAATACTTCATCCGGTAGATAAAAGCCGCGATGACGGGCAGCCTGGCAGTCAGCCTCAGGCTGTCTTCCAGCGCGGGTTCCCAATAGGCGTCCTTTTTCATGCCCTCGGCATAATTCTTCGCAAAAGCCGACTCGTTTTGCAACGCCAGCACCGCCTGCGAGAGCAGCGTCATGGGATGCGTCTCTTGGGGCATGGCCTTCAGCATTTTGAAAACATAGTCCGGCACTTGAGCGCGTTTGGCCCATTCGGCTTCCACTTCCAGCGCCTGGGCGCGGGTCGGGATTTCACCCAGCAGCAGCAGGTAATACAACCCGCCAACATAAGGCATCTTTGCGCCGCGCGGCTTGGGCAGGGCCTTCAACACTTCGGGGATGGACAGGCCCCGGAACTTGATGCCGGTCGCCGGGTCGACGAACGAGATGTCGGTCACGAGCGACTTGATGTCGCGCATCCCGCCGATAGCCTGGCCAACCGTCACCTGGTCGATGACCACATCCGCATAGTCTTTGGCCAGCGTTTTATAACGCTCGCGCCAGCCGGGGAGTTGGGCAGTAATCTTTTCATACAGAATCATCATGTTCTCCTCATTGTCACCACTCGTCACCCGAACCACAGGGCCGCGAATCACGAGCTACGATAATTTCACCAGGCTCTTGAGCGCCTCGTGGGTTTCCCTGACC
This sequence comes from Anaerolineales bacterium, assembly GCA_034434035.1. Classification (GTDB taxonomy): domain Bacteria; phylum Chloroflexota; class Anaerolineae; order Anaerolineales; family Villigracilaceae; genus UBA5195. Next base: position 6,335 of record DAOTZM010000071.1, read on the forward strand.
GCCGCCGCCGACTTCTGGAGCAATTCCTTCTCCTCGGCATCCAGTTCATATTCGATGATTTTTTCCACGCCCTTGCGCCCCAGCATGACCGGAACGCCGAAATACATATCGCGCAGGCCGTATTCACCCTGCATGTAGGCCGCGGCCGGGACAATCAGATGCTTATCCTTCAGGATGGCTTCGACCATTTGGGCCACTGCCGCAGCCGGGGCGTAATAAGCCGAGGTCTTGAGCAGGTTGACGATTTCACCGCCGCCTTTGCGGGTGCGCTCGACAATCGCCGCCAGCCTGTCCGCCGGGAGATAGTCGCGCAGCGGGATTCCGGCGATATTCGAGTGGCGCGTCAGCGGCACCATCTCGTCGCCGTGACCGCCCATCACATAGCATTGGATATTGTCCACGCTGACGCCTGTCTCCATCGCCACGAAAGCGCGCATGCGGGCTGAATCCAGCACGCCGGCCTGCCCCACCACGCGATGCGCGGGCAGGCCGGTCACTTTCATCGCCATGTAAGCCATCGTATCGAGCGGGTTGGTCAGGATGACGTAAATCGCATTGGGCGAGTGCTTGAGTGTTTCTGTGGCGGCCTTGCCGACGATTTCGGCGTTGATGGTCAACAGGTCGTCGCGGCTCATGCCCGGCTTGCGCGGCATTCCGGCAGTGATGACCACGATATCCGACCCGGCAGTGGCTTCGTAATCGTTTGCGCCAGCCACTTCGACATCGCTGCCCAGGATGGGCATCGCTTCGAGCAAATCGAGCGCTTTGCCCTGCGGGACACCCTCCACAATGTCCACCAGGACCAGGTCGGCCAGTTCACGCCCGGCCAGCCAGACTGCGGTATTTGCGCCGGTCATACCAGCGCCGATGATGGAAACCTTCGCCATTTTTCCTCCAGAAAGCAAAAAGTGAATTTCATTGTATCCCCTGCCGGGGGAGGGATGATATGATTTTTATCACCCTTTTGAGCGAAAAAACGAAAAAGGGAGACCCTGCGCATAATGCGCCGGTCTCCGTTTTGATTCGTTACCTGGGAACTGCCCATCTGCGGCGCATCAGGCTAGGCCTTGACCGTTTCTGCCTTCTCCAGAAAATGGGTGGCCTGGATGGCTGCCGCCGCGCCCATGCCAGCCGAGGTGACAACCTGCCGGAAGTGGTTATCGGCCACTTCACCGGCCACGAACACGCCGGGGACATTGGTCTCCATGCGCATATTACTGACGATGTACCCGCCATCGCGCATTTCGAGCTGGCCTTCGAACATCTGGGTATTGGGAGTGTGACCGATAAAAATAAAGACGCCGTCGGTTTCGAGCGTGGATGTTTCGCCGGTCTGGACGTTTTTCAAAGCGACGCCAGTCACTTTGCCGGCCCCGCCAGAATCAAGCACCTCGGTCACGACCGTGTTCCACACAAAATTGACTTTCGGGTCGTTGAAAGCCCGGTTCTGGAGCACTTTTCCGGCCCGCAGGCTGTCGCGGCGATGGACGATGGTGACAGACGAAGCGAAGCGCGTCAGGAACAGGCCCTCTTCCAGCGCCGAATCGCCGCCGCCAACCACCACCACTTTCTTATCCTTGAAGAACCAGCCGTCGCAGGTGGCGCAGTATGAGACGCCTTTGCCGGTCAATTCATATTCGCCGGGAATCTCCAGATGATTGGGGCGCGCCCCGGTGGCGATAATCAACGAATCGGCCAGGTAAGCGCCGTTGTCGGTGGTCACCTTGAAGGGCCGCTGGCTCAAATCCACCACCTGGGCGGTGTCGAATTCAACCACTGCTCCGAAGCGTTCGGCCTGCTTCTGGAACAGTTCGCCCAACTGCGGGCCGCCGACTCCCTCCGGGAAGCCGGGGTAGTTTTCGATGGTATGGGTCAGCCCGGCCTGGCCGCCCAGTTCCGTGCCGGTCAGCACCACCGGGGCCAGCTCGGCGCGGGCGGCATACAGCGCGGCGGAAAGCCCCGCCGGGCCAGAGCCAAGAATCAGCACTTTGACGTGCCTGGTTTCAGAAGATGTGGAGTGGGTGGAAAAACCGATTAGGTTGAAAGACATGGTTGCCTCGTGTTGTAAAGTTTTTTTCATTTTATCAGATGCGGTAAAGGCGGGAAAGTTGCAAATGGTAGAATTGGCCCATGTCCAAATTCGATTTAATTGCCTTCGATGCCGATGACACGCTTTGGCATAACGAGCGTCTGTACGTCGACGCCCAATCGCGCTTTGTGGAACTTCTGGAACAGTATCACCACCCAGACTGGATACGCGAGCGGCTGTACCAGACCGAGACGCGCAACCTCCAGCATTTTGGCTATGGAATCAAGGCCTTCGCGCTCTCGATGCTCGAAAGCGCCGTCGAACTGACCGAGGGCCGCCTGACCGGGCAGGATGTCAAAACGCTGATTGACCTCGCCAAAGAAATGCTCAACGCCCCGGTAGAGTTGCTGCCCCACGTCAGCGAAGTCCTTCCGCAACTGGCAAAGCAATACCCGCTGATGGTCATCACCAAAGGCGACCTGCTCGACCAGGAGACGAAAATCACCCGCTCCGGGCTGGGGCGTTATTTTCGGGACATCGAAGTCGTCAGCCACAAGACCCGCGAAACCTACGCCCGCCTGCTCGAAAAACATGCCATTTCGCCAGAACGTTTCCTGATGGTCGGAAACTCCATCCGCTCCGACATCCTGCCCACCCTGGAACTGGGCGGGACAGCCATCCACATCCCCTATGAGACCACCTGGCTGCACGAAATGGCCGAGCCGCCGACCGGCCAACCCGGTTTTTACGCGCTGGAAGACATGGGGCAGTTGCCGGGCTTGCTCGAAAAAACGAACTGCGGGAATCTGGCGATTTTGAAATGATGTACGACAGCGAACAAACCGCCGTCTTGAAAAAAGAGATAACCTTGCCCATCAGCCTCTACCTCCACATCCCCTTCTGCGCCCATCGCTGCGCCTACTGCGATTTCAACACCTACGCCGGGCAGGAGGGGGCTATTCCAGCTTATGTCCAGGCCCTTTGCAGCGAGGTACAGGCTGTCGGCGAGTCCGCGTCCAACCGCCTGGAGGCAGGGACAATTTTCTTCGGCGGCGGCACGCCCTCGCTGCTCTCCCCCGCCCACTATCGGGACATCTTCCAGGCCATCCACCGCCATTTCGACGTTCTGCCCGACGCCGAAATCAGCCTGGAAGCCAACCCCGGCACGGTGTCCCCGCAATATCTCCACGAACTGCGCGAAATCGGCTTCAACCGCCTCAGTTACGGCGTCCAGAGCGCCAACCCGGCCGAACTCCGCATGTTGGAACGGATTCACACTTACAGCGATGTCGTCGACGCCGTGCGCTGGTCGCGGAGCGCGGGGTTCGACAACCTCAACCTCGACCTGATTTACGGCCTGCCCGAACAAAGCCTCGCCTCCTGGCAGCGCACCGTCGAACTGGCGCTCGGCCTGCGCCCCGAACACCTCTCCGCCTACGCCCTGACCCTCGAACACGGCACGCCCTTTGGCCGCTGGGCGCGCAAAGGCCTGCTCCCGCTCCCCGACCCCGACCTGGCCGCTGAAATGTACGACTGGGTGGATGAATACCTCTCTCATAATGGCTACGCGCAGTATGAAATTTCCAATTGGGCGCGCTCCAAAGATGAAAGTGAAAAGATGAAAGATGAAACTGACAGAGAGTTTTCATCTCTCATCTTTCATCCTTCATCCTTCCAATGCCGCCATAACCTGCAATACTGGCGCAGCCTGCCCTACCTCGGCCTGGGCGCGGGCGCGCATGGCTGCGCGGATGGGGTGCGCTACTCCAACGTCCTGCGCACCAAAACCTACATCGAACGCCTGAAGCCGCCTCTTTCCTCTTTCGTCTTTCCTCGCACCCCGGCAACTGTAAATGCTCACCATAACACCATCCGCGAAGACATGGACGAAACCATGATGACCGGCCTGCGCCTGACGGTCGAGGGCGTCTCCGCCGAGACCTTCCGCGCGCGCTTCGGCGTCGAATTGAGCGACATGTACGGAGAAAAAATCGAGCGGCTGGTCAAACTCAACTTGCTTGAATGGGTCGCCGAGTCCCCCTCGCCCCGCGGGAGAAGGGAGAGGGGCGGTGTCCTGAGCCAGCCGAAGGATGAGGGTCTCCTGCGCCTGACAAAGCGCGGCCGCCTGCTCGGCAACCGGGTTTTCATGGAATTCATCGGGGATTAATTGCAATTTCGTGAATCATCTTGACTTTTAGAACAATTGTTCTATAATTTGAGCATCCCGTAACCCCTTATTCCATTCAACGGGAGGCACAAATGATGAACCGTAACCCACTCCAACTCTTTCCCTCCATCAAGCGCGTCAGCAAACAGCGCGGCGCGGCCTTCGCCTTCATCCTGTTCGGCGCGCTGCTTGCCTTCGAAGTCTTCAACTACTCCACCACCGACTACGCCCTGAGCGACCTGCTCGGCAACCTGGAGTTCATGGGCATCCGCTGGGCCACCCTGCTCTCGCTGGCCTTCTGCGGCATCGACTTCGCCGGCATCGCCCGCCTGTTCACTCCCGAGCAGGGCCGCGACGAACCTGCCGAAGTCTGGTACCTGTTCGGCGCGTGGGTCCTGGCCGCCGCCATGAACGCCACCCTCACCTGGTGGGGCATCTCGCTCGCCCTCGCCAACCACACCCCGGCCAGCGCCGCCATCATGGAACGCGCCACCCTCACCAACGTCGTCCCGGTCTTCGTCGCCGTCATGGTCTGGGTCATCCGCATCCTGATAATCGGCACCTTCTCGCTGGCGGGCGAACGGCTCTTCACTTTAGATGAAAATCGGAGCGGATACCGGCCCCAAGCCGATTCCAACCGCCCCGGGCAGGCCCTCCGCCCGAACGCGCTCGCGGCGCGACCCACCCGGCCTCAGCCGTACTCGCCGTCAAACGGAGCCATCTCCCGCCCCGAACCGACCTACCACCCGGCAGGCATGACCGCCAAACCAAAAGACTCCAGCGGAAACGCCCGCTACTAACCGGAGGCCGCCATGCCCAAACCCCGCCGCCCCTTCCTGCGCCTCGACACCGTCATCCTGCGCGTCAGAGACATCAAAAAAGCCCGCGCCTGGTACCAGCAAAAGCTCGGCTTCCGCCCCACCTACAGCGATGACGACGAAAAACTGGTCGTCCTCGACCTGCAAGGGACGACCAGCCTGACCCTCTGGCAACTGAAAGAAAAGGAAAAGCTGGCAGCATCCAGCACCTACCCCATCTTCCTGGCCGAGGACATCCAGTCTGCCCACGAGACCCTGGCCGCCCAGCGCGTCAAAACCGAACCGGTCACAGAGAACAACGGCCTGCGCTGGTTCGGCTTCTACGACCCCGACGGCAACCGGATGGAAGTCTGCCAGGTGGCCTGAAACTCCACAAAACAAATCTTTCCTCTTTCGTCTTTCTTTGCCCAGAAAGAATGAAAGAGGAAAGATGTTTTAAGCGCAACCCGACGTTTTAGCGCTTCTTTGCGCCTTTTTTCTCCGGCGCAGGAAAACTGAACGGCGGCCTTTGGTTCAATTTCGAGAGCAGCGCGCCCTTTTCCCCCAGCAGGAAGACCGTCACCGAAGCGGTATCACAGCCCAGGCGCTGGAAGTGGTCGAGCGGCATCCCCAGGTAGTAGGCGGTTATCAACTTAATCGGGTCGGAATGCGAGACGCAGGCGATGATTTCATCCGGTTTGTGGGCCCTGACAATCGATTCGATTTCACCCACCAGCCGCGCCTGGCACTCCGCAAACGATTCGCCGCCAGGGAAGCGGAAGCGTGACGGGGCATCCTGCACGATTTTCCATTCCGGCAGTTTGCGCAGCGCCTTGAGTTCCTGCCCGGCCCATTCCCCAATACCGGTTTCAATCAATCCGGGGCGAATCCGCGCTTCTAGTCCCAGTTTCGCGGCCAGCGGGGCGGCCGTCTCGCGCGCCCGCTCCAGCGGCGAGGAATATATCGCCTGAATCGGCAGGTTGCCCA
>DAOTZM010000072.1:0-3128 GCA_034434035.1 Anaerolineales bacterium
AATTTGCGGATCGCTTGGCGCTTGAAACAAGTTGCGGGCATTGTTTCGCCCTTGTTTATTTTGTAACAGGCGTTGATGTGCAAGGAAAGAACTGAATTGCATGAAAAAGACCGAAAACGCTGCCAGGATACCGTCCGCAATGGTGTATTTTGTGCTTTTACTTGGTTTTCGCACATCGGGCGCGGTTGACCAGCGTTTCCGAAAATAAGTCATTATGTGTTGGAGGCTGAGGGCTTGTTTTGTCATGGTGACAAAACAGTATCATATTTTTCCTCATTTTTTGTTGGAATTGCTGCAGTGATTCAGTCCAGGAGGCGCGAGTCAGCCTGAAAGCGCCGGGGCTGGAACTGACCAGCCCGCAGGAACAGCAGATTACGCTCCAGCCGGGGAAGCGGCTGCAATCGGTTGGCAGGCGCGGGTGGCGGTGGGAACTCCCGTCCAGGTCGAATTCAGCCTCAAGAGCGGTACAAACCTGCTAGATGGCGTTCGGCTTCCGTTGGAAGTCCAACCGGCGATGGTGCGCGAGATTCAGACCCAATCCGGCCAGTTCAGCGGCGAAACCGTCCTGGGGTTGAACCTGCCCCAGGTGGACAGGCAAACCAGCCGGGTGACACTGGCCTTGAACCGCTCCCTGGGCGGGACATTGCTCAACGGACTGGAATTCCTGACCGGCTACCCGTACGGCTGTGTCGAACAGGTCATGAGTCGCGCCTTGCCGAATGCGGTGGTTGCTCACGCGGCGGGTGAACTGGGGCTTGAAGCCGAATTGCAAGCCAAACTCCCGGCCCTCATCCAGGCCAGCCAGGTCAAGTTGTATGGCTTGCAGCATAGCGATGGCGGCTGGGGCTGGTGATACGATGACCGCTCTGACGCCTGCCAGACCGCCTGAGTTCTGTTCGGTTTGAGCGTAGTCAACGATTCCGGGTATACCGTGGAGGCAACGGTAATTGAACGCGCCGCAAGGTGGTTAAAAAACAATATGGGTGAAGATGCGCGCATCCAGGCTTACGCGCTCTATAGTCTTTCAAAAGCTGGCTATGGCGAACGCGAAAAAACCATCCACCTGGCCCAAACAGACGGCTCGCAACTGGATACGCTTCGCCAGGCAGCCCTGGCCCTGGCGCTCCATAACCTGGGCGAGAAAGAACAGGCGCGCGCCATGCTGGCACTGCTAAGCCAGGACGCAATCGCGCAAGGGGATGGCGTTTATTGGCCGCAATCCAGCCTGGATGGTCAATATCGCAGCCAAACCATGTCGTCCAGCCTGCGCGTAACCGCCCTGGCGTTACAGGCTTATGTCGCAATCGACCCGGCCAATGCGCTCATCCCCGGCAGGGTGAGATACCTGGCCTCCCAGCGCAAGGGGCAGCAGGGCTGGGCACCACCAACGAGACCAGCTATACCATCCTGGCGCTAACCGATTACCTGGTTTCGCAAACAAAAAAACAGGGCGAGACCTCCTGCCAAGTTTTGCTCAACGATACCCTGCTTGCAGAAGGCCTGCTTGAAGCGGGGAAAAACAGCGTCAATCTTGATGTTCCGTTTTCAGGGTTGGCGGATGGCGCCAACCGCCTCGTCCTGCAAACCCAGGATGACGCCCTCCTGTATTTTGATTTGTCCACCCAATATTACCGGCTCCAGGCTGCGCCCCCGGCGCGGGGAGAAATCAAAATCTCGCGCCGCTACCTGGGCCCAAAAACGAACAAGGTTGTGGACACGCTGAACGCCGGGCAATTGGTAAAGGTTGAACTAACCATCCAGGTTCCTCAAGACGTTTCGTACCTGGCGCTGGAAGATTATCTTCCCGGCGGGCTTTACAAAATCTGCCAATTCAAGCATTCTTGTTTTATTGTAAAATGAGTATGTAGAAGCAGCACGAAGGAAGGAAGAGCAGAGCATGTTGAACCAGACTCAAAAACCTGTTTTATCGGAAGTCGTTCAATATATATTGCGCGCCGGGCGTCCACAGAAGATAATCTTATTTGGTTCTCGCGCGCGCGGACAGGGCCATTCAGAAAGTGACTATGACTTGTTGGTCATCGAAAATTCCACCGAGCCGCGTCACCGACGGGCTGCGCCATATCGCCGCGCCTTGAAAAATGTAGGGGGCGCGAAAGACATTCTTGTCTGGACGCCCGCCGAAATTGCCGAATGGCAAAATGTGCCCAATGCCTTTATTACCACCGCTTTGCGCGAGGGACAGGTCATTTATGAAAGATAAGCGGGACCTGGCCCTGGGATGGCTTGAAAAAGCGCGGAGTGATATTTATGCTGCGGAGAGTATCTTGTCAGGGGAAGGGCCTTTTGACACGGCCTGTTTTCATACCCAGCAGGCGATTGAAAAATCACTCAAATCTCTGTTAGCCCTCTGGGGAAATCCAATTCCTCGCACCCACGACCTGGATGAGTTACAGCGGATGTGCGTAGTTATTCAACCTTATCAAGAGTTAGAGGAACTTGACTTGACTGAAGTGACAGACTATGCAGTCCAGTTGCGTTATGACATTGAATTTTGGCCAGAGAGGGAAATCGCTGAATCATCCCTGGCATTGTCAAAACAAGTGCTGGAAATCGTCCAAAAGATGTTGGGCTAATGCACCCTGGCTTGTTCCCTTTTGATTCAATGCCCCTCACCCCCCACCAACTCACCGTCATTGAAGCGCCCACCCAGGCTAAAATCTTCCTCTCCGGCCCGGCGGGCTGCGGCAAGACAACCGCCGCCGTCGAGCGCATGCGCGCCCTGCTCGAAGCGGGCGTCCCCGGCGAGAGCATCCTCATGCTCACCCCGCAGCGCACCCTGCAAGAGCCGTATCTCGACCTGCTCCACAGCCCGCAGCGCGGCGCGGGCGGCGAGGCCACGCCCGCCACCCTCGGCGGCCTGGCGCGCCGCGTGGTCGAGTTGTTCTGGCCGCTGGCCGCCGAACCCGCCGGGTTCAGCCAGCCCGGCCAACCGCCGCGCTTCCTGACTCTCGAAACCGCCCAATATTACATGGCAACCCTCGTCCGCCCGCTGCTCGAACAGGGCTATTTCGAGTCGGTCACCATGGACCGCAACCGGCTGTATTCCCAAATCCTCGACAACCTGAACAAAGCCGCCCTCATCGGCTTCCCGCATACCGAAATCGGGG
>DAOTZM010000073.1:0-25977 GCA_034434035.1 Anaerolineales bacterium
TCGAGCGACAGCGAGAAATCTTCTCCCAGTGCGCAAGATTTCTCCCCGCTGCGCGGCTCGAAATGACAAGAATAAGATATGAATTACAGTTTAGATTGTTTTGTCCGGTAGAGAAAATCTGAAACCAAAACAAGCGAATTGGGACGCGGATTAACGCTGCATACGCGGAAAAAACCTTGAATCTGCGGTCTGCGCAAATTTGAATGCCGTTTACACAAAATTTCGCGCCAAACTGCCCAAAAAACATCCGCGTTCATCCGCGCTCGTCCGCGTCCTTTTTAGATTTGGAATTGCTGAGGCAAGCCATTGGCATAGTGGGCGCAACCCACAGGGGGCTTCGCTCAGGGACTCGCATCGTCCCCGCATGGGGAAACCCCTGACCTAATATCCCCTTCTTGGGGGCGTCGGTGGAAAAGAGAAATCCCCAGAGTGGGGATGTTGTGGGCGCAAAGGGACTCGAACCCCTGACCTCCTCGGTGTAAGCGAGGCGCTCTAACCAACTGAGCTATGCGCCCGTGCGCCGAATTATACCTGATTCTGGTCAGACTGGCTGGTAAATGCGCAATCCGCCAATATCCACCAGCCGCCCGGCCAGGCGGGTTTTTGCTTTGGCGCGCAGGGTTTCGAGGATAGATTCATACAGCGCGGGGTCATGGCGCAGGCGTTTGAGCGCGTGGCGCGACAAGGCATCGGCGGCGCGGTTGTGTCGGCGCGGCAGCCACTCCCAGCGCAGGTTGTGGAAGTGTCCTGCCAGCCGCCGGGCGCGCTCGTGCAGCGGCCGCACCGCCGGGCTGGAGACTCCCGCCAGTCCCTCCATCTGGTTGATGATGCTCTTGGCGTCGCCGCACACCAGAACACGCTCGTCCGTTGCGCCCATATCGAGCAGTGCTTCCAGCCCCTCCACCAGCGCCAGGTACTCGGCGATGTTGGAGTTGGCGTTGCGGCCTCGGGCAAATGTCCCATGCCCCTGGGCGACGACCTGCTTCCCGCGCAGGATACGCCATCCGTAGCACATAATTCCCGCGCAGGCGGGATGCTCGTCATCGGCATTGCGGAACAGACCATCGAATTCCAGTCGAAACATACAAGGCTCCTTGGATGGGGTTAAATGCCAATCGGCAGCCATCAAAGACTGCCGATTTTGGAGAGAAGTGGAGAAAGACCCGTTTTGCAGGGTTGTGTGTAGATTGGTTTGCTGGTGCTGATGCGCTGCGAGATGGTCAGGGTCCAATGCGCCGCTCTGAAAGTCCCGCGTTTTTTGCGGGAAAGTCCCGCGTTTTTTGCGGGAAAGAAAATATTTTCTTATATCTTGCGCGTTTTCGACCTCAAAGTCAATAGATTCTGTGTAAAAATCCGATTAACAATCGATTTGCAATTTTTTCGTCAACCCTTCACCAGCACCAGCCCCTTCAGGTAAGCCCCTTCGGGGAAGTGTATCGAGACCGGATGGTCTGGCCCCTGCGCGAGATATTCGACAATCTGGGCCTCCACGCCTGCATCCAGCGCGGCGCTGGCGACGATTTTCTGGAACAGGGCCGCATCGATGCCGCCGGAACAAGAGAACGTGACCAAAATCCCACCTGGCCTAAGCAGTTTGAAGGCCAGGCGGTTGATGTCCTTGTAGCCGCGCGCGGCCTTCTCGGCCTGGGCGGCGGTGGGGGCAAATTTTGGAGGGTCGAGAATGATTAAGTCCCAGGCGCGATTCTGGTCGCGGAATTTTCTCAAGGCTGTGAACACATCCGCTTCGAGCCAGTCTAAACCATCTGCCTTTATCCCGTTTAATTGGGCGTTTTCACGCCCGAGCGCGAGCGCTTCGCCGCTGGTATCGACCGATAGCACCGATTTCGCGCCTCCCGCTGCGGCGTGAATGCTGAACCCGCCCGTGTAGCAAAAACAATTCAGCGCATCGCGCCCCTGGGCCAATTGCCCGACCCGTCTGCGGTTGGCGCGCTGGTCGAGGTAGAAGCCGGTTTTGTGGCCGGAGGCAACATCAACCAGGAATTTCAGGCCGTATTCGGTTATCGTTATTCGGAAATCGTTATTCGAAAATCGAGAGCCGATATTCGCGCCACGCAAGAGACCTGCGCGGGGTGGCAGGCCTTCCAGTTCGCGCACATCGGCGTCGGAGCGTTCGTAGATAGTGGTTGCGCCAGTCTGTTCGAGCAGCAGGCCGGCCAGGGTCTCGCGCCAGAACTCGCAGCCGGTCGTCAACGCTTGCAGGACGAGAATCTCTCCATAACGGTCAACGACCAGGCCGGGCAGGCCGTCTGATTCGGCGTGGATGAGGCGCAAGGAATCGGTTATGCCCCTCACCCCCGCCCCCTCTCCCGCAGGGAGAGGGGAGAATCCGAACATGGCACGCATTTCAAGCGCGGATTGTATCCTTCGCCGGAAAAAATCCGCATCGACCGCTTCCTCCGGGTCGAACGTCCAGACCCGCGCCCGGATTTGGGAGGTCGGAGAGTACGCGGCGCGCGCCAGCCAGTTGCCTTGCGCGTCGCGCACTTCGACGGTTTCGCCGGGCAGCGGATTGCCGGTGACTTGATCCACCGCGCCCGAGAAAATCCAGGGATGGCGGCGCAGGAGCGATTTTTCACGTCCGGGTTTGAGAATGAGGGTGGGCATGTCAAAAGTATACCGCATCCTGTAGATGTGATTGACGCGAACGTATTTCGGTTTACAATAAAACCATAAAAACAGTGACCGATATTGGCGTGTTTTGGAGAAAGACGAATGTTAACCAATCAAACCAAAAACCTGCTTTTACGCTTTCAGGAGTTGATTACTGTCAGCGAAGATGAGATTGTGCAGCGCGGCATTACACAGGCCACAACGGAGCGGATTATCGAATTGCGCCAACGCGCGGCGCAATTGGCAAAACAATATGGCTCGCTGGATGAACTGGAAGCATTGGTACAAAAGGGTGTTTCGCCTGATGACCATACGCCTTACACCAGTTTGCTGGAATGGCGCGCCGTGCGGCACGAACTGGAACAATTGACCCGCTTTTTAGAGGCCGTATGAGCATCTGGCACGCGCCGGTTGCGCGCCTGCTGCAAGAGAGCGGGCTGTTTAGCGAGGTGCAGCGCAGCGGCGGTAAAGTCCGCGCGTTTATCCACGAAAACCTGTTCCTGGATATTCACTTCGACCCGGCCAGCCATAGTTATTCCTACGCCCTGGTCGACCTGGCATCCACCTATCCGGGCGACAAGCGGATTTTCGGCTGGGACGACTATCCCCACCCTGGCATTCCGGAATTACAAATGCTTGAGAGCGCTCCGCATCATTTCCAACAACGGCTGGAAGACGGTCAATGGGAATTTCAGGCTTCCGCTTTTCGCGGGAATATTCAAGATGAAATCCCCCGTGTTTTGGAGTCCCTGAAAGCGTTCCTGGCGGGGAAAAAATAGGTCTCTCGCTCCCAAAAAAACTCGCGTGTCAAATTGCATCCTTCTATTCGACCACTTTTCCCAACGCTGGCTGGAATTCATCAACCCGGTCAGCGTGCTTGTTGCCCGCGCGCCAAGCGAGGCGCTGGCGGCTTTGCAGGCCGTCGAAGCCGAAGTGGGGCGCGGACGCTGGGCGGCGGGCTGGGTGACTTACGAAGCCGCCTCCGCCTTCGACCCGGCCCTGGCGACGCATGACGATCCGAGCGGGCTGCCGCTGCTCTGGTTTGGGATTTACCAGGCGCCCCAGGCAGCCAGCGCGCCGCCTAAAATCGGCCAGGGCGCGCCCCTCGATTGGCAGCCTTCCGTCAGTGTAGACGAATACAACGCCGGGTTCGGCCAAATCAAGAATCAGATTGCCGCCGGGCAGACGTACCAGGTCAATTACACCTTCCGCTTGCGCGCGCCGTTTTCTGGCAATGCCTGGGAACTGTTTTCGCGCGCCGCGCGCGCCCAGGGGGGCGGCTACCCTGTTTTCGTCGAGACGGACGAGTGGGTCATCGGCTCGGCCTCGCCGGAGTTGTTTTTTATGCTCGACGGTGAGAAACTGGTCTCGAAACCGATGAAAGGCACCGCCCCGCGCGGCCTGCGGCTGGAGGACGACCAGGCCAAAGCCAGCTGGCTGCATCACTCCGAGAAAAACCGCGCCGAAAACGTGATGATTGTGGATATGGTGCGCAACGACATGGGCCGCATTGCCCGCCTGGGCAGCGTGCGCGTGCCGAAACTGTTCGAGGTGGAGAAATATCGCACCGTCTGGCAGATGACCAGCACGGTGGCGTGCGAAACGCCCGCCAGCCTGACGGAGATTTTTGCCGCGCTCTTCCCGGCAGCCTCCATTACCGGCGCGCCCAAGGCCAGCACCATGCGCATCATCCGCGAACTCGAAAACTCTCCGCGCCGAATCTATACCGGGACGTTGGGCTGCCTCGCGCCAAACCGGCGGGCGCAGTTCAATGTGGCAATCCGCACGTTTTTATTGGAAAAACGCTCCGGCCAGGTCGAATACGGTCTGGGCGGCGGGATTGTTTGGGATTCGGAGCAGCGCGATGAAATGCAGGAGGCGTACACCAAAGCCAAAATCCTGACCGAGACGCCGCCCGATTTTTCGCTTCTCGAAACCTTGCTCTGGACGCCGAAAGGCGGCTTCGACCTGCTCGACCGGCACCTGGCGCGGCTGAAAGAATCGGCGGCGTATTTCGATTTTCCGTTTGACGAGGTGGAAATTCGGGGGATGCTGGCCGGGTGGAAGGTTCGCTCCCCTCTCCCTGCGGGAGAGGGGCCGGGGGTGAGGGAGATTCAGCGGGTACGCCTGCTGCTCGGCGCGGAAGGCGGAATCAGCCTGGAAGGTTCCGCGCTGAATCCGCTGCCAGCCCCGTACCGTGTCAAAATAGCGGAAAAACCCGTCGCGTCGAACAATCCCTATCTTTATCATAAAACCACGTACCGCGCCGTGTACGAGGCCGCGCGCCTGCCGGATTGCGACGATGTTTTGCTGTGGAACGAGCGCGGCGAACTGACCGAGAGCCTGATTGCCAACCTGGTGGTGGAGCGCGGCGGCGAACTGCTCACCCCGCCGGCGGCGTGCGGCCTGCTGCCCGGCGCGGCGCGCGCGCAATGGCTGGCCGAGGGCCGGCTGCGCGAGGCGGTCATCCGGGTGGATGAACTGGTTGGGTGTGATAAGATATTCCTGCTTAATTCCGTGCGTGGATTATGGGAGATTACACTGTGACCAAAACAACAACAACTTCCCGTTCGACCCTGGGGACCGTTTTATTCCTATTATTCGCGCCCACGCTGTTTTGTGGGACGCTGGCCTGGCATTTTATCCTGTGGTTCATGGAACAAATTGCGCTGGCGATGGGCAGCGCGGAGCAACTGGCCTGGGCCGGGACGATTGGTCTGGGCATCCAGGCCGTTTCGCTTTCCGTTGTGATTGGCCTGCTGTGGTTCTTTACACGCGACGACCGCTACCGCCCGGTGTATGCCGGCTGGCTGGGCGCGGCGCTGGCGGGCTTCCCGGCGATTGGCCTGCGCTTGCTCGGCCCCAACAACGACCAGTTCGGTGCGCTGGCGCAGATTTTCATCGCGCTGGCCGGGGCCGGGATTGCGCTTTTCCTGCGGCGCGGCAAACTCACCTGGCAGCCTGGCGTAATTCCCGCCGGGCTGCTGGCGGCGGCGGTTGGGATGGCGCCGCTGGCGGTCTTTGGCGCGCTCGGCTCGCCTGCCGATACGCTCCTGAACCTTTTGGCCGGGCTGGCGTTTGGCCTGCTGGCGGCGGCGTTGATTTCGACAAGCACCGAAAATTTCTTTCTGGATGGATTGGGAATGGGGACCCTGCTGGCGCTGCTCGGCTCGGCGCTGGGTTACGACGGCGGGCAACTCATCCTGCTCGGACTCCTGCCTCCGTTTGCCTTTGCATTGGCCGCGCTCAAGCCTTCCACCGCCGCGACAGCCGTTTCGACCGGGCTATTGGCCGCCGCCGGGCTGGTGTTCTTCGACCCGACCGAACTGACCATTTTGCTGGGCGACCTGGGCGGAATCGCTGTCCAGGCGGTGGCAATTGCCATTGGGTTGGGCTGGCTGGCAGGCGGATTGGCCTGGGCCGCGAAAAAACTGCTCGGCGGGCAGCCCTGGTCGAAGGCGGCGGCCGGAATCGGCGCGGCAGCCGCGTGGATTCTGCTCTTGGCGCTGTACTTCTTCGCCGGGAATCGCGGCTTTTACGGCGACCGGCTGTTCGTCATCCTGAAAGACCAGGCCGATATTTCGGACGCGGCCTCCATCCGAGACCGCAACCAACGCCTGACGGAAGCCTATAGCCGTCTGACGGCGCACGCCAACGCCACGCAAGCCAACTTACGCCAGTCGCTCGACACGTTTCGCATTGGGTACACCCCTTACTACCTGGTCAACGCGCTCGAAGTAGAAGGCGGCACGCTGGCGCGCCTGGTCCTGTTGACCCGCCCCGAAGTGGACCGGGTCATCCCCAGCCCGCGCCTGCGCCCGGTCCCGGCGGCCAATATCAGCCCCGGAGAATTTACCAGCGTGGAGGAAAACCCCGGCTGGAATATCCAGATGATAGGCGCGGACAAGGTTTGGGAGGAGTTCGGCGTTAAAGGCGCGGGAATCGTTATCGGCCAATCGGACAGCGGTGTGGAGGGGACGCACCCGGCCCTGGCGGCGCAGTATCGCGGCGCGACATCCGGCGACGATTACAACTGGTTCGACCCCTGGAATGGCACAACTTCCCCGGTCGACGCAGGCGGTCACGGCACGCACACCCTGGGGACGATTCTCGGCGCGGGCGGGATTGGCGTGGCCCCCGAAGCGACCTGGTTTGCCTGCTCCAACCTGACCCGTAACCTGGGTAACCCGGCGCTTTACCTCGATTGTATGCAGTTCATGCTGGCGCCCTTCCCGCAGGGCGGCGACCCGTTCACAGACGGCGACCCGACCCGCGCCGCGCACGTCCTGAACAACTCGTGGGGCTGTCCCGAAATCGAGGGCTGCGACCCGACATCGCTCCAAAAAGCCGCCGAAAACCTGCGCGCCGCCGGGATTTTCGTGGTCGTTTCGGCGGGCAACGACGGCCCGAACTGCTCGACGATTAATGCGCCGCTTTCATTGTATGACGCGGTCTTTTCGGTCGGGGCAATCGACCGATTTGGGAACGTGACCGATTTCAGCAGCCGCGGCCCGGTCACGTCGGACGGCTCCGGGCGCATGAAGCCCGACATCGTGGCCCCCGGCGCGGATGTCTTCTCCTCGCTGCCGGGCGGCACTTATGGCCCGAACAGCGGCACGTCGATGGCCGGGCCGCACCTGGCTGGGGTGGCGGCGCTCTTGTGGTCGGCCAATCCTGACCTGATTGGCGACATCGAACGCACCGAGCAAATCATCATCGAAACCGCCGACCCATACACCGGCAGTGTCGAGAACGGCTGCTTCGAGGGCGGCGCGCCCAACGCGGGTTACGGCTACGGGGTGGTGAATGTCTATGAAGCGGTCAAATTGGCGTTGGGAAAGTAACCAGTATTCAGTATTCAGTATTCAGTATTCAGTATTCAGTATTCAGTATTCAGTGTCTCCGATGGTCGAGTCGCTGGTCGAGTAGCCCTGCGCTCTTTGCAGGGCGTATCGAGACCCGAGACTTGTCGAAGGGTAGCCCTGCGGATGGTCGAGTTCATCGAGACCCGGGGCGTATCGAGACCATTATCAGGCCCTAATCAGAACGAAGGGCAATCAAAGCGCAGTGACCTGCTATGCGTTTTCCGGGAAGGCCGGGGTGAATTTTTGCATCCACGTCTCCGGCTCGGGTAGCGGGAGGAAGCCAAACGGGGCGTACAGCCCCAGGTATTTTCGGCAACTTCGATGAATTTGAAGCGGCACCAGAAGTTCCTGCCAATCGGGCTGCACGCATAGACCCCGGCTTCGAGTGTCTCGAAGCGGCTGTGCAGTCGCGTAACGCGGAGCTGCTGCCAGCGCTGGCCGTCGTAGGAATGTTCCAGCAGGAAATCGGCCCCGTTTTTGTGAATGCGGTACCACATTTCCCGGTGTTCGGATGAAATATCCTGCGTGGCCCAATCGGAGCAGCCCAGGTTGGTGACGACCGAACCGAGACGGCTGCACGACTCGTCTTCGTACTCGGTCGAGACTTTAATCCAATTTTCGGCATCCAGCCGAATCATCAGCCCGCACTGGTCGTATTTCTCCTGCGGGCGGAATTCGACGCAGGTTGTCAGGCAAAAGCCGCCGGTCAGCGTGGTAAACAGGCCGTGCCCGTCGTCGCGGCGGAAGCCGTAGTGCGTGCGCTGCCAGAAATCGGTCTTTTCGCCAGTAAATATCTCCAGACCGTTGCCAGTCTGGGAGCGCGGCGGGACGTTGAACCAGTGGAATTTGGCGGGCAGGGCGGGCTGTTGGAAGGTTTCGCGGAGGGGCATGGGTGGCTCCGGTTCAATCGTTATTATCGTGCTCGGCGCCATCGACCGAGGGGCCAATAAATTCATGAATGGCATCGGCGACAGCATCGTACCAGGGAAGATTGTCCGCGATACGATCCAGGATTTTTTCGATTTCCGCATTGGTCAATTTCCTGTCCAGTTGTTGTTCGGCGACGTTTTGCACGTCTTCGATGTTGAGTTGGTAGATGACTTTATTTTTTCGCATGAAATCTCACTCCATTGGAAAAAATCCGGGTAAGACGAGCGGACATTAGGATACTTGTAGCAGGGTTTTATCTGAGATTTTTGCTTCAAGTAAGGTGATAATTTGTTCCAATTCCACCTTTGGACTGACATTCAGGCCAAGCGCGTTCGAAATCCCATCTGTATCTGTGCTAAAGCGTTCTTGTAATTCGATACGAAAAGAATTATCTTGGGTTTGCCCAAGAGTATAAGTGTGAATTTGCATTGCATCTCCCAGGCGCGCACCCTGGATATGCTCAAAGCGAAATGCTTGTCGTATGTAATCGAGTAACTGGTCTTGTATGACCAGTAAAAGATGTTTGTTGAGATTCTCAAAAGTCTCCACTTTGTGGTGTAGTTGAATCAGGTCCCACAAAATCTTTGACCTTTCCCCGCCGGGCTGAAACCAGGAAATAGTCGATATTTCCTCCGGGAATGGAAACTTCTGAAATGACATGAAGTTCATTCCCAGGTTCATGCCGGGTCAGCAGGTGAAGCGCGTCTGTGAAAACCTGTCTGCGTTCTAGCAGGCGGAAAGGACAAATAATAATCGGGGTATATTTTTTGCCATGCGCGGCAACGCAAGTCCCAATGCTGATTGCGGGGGCGCTTTTGCGAACCTTGGTGCATTTTTGCGATCGAAAAGGACAATTTTGTTCCTTCATAACCAGATTCCAATTTGGTTGGACTGGGTGCATTGTGGAAAAGCCAAAGAGCTCAACAATTTTCCTCATATCAAAATATTGCACCTTTCGTAAGCCTGTTGGATATATTTATCTGATATATCAATTCCAACCGATTTTCGTTCAAGTGTACGCGCTACGTAAAGGGTAGTACCTGTACCACAAAACGGGTCAAGAACAACGCCATTCGGTGGACATGTTGAAAGAATAGGAATTTTACAGATATCGGCAGGATATGGCGCAGAATGGTCAGCGCGTTTTTGGTCATCCTCGGGCAAAATATCCCAGACATCACCCGGCTTGCTGCCATCAGGGTGGTACTTGATGAAGTAGAAGCCTTTTTCGTTCAATTCCCGTGCCCGTCCAGAAACTTTTTCGGAATCGGAGTGGGTGGCGCGCTGTTGGCCTCGAATAACCATCCTGAAATCGGAAATTTCACCTTTTTGAATGCTTGCCAGCATTTCATCCAGCGCGAGAAGTGCTTTTATTTTTTCATCGCCAGAAAGGGCGGTTGACATTTCGATTTGGCGTTTATAGCGTATTCCGCTGACGCCGGTTGCCGAAATAACCGCGCCATTGATAACCTGGGCTTTGCGCGGCGTGGAGCGAATGGCATCGACGTTGTAATAGTATCCCTGAGCGTTTTTTACAAAGTGGAAAATATTCTCATGTTGATTTCGTAAACGATCTTTAGATGTATCGAACCCCCCCTTTACTTTATTCCAAACGACACTGTTGCGCAAAATCCAGTCTTGTTGGTCGGTTAATTTAAGTGCAACCCGCCACGGGATGCCGAGCAATTGTTTCTCCAAGTAAGAATCGCCGATATTGAGCCAAAACGACCCGCTTGGTTTCAACACCCGTTTAACTTCGGCAAAAATATCCAAAAGGTTGGCGATGTATTCTGTATGGGACTGTTCCAGTCCAATGCCGCCATTGTGGTATTCCCGCTTGGCCCAATAGGGAGGGCTGGTCATGCAAAAATCAATACTTTCCGATGGAAAGTTTTGCAGAACCTCCAGGCTATTGCCTAAAAAAAGCAAGGGGGATAAATCTTCACTCGTTGCATACAGGGAAATTTGTTGATGAATGTCCAAGTTTACCGTTGTCATGTTCCAAGCATACAATCAAATCCCCATTTCTGCAAGCCAGAGGCGCAGGCAAAAAAAAAGCCGGACGCCACCGCCCGGTCTTCTGATTTTCTACTTCAACATCTCTTCCAGCATCGCCCGCGCCTTTTGGGCGTCGGCCTTGCCCTGCATCTTCTTCATGACCTGGCCGACGAACCAGCCCATCAGCCCGACCTTGCCGCCCCGGCAGGCTGCCACTTCGCCTGGCGCTTCGGCCATGACCTGCTCGATGACGGCCCGGATGGCGCTGTCGTCGCTGACCTTCGCCAGCCCCTCGGCCTGCACAATCTCGGCGGGTGATTTGCCGCTGGCGTTGACCTTTTGCAGCAGGGCCTTGCCGGTGTTGGTGTTGACCGTCCCGGCATCGACCAGTTGGATGATTTCGGCCAGCCAGGCGGGCGTCAGGGCCAGTTCCCCGGCGGTTTGGCCGCTCTCGTTAAGCATCCGCAGCACGTCGTTCATCAGCCAGTTCGAGACGCGCTTGACCTTGTCCCCTTCAGCGGAGGAGCCGCCGTAGGCTTTGACCGCCGCCTCGAAATAATCCGAGAGCGAGCGCTCGCTGGTCAGCAATTCGGCGTCGTACTCCGGCAGGCCGTAGTCCGCTATGAAACGGGCGCGGCGCGCCAGCGGCAGTTCGGGGAAGTCTTTCAGGATGTCCGCTTTCCATTCCTCGGTCAGGTAAACTGGCAGCAAATCCGGCTCGCGGAAGTAGCGATAGTCGGCCTCGGTCTCCTTGGAGCGCATTTTCTTGAGCGTTTGGGTATCCTCATCCCACTCGAGCGTCCAGGCCGATACTTTGCCGCCGCTTTCGTATTCTTTAATCTGCCGTTCGATTTCCTTCTCGATCGCCGTCCGCACCGCTTCGATGGAGTTGATGTTCTTGATTTCGGTTTTGGTGTTGAGAATCGTCTCGCCCTTCCTGCGCACCGAGACGTTGGCATCGCAGCGCAGGTGGCCCTTTTCCATGTCGGCTTCCGAAATGCCAATCCAACGCAGCAGCTGGCGCAGGCGCGTCAGGTAGTTGGCGGCCTCGTCGGCAGAGCGCAGGTCGGGGCCGGTCA
Organism: Anaerolineales bacterium; assembly: GCA_034434035.1. Lineage (GTDB taxonomy): Bacteria > Chloroflexota > Anaerolineae > Anaerolineales > Villigracilaceae > UBA5195. The sequence goes on from DAOTZM010000073.1 coordinate 11,504, forward strand.
CCATTTCGATGAGCGGCACGCCGCAGCGGTTGAAATCAATCAGCCGGGTTCCGGTCAATGGGTCGTTTTTGGTCTTCCCGGCGTCTTCTTCCATGTGCATTTTCCAGATGGTGACGCGGCGCGTCGAACCGTCTGCCTGGGGCACATCGAGGCAGCCGCCCTTGCCCAGCGGGCGGTCGTATTGCGAAACCTGGTAGCCTTTGGGCAGGTCAGGGTAGAAGTAGTTCTTGCGGTCGAAAAACGAAACCGGCGGCAAGTCGGCGTGCATGGCGGCGGCCAGCAGCACGCCTTTTTCGACCACGCGCTTGTTCAGCACCGGCAAGACGCCCGGCATTCCGGTGCAGACCGGGCAGATATTGGTGTTCGGCGCGGCGTTCCACGAATCGGCTTTGCAACTGCAAAAGATTTTTGATTCGGTGTTGAGTTGGATGTGCGTTTCGAGACCGATGACTGCTTCGTAATCCATGTCCAAATCCTTCGCTCAAGTAGGTTGCGGCTATTATAGCCCAGCCAGACGTCCCGCAAAAGAAATTTTTGCTTCGGAATGGGTAAATGCAGTACACGGAAGACACGGATTGACGGATATTCACGGAAAATTCAAAAAATCCGTGTTGGTCAGAAAAAGGATGAACGCCAGGCTTCAATCGTTCCACGAAAACCTGTACACGGATAGACACGGATTTACGGATGAACACGGAGAAAGTCCAAAAACTGCTCTTTAATTCTTAAAAAATCCGCGTTCGTCCGTGTAATCCGTCAAATCCGTGTACAAAAGTTCTTTGCCCTTGATGTGACCAGCACAGTTTCTCCGCGTTTTGGTATCTCAGTGATGAAATGCTCATGCGCCAGTGTTCATCTTTCTCGTGATTAATACAGAAATCGCATAAAATTCCTAATTCTGCTGTTCTTTGTGGCTGCTTTGATGTTCCCTCGCAATCCCCTTGCGGGCGCGCGAGCCGCCAAGAACGCCAGGTTTTCGACCTTTTTGCGTCTTTGCGGCTTTGCGTGAACCTTTTTTCATTGCAGATTTCAGAAACCACAAAGTCCGTCAGAACCAGTAAAATTCGACCCATGCAAAAATTATTTCGTATCCTGGTTCGGATTGTGTTGCGAATCATCGCCCGGGTGGAAATTCACGGCCTCGAAAATCTGCCTGAGGGCGGCTTTATCCTGGCCTCGAATCACCTGGGGCGGCTTGATTCTGCTATCCTGTATTATGTCATCGACCGCGAGGACGTGATTATGCCGGTGGCGGAAAAGTACAAGACGCACTGGTTGTTTGGGCCTTTGGTGCGTTTGCTGGGCGGGTTTTTTATCAACCGCTTCGATGCCGACCTTGCGGCCATCCGCGAGGTGTTGCGGCGCATGAAAAAGGGCGGGATTTTTGTCATCGCGCCCGAAGGGACTCGCTCCAAAACCGAGTCTTTGCAACAGGCGCATCCGGGCGTGGCTTTTTTTGCATCCAAAACCGGCGCGCCGGTGGTGCCGGTTGCCATGACTGGCACGGAAGACCGCCGCGTCCTCGAGAACCTCAGGCGCTTTCGCCGTTCCCACATCATCGTGCGGGCGGGGAAGCCCATCCAGGTGCGGCTGGATGAGTCATTGGGGCGCGAACAGGCCCTCGAAGCAGCCACCGACGACATCTTATGCCGGATTGCCGCCATGCTGCCTGAAAAATATCGCGGTGTATACGCCAATCATCCCCGCCTGGCGCAGGTTTTGAAATTGGAAGCCTCCACCCTGCATCCCCAGCCCAAACAAACGGAGACAGCCTGATGCGGACTTTCCTGAAGCGGCTGATACGTTTCGTGTTCAACCTGGCTGCCGAGGTGAAAGTGACCGGCAGGGAAAATGTGCCGGAAAGCGGCGCGTTTGTACTGGCGACCAACCATATTGGCATCATTGACATTGTCATGTTCCACTATGTCTTCGACCGCTTCGATATGTTCATTCCGGTTGGCGAGAAGTGGGAGAAAAACTCCTTCATCCGGTTCCTGGCGAAAAACCTGAATTTCCTTTTCGTAGACCGCTTCAATCCCGATTTGAAAGCCCTGCGCAAGATGATTGCCCTGATGGAAAACGGCAACGCGCTGGTGATTGCCCCCGAAGGGACGCGCTCCCGCACCGGGGCGCTCATCGAGGGCAAACCGGGCGCAGCCTACCTGGCGGCGCGTTCCGGCTTCCCGGTCGTGCCGGTGGCGATTACCGGAACCGAGGACAAGGTTATTCTTGGCAACATCAAACGCTTTCGAAAGTCCAAGATTACGCTGACGGGCGGCGCGCCCTTCGTCATCCCGCCGCTGCCCAGAGAGGGCCGCGACGAGGCGCTCCAAACCGCGCTCGATGAAATCATGTGCCGGATTGCGGCCCTCCTGCCGGAACGCTATCGCGGCGTGTATGCGGAACATCCGCGTTTGAAGGAATTGCTCGCTTGTCTTCCTGGAACAAGAAATTAGTCTTCATCACTGGCGGCTCCAGCGGCATCGGTTTGGAAATGGCGCGGATTGCCTCGGCGCAGGGCGCGGACGTTTGGCTGCTTGCGCGCCGCCTCGGCGCGCTGGAAACCGCCCTGGAGCAGGTTCGGGCTGCGGCCACTGGCGGAGGAGCCAGCCCGGAGCAGCGATTCGGCGCGGTGAGCGTGGATTTGAGTCAGCCGGAACAGGCTTTTCCCGCGCTCGAACACCTTATCCGCGAGGCAGGCGTCCCCAACGTGCTGGTCAACGCGGCGGGGGCGGCTCATCCCGGCTATGTGGAGCAGTTGAAGCCGCAGGTGTTCCGCTGGATGATGGATGCCAACTACTTCAGCACGGTATACGCCACCAAAGCGGTCTTACCCGGCATGATAGCGCGCCAAAGCGGCCACATCATCAACATCTCCTCGGCGGCGGGCTTCCTTGGGGTGTTTGGTTATACGGCGTATGGGGCGTCCAAGTTTGCGGTAGCAGGTTTTTCGGATGCGCTGCGCGCTGAAATGAAGCGGCACAATGTTCGCGTTTCAGTCGCCTACCCGTCTGATACGCAGACCCCGCAATTGGAGTATGAAAACCGCTTCAAGCCGCCGGAGACGAAGGCCATTTCCGGCGCATCTGCCGCGCTTCGCCCTGAACAGGTCGCCCGTTCGATTGTTCGGCAGGCCCAGGCGGGGCGATACGGTATTTTTACCTCCCTCGATATGCGATTGTTTTACGTTTTGAGCAAACTCCTGCCCCAAGCCCTGGTGTTCGCGGTGTTGGATGCGATGGCAGGCAGGGCCAAACAGCATTGACCACTGGAGAATCAATGGACATCTTCGAAAAATGTTCGCAGTTTACCGAGGCAAAAGCAGCCATCGAACAGGGATACTATCCCTACTTCATTCCCCTGAACGACAACGAAGGCACGGAAGTGACGTACCAGGGACGCCGCCTGCTGATGTGCGGCTCGAACAACTACCTGGGACTGACCACCCACCCGAAGGTCAAGCAAGCCGCGCTGGACGCAATTGCGCGCTATGGGACGAGCTGTACCGGTTCGCGCTTCTTGAATGGGACGCTGGAACTGCACGAGCGGCTGGAGCGTGAACTGGCCGACTGGGTGAGCAAACCCGCTGCGTTGGTCTTTTCGACCGGGATGCAGGCCAACCTCGGCGCAATCAGCGCCCTGGTTTGCCGCTCTGATGTGGTGGTGTTGGACAAACTCGACCATGCCAGCATTGTCGATGGGGCGCGGCTGGGCTGGGGCGAGACGAAGCGGTTTCGCCACAACGACGCGCAGGATTTGGAGCGCATCCTCGCCAGTATTCCAGAAGAAAAGGGTAAACTGGTCGTGGTGGATGGCCTGTTTAGTATGGAAGGCGATATCGCGCCCCTGCCAGAGATTGCGCCGGTCTGCAAAAAATACGGCGCGCGCCTGATGGTGGATGATGCCCATGCAATGGGCGTGCTGGGCGGCGGACGCGGCACGGCCGCGCATTTCAACATGACGGACGAGGTGGATTTGATAATGTCTACCTTCAGCAAGTCGTTTGCCTCGCTGGGCGGATTCGTGGCCGGGGATGCGGATGTCATTCACTACATCAAGCATCACGCCCGCGCCCTGATTTTCAGCGCCAGCATCCCGGCCTCCAACGCGGCGGCGGTGTTGGCCGCGCTCGAAGTGATGCGCGAGGAGCCAGAGCGGGTGCAGCGCGTCAACCAGGTTGCCGAACGGGCGCGCAGCGAGTTGCGCCGCCTGGGGTTCAACATCGGCAACTCGCAGACCCCCGTCGTCCCCCTCATCATCGGCGACGACATGCGCACGCTTTTTACCTGGAAAGCGCTCTTCGAAGCCGGATTATTTGTCAACCCGGTGCTTTCTCCCGCTGTGCCTGAGGGCAGCCAACTGCTGCGCACCAGTTATATGGCGACCCACACCGACGAACAAATCGACCGGGCTTTGGAGATGTTCGAGCGCATCGGACGGCAAATGGGCGTGATTTAACCAATTGCCCGCAGTTCAACTGCGGGCAAAACCGCAGGATTTTCACCTTTTTTGGAGGAACAATGGCAGAAAACTCCCCTTCGCTCGAACAATGGAAAAAGTTGTACGACCTGATGGCGCAGTTCGAACAACTCGCGCCCTGGAATTGGATGGAAGAAGACGATATTTTCGGCTTCGAAATGCCCGGCACGGGCGAACTCGGCTTTATCAGCGTGATGGGAGCGCTGGGCGAGCATTATGCCATGGCGATTTACCAGGGAACAAAAGGCCTGGGCGGCTTCTGGCACATGCAGGAACTGGGGCCGAGCCTGACCCCGGAATTTATCCTGACCGTGCCGCAATTGCAGGCCGCCTTCGAAGACCGCGAAGAAATCACAAAAGAAGACCGCGCGGTCATCAAGCAGTTGGGGTTGAAATTTCGGGGCGCGAAAGCCTGGCCGCAGTTCCGCAGTTTTCGCCCCGGCTGCTTCCCCTGGTACCTCGAAAAGGCTGAGGCCGAGATGCTTATCTGCGGGCTGGAGCAGTTACTGGATGTCGCGCCGCGCTTCCAGGAAGACCCGGAGATGCTTGTGCCAACCGAAGATGACGATGACTACCTGGTGCGGGCGATGGAAGATGGCGCGTGGAAGGATAGCATCCGGCGCATCGAAAACGGTCAGGAAACACCCTTGCATTTCAAGATGAACATGCAAGCCATGAATGCCTTGAAACAAGCCATGCCCGGCCAGCATACCCTGGAAGTCGATTTGTTTATGATGACCACTCCCATCCAGGAGAAGCGCAGTGAGCGGCCATATTTTCCCTATATGTTGATGATTTGCGACCAAGAAAGCAGGATGATTTTAGGCACCAAGCTGCTCCAACCCTTGCCAGACTTGAAAACAATGTGGGAAAAAGTGCCAGGCTTGATTGTGACCCTATTGGCAGGCCGGGTTGCGCCGAAGGAATTTGTAGCGCGGGATGGATTTGCTCTAACGGCGGTGGATGTTCTAGCGAAGGAACTGGGCTGTAAAGTGAAAAAATCGGCCCGGCTGCCAGCCATAGACAGAGCGCGCCGGGAGTTGGAACGCTTTTCTTTTTAGAATGAGAATGTCCCGAAGGTTGGTCAACCTTCGGGACGGTTTGCCTAAATGACTTCTCCCTGGCCTCGTTTCAAAAACTGTCCATCGCCGCGCCTGCCCAGCCACGCTTCCCCATCGACAATCAGTTTGCCGCGCAAGAAGACTTTCTCCGGATAACCGACCAGTTCCCAGCCTTCGTACAGGTTGTAGTCGGTGCGCTGGTGCGAGTGGGCGACGCCGTATTTGACCTTTTTCTCCGGGTCCCAAATCACAAGGTCGGCATCCGAGCCGGGCAGCAGCGCGCCTTTGCGCGGGTACAGGCCGAAGATTTTTGCGGCGTTGGTGCTGGTGAGCGCCACAAACTGGTTGGCCGTGATTTTGCCAGCCCGCACGCCGTATGTCCATAGAATCGGCAGCCGGTCCTGCACGCCGGGCAGGCCGTTCGGGATTTTGGTGAAATCGTCCCGGCCCAGTTCCTTGCCGGGAATGGCGATTTCTTTTCCTTCGTAGAGAATCGGCTGCGCGCCGTCGAAGAAGAAGGGGCAGTGGTCGGTGCCGACGGTCTGAATTTCATTGTTGGTGAGCGCGTCCCACAGGCGGGCGTTGTCGGCGGCGGCGCGCATGGGCGGCGAGCAAACCCACTTCGCGCCGTCGGGTCGCTGCAAGTGTTCGATGGTGAAGAACAGGTAGGGCGGGCAGGTCTCGCCCATCACCGGCGCGCCGCGCTGGCGGGCGTAGGTCAGCATGTCGGCCTCGCCGCCGGCGTTCATGTGGACGATGTAGACCGGCGCGCCGGTCTCTTTGGACATGGCGGCCATGCGCAGGGTCGATTCCACCGCGCCCCAGGCTGGTCGGGTGCGGGCGTGCCATTCGGGGGAACAGTGTCCAGTATTCAGTGCTTCAGTAACCAGTAAGTCGATAATGTCGCCGTTTTCGCAGTGGGCCATGACCAACATGCCGTGCTCTTTGGCGACTCTCAGGGCGCGAAAGATGCCGCCATCGTCCAGGCGCAGTCGGTTGTTGTAGGCGGTGAAGACTTTCAGGGTGGTAATGCCCATCTCGACCAGGGCTGGGATTTCAGCGGCGACCGAATCGTCGAAACGGGTCAGGTTCATGTGGAAGGAGTAGTCGATGGCGGCTTTGGCGGCTTTCTCCAGCCATACATCGACGCTGGCCCTCACCCCTCCCCCTCTCTCGGTGGGAGAGGGGCCAGGGGCGAGGGGAACGAAATCCATAACAGTCGTCGTGCCGCCGAATGCGGCGGCTTTGTGACCGGTGTAATGGTCATCGGACGAGACCGTGCCGAACATCGGCAGGTCGAGGTGGACGTGCGGGTCGATTCCGCCGGGCGTGATGAACTTGCCTGTGGCATCAATCATTTCTCCGGTCCAAAGCCGCGCGGCTTCGGACTGCGGGGCCAGGAGTTCAAGAATTTTTTCGTTTTCAATGAGAATATCAGCCTGGAAGGTGTCCGAGGCGGTAATGAGCGTCCCGTTTTTGATGAGGGTGGTTTTCATTTTTTTTTCTCCTGAAGCGGGGCAAATTCGCCCCCGAAGACCGATTGCGCGGGCGAAACGATGACGAAGGCTTGCGGGTCGGCCTGCGCCGCCAGGCTCTTAAGTTGGGTGACTTCGGTGGCGGTCAGGGCGACCATCAATACGCTGCGTTCCTGGCCGGAGTACGCGCCCCTGCCGCTGACGATGGTTGCGCCGCGCCGCATTTCGTTGATAATTTGGGCCGATACCGCTTCGGGCTGGCGGGTGATGATAAACGTCAGCAATTGCTGACGCCGGGAAGCCCGCCGGAACCAGGCTTTGGGGCCGCTGACTGGAACGCCGGGCAGGTTGAAACGCGGCAGCACTTCGCCGGGGGCTTCTTGCAGGCGGGCGGTGGCGGCGGCAATGATGAGCATGACGGCAAAAAACAGGCCGACGAGCAACATTGTCCATTCGCCAGGAATGTGTCCGAGCGCGGCGCGGGCCAGGGCTTCCTGGGAATTATCGGCGGGCGTTGGCAGGAACCACAGGTTGCCGAGCCAGGCCAGCCCGACGATGGCGTAAATCCACAGGTAGTTGCGGCGCAGGCGGCGGCCAAAGGCCTCCCAGTGCGAGATGGGGAAGTGCGGGGTGAGCAGGTTTTCGGCCAGCGATTCGGCCCAATCGGGGGCGGGGTGGAAGGGCGGGACGAGCATGGCGGCAAAGAAGTCGGTTTCCATCAGGCGCACGCGCGAGGCCCACAATTCATAGTAGCGGTAGCGGCGCGTTTCCATGATGAGAAAGATGGTGACGAGCAGCAGGTTGAGCAGGATGACCTGGTGCCCGCCGCTTTGGGTAAACGCAAAGGAAATTGCCGCGCCGGTGGTGACGACTGCCCAGTTGGTGGTGGTATCTAGCCTTTGGCGCCAAACATTGGCGCGCTGCACCTCAGCGCGGAAGAAATGCGCCATTGCAGTCGTAAATTCACTGGCTTTGAGCTGGTAGCCGCGAAAGGTCCAGACGGGTTCGTTGGAGGGTGGCTGGCTCATGCGGGGCGCGCTTTCGGGTGGTATTCACCGCTCAACTCTTTGATTCCCAGCAGCGCCAGCAGCGCTTCGGGCGGCAAATCGACTTGGGGCAGGTCGGTTTGGTAGAGTGAGTCGTGTTCGGCGCGCTCGCGCAGGGAATGCCAGAGCAACTGGCGCTCCTCGCCATCCACCACCAGTTCATCCAGGGTTTTGGCGCGCAGCAGGTATTCGCCGGTGGTGTAGAAAAAGGTAATCCGCCGCCATTTTTCGGCCTTGACCGGGTTCTTGAGTCGTTCGAGCGCGCCCAACTGGATTTTGAAGTATTCCTCGCGGGCGCGAGGATGGTCGGGTTCATCGCGCAGCAGTTCGGCGCGGGTGGTCAGTTCGTGTCCGCGCGCCTCGGCCACATACTGGATTTGTCCGCCCATCTCGCCGAAACTGCTCGGCTGGTAAAAAGCCAGGTAATCCACCGCGACTACTTTCGGGGCCGATTTGAACGGGATGCGGTACCAGCCTAACAGCCGCGCCAGTTCCAGGTCGCGCGGGGTGGGCAGCAGGCAGACGAGAACAAGGGAGGTTGGCGTGAGCATAAGAAACAGAAAGTGGAAAGTAGTGATTTGATTCTACTGCTTTCCACTTTACAGCGCGCTTTGGATGTCTATTTCGCCGTCGGCAGTTCCGCGTAGAAACTGAGCCGTTTGATTTTGGCGGCAATCTTCTCTTTGTCCGCTTTGCTGGCGGCAGCCAGGTATTTGGCCTTGAGTTTTGCCACTTTCGCCTTGCGATGGCGGCGGCGCTTGATTTCGCGCAGTCTCTCAGTGATAAAAGCCATAAGGTTCCTCCATAAAGTTTGATGGGGAGAAGTATACCAGACAAAGCGATGCGTGCTGTTACGCCAACCCTGCTTCCGCGTTGAATTCTTCAATTAACCCGTCAATCTCATCCGCCTGTTGCTGGATTCCGGTCCAGTAGTCGCGCTCGTACCACATGGCCTGGATTTCTTCGTAGGTTTTACCCTGTTGTTCGACCCAGGTGTAATATTTCAGGTTGTGAACGCGGCGGCGGTCGTTGTAGCGCAGTTCGAGCAGGTTGTCGGTCGACTGTCCCAAAATCCAGCGGGCATAATCGGCGGCGGCGGCGCGTTGGGAGTATTCGCCCAGCTCCTCGCGCATTTCGTGGATGCGGCTGTGATACAGTTCCATCGAATCGGTCAGCACGGTCATCACAATGTCCTGTTCGCCCATCTCGTAGTATTTTGCCATCTTGATGGCGGTCAACACGTTGGAGATGCCGGAAAAGCCTAGCAAATCGAGATTCGAGACCAGGGATTCGGGGACGCCTTTTTCAACAAGATATGCGCGACCGTCCTCCTCGTTGAATAAACGGGCGAGATTTACTACCGCGTTATCGTCGATTGCCACCACCAGGTCGGTGTTCTTGGCGTTGTGAATCCAGGGGACGTGTTTGTCGCCGATGCCCTCGATGCGATGCGAACCGAATCCGTTTTCGAGCAGGGTGGGACATTGCAGGGCCTCGCTGGCCGCGATTTTGCTGTTGGGAAATAGCTGTTTCAAGTAATCGCCGCTGGCAATCGTCCCGGCGGAGCCGGTGGCGCTGGTCATGCCGCGGTACTCATCGCCGGGACGCATGACCTTTTTAAGAACTTCTTCCATGGCATGGCCGGTGATTTCGTAGTGCCACAGGTAATTGGGGAATTCCTGGAACTGGTCGAAAATCATCAAATCCTGGCCCGATTTGCGCAATTCCCAGCACTTGTCGAAAATTTCTTTGACGTTGGATTCGGACCCCGGGGTTTTAATCGTTTCCCCGGCCACCTGCGCCAGCCACTCGAATCGCTCGCGGCTCATGCCCTCGGGCAGGATGGCAATCGAATCGCAGGCCAGCAGGGCCGAATCATACGCCCCGCCCCGGCAGTAGTTCCCGGTCGAGGGCCAGACGGCCTTTTGTGCCGTCGGGTCGAACTGCCCGGTGACGAGGCGCGGCACCAGGCACGAAAAGGCCGCCCCCACCTTATGCGCGCCGGTGGGGAACCACTTGCCCACCAGAGCGATGATGCGGGCCGGGACGCCCGTCAGCGCGGGAGGCAGTTCCAGCCAGTTCACGCCGCCGAAGCCGCCGCCGCTGGCTTTTGGCTCGTTGTGCCAGGTGATGCGAAACAGGTTGCGCGGGTGGATGTCCCACAATCCAATTCCGGCCAGTTCTTGCTTGATTTTGGCCGGGACTTTGGAGGGGTCTTTCATCTGCGCGTAGGTTGGGATGATGATATTGCGTTCGCGGGCGCGCTGGATGGCGCGTTTGCGCCGCTCAGGATGGATGGTCAGGTCGATGGTGGTCATAAATAACTCCTTGAACGGGGAGAAAGTTGTCAGACAAATTGATTATACCCTATTGAGAATTACTGGAAATGATGGCAGGACTTTCCGATATGCTACAATACCTGCCATGCGAAAAAAGATTTTTTCCCTGTTTGTCATCATCCTTCTGGTAATCGGGACGGCGCTGTGGGCAGCCTGGCCGCGCCCAAAAGGAGTAAGCGCAGAATTCGACGGGCAGCGCGCCTGCCAGGATGTCATCAGGCAGGTCGGGTTCGGGCCGCGCATTCCGGGAACGGAGGGCCATGCGCGGGTCATCGCCTACATCCAGGCTGAGTTGCAGGCTGCCGGGTGGCGGAGCGAAGTCGTCGAAGACGAGTTCGGGGGACAGGTCGTCAAGAACATCCGCGCCTGGCGCGCCGAGACCGAGCCAGTCGTCCTGTTGGGCGCGCATTACGACACGCGCATCTACGCCGATGACGACCCCAACCCTGAAAACCACTCCCAACCCGTGCCTGGCGCGAATGACGGCGCTTCGGGGGTGGCGGTGCTGCTCGAACTTGCCCGCACGCTGCCAGCCGGTTCCGTGCCGGTCGAGCTGGTCTTTTTCGACGCCGAGGACAACGGGCGCATCGCGGGCTGGGACTGGATTCTAGGCTCCAGCGCCTACGCCGCTTCCATGCAGTCCCGGCCCCAGGCCGTGGTGATTGTCGATATGATTGGAGATGCCGACTTGAACATCTACATGGAGCGCAACTCAGACTCGGAACTGACCCGGCAGATTTGGGGAGCGGCCAAACGCCTGGGTTACGAACAATTCTTTATCCCGGAAACCAAGTACCGGGTGCTGGACGACCATATCCCGTTCCTCGCCAAAGGCCTGAAAGCGGTCGTTATCATCGACCTGGATTACCCCTACTGGCACACCATCGCCGATACGCCCGATAAGGTCTCGGCAGCCAGCCTGGAAGTGGCCGGCAAGACCCTGCTGGCCTGGCTGTCGGAATACGGGCCGTGCATAGCACAATCAAACTGTAATGCAGAGTAAATTGTCAAAGCCTTGCCTATGCGCTAAACTATAGGCATGAGCATCCAGGACAATCTCTCCCGCATTCGGCCTATCTTGCAAAAACGCGCCTCGTTGGTCCTGGCGCGCGGCGCAGGCGTGCGCGAAAATTTCCAGGACCAGTTGAATCGCTTTTTCGACCTGCTCGAACAGTCGCTCGAATCGGGCGATGCCGCCTGGCTGGACCCGCTGCTGCAAGATTGGACCCGCACCCGCACCGAGACCGACCTGGAGGAGGGCGAGCGCAACGTCACAGCGCTGTTAAGCCAGATTGTGCTGCTGACGCAGGATACAGCGCGCGACAATCTCGACGAGTCGCAGGCCCTGGAACTGCTTTCGGCCTTGCTGCCCATTTACCTGCACTGCATCGAACGCGTGACGACCTACGAGAGTGAAGGCCGCATCGCATACATGTCCAACGAACTGGCAAAAATGAACCGCGTCGTTGTGCGGCTGGATAAAAGCAAATCGAACTTCGTGGCGGTTGCCGCGCACGAGTTCAAGACCCCGCTCACGCTCATCGAGGGCTACGCGGCCATGATTGGCGAATTGCTGCCGCCGGAGATGGAACAAGTCCAATCCCTGCTGTATGGCGTCCATAACGGATTGCACCGCCTGCGCGACCTGGTCAACGACATGCTGGATGTGTCGATGATTGACAACAACATGCTGCCGCTCAATATGCAGCCGGTCTGGCTAAACCGCATGTTCAAACTGCTCAAGGCCGAACTGTTGCCCATTTTACAGCAGCGCCGCCAGGAATTGGAAATCAGACACTTCGCAGGGGCCGAAGAACTGCTCTTTGCCGACCCGGGACGGTTGTACCAAGCCCTGAAAAATCTCATCAATAACGGCATCAAATTCACGCCCGACGGCGGCAGGATTACCATCGACGGCCGGCTGCTGCCCGGATTTGTAGAAGTCACCATCAGCGATACCGGCATCGGGATTGCGCTCGAAAACCAGGATGCTGTGTTCGAGAAGTTCGGGCAACTGGGCGATGTGTCGCTGCACTCGAGCGGCAAGACCAAGTTCAAGGGCGGCGGGGCCGGAATGGGACTGCCGATTGCCAAAGGCATCATCGAAGCGCACGGCGGCGGCATCTGGGTCGAATCGCCGGGCTATGATGAGAAGACCTGCCCAGGTTCCACCTTCCACATCCTGCTGCCGCTGCGCACCCAGCCCGAAGACCCCGGCCTGGCAAAATTGTTCGGCCATGTGGCAGCGCGTCCCGATTCCGCCCATTCGTAATGCGGGAACTTATCGCGCATGTGGTATGATTGAACCGGTGGATGACACTCCACCGGTCATTTTTTCGATTGCAGGGATCCCGCACACATGATTCGGTAGGCTTTGACAGTATGTACGTCCCTGTCGCTTTCTTGAACTGAAAGCGCGCCTCACTCACCCTGGTTGCGCAGGCAGTGTAATGGCTGGCAGCTCTTGGTGGTGAGTTCCCGCCGAATCATTATGAGCAACCTGTAAATCACCCATGGCAAAAAGAACCCCCGAACCCACTACCCCTCCCCGCGAGCGCGCGTTCCTCGTCGGCGTGGAAATTTATCAAGAAAAAAACCTGCTCTCGCTGGATGACTCCCTGTCCGAGTTGGCCCTGCTTGCCAATACCGCCGGGCTGGAGGTCGTAGGCGAGATGACCCAGAAACTCGACCGTCCCAACCCCGAAACTTACATCGGCTCCGGCAAAGTGGAAGAACTCAAGGTCCTGGCCGAGGAAACCCTGGCGCAGGTCGTCGTGTTCGACAACGAACTCAACCCACGTCACCAGCGCGAACTGGAGACGCTTTTCGGCGAAAAAGTGCGCATCCTCGACCGCACGGCGCTGATTCTCGACATCTTTGCCCAGCACGCCAACACCAGCGAAGGCATGTTACAGGTGGAATTGGCGCAGTACGAGTACTACCTGCCGCGCCTGACCCGCCAATGGACGCACCTGGCAAGGCAGGCGGGCGGCGGCGGCGGGCGCTCTGGCTCGGTCGGCGGCGTGGGCCTGCGCGGCCCCGGCGAAACCCAACTGGAAGTAGACCGCCGTGAAATCCGGCGAAAAATCTCCCATCTCAAGGGCGAACTCGAAAAAGTGCGCGCCCACCGCGAACGATACCGCGCCCAGCGCAAACGAAACCGGATTCCCACTGTGGCGCTTGTCGGCTACACCAACGCCGGGAAATCGACCCTGCTCAACCGCGTTGCCAGGGCAGAGATATACGCCGCGGACCAGTTATTCGCCACGCTCGACCCAACCACGCGCCGGGTGGAGATGAGCGGCGGCCACGCCGCGCTGTTTACCGACACGGTCGGATTCATCCAGAAACTGCCCACTACATTGGTGGCAGCCTTCCGCGCCACGCTGGAGGAGATTGCCGAGGCCGACTTGCTCCTGCATGTGGTCGATATTTCGCACCCCAACGCCATGGCGCAGTTCGAGGCGGTCCAACAAACGCTGGTAGAAATCGGCGCGAGTCACATCCCTGTTCTGACCGCCCTCAACAAAGTGGACCGGCTCAAAGACCCGCAGGCGGCGCGGGCCGTGCTGCAAAATTATCCGCAAGCGGTCGCCATTTCTGCTGCGAAAGGCATCGGCGTCGCCGAATTGATGTCGAAAGTGGCGGAGGAACTCTATGAAACGTACACGCCCATCCAGCTCTGGCTGCCCTACCAGCAGGGACAGCTGCTCTCGCTTTTTCACGAAGCGGGCCAGGTGGAGAAAATTGAACACGGACGCGGCGGCGTCCTGATTGCAGGGCGCATCCCCGGACGCCTGGTGGCGCAATTCAAAGAATATCAGGCCAGCCGCGCTCCCAAAGAAGCGCCCAGGGAACAGGAGGAGGAATGAACACCGAAACGAAGCAAGAAAAGAAGAAAGAATCCTTGACCTTCGCCCAACAACTCTCGAAACTGGTCGACCAGTCCTCGGAATACTTTGCGCATCGCAAGGGGCTGCTGCCCCTGCTCGGTATCCTGATGATATTCATCAACTTCCTGCTCGTCAGCCTGCTGCCCGCCGAATGGTACATCGTCCGCACCAACCTGGCGCT
>DAOTZM010000074.1:0-4663 GCA_034434035.1 Anaerolineales bacterium
ACGTAAACGTCCGGGCTATCGCGCAGCGTCCGATAAATCGGACTTTTTAGCCCTGTTCACAGGGCGCTGCCACCTGGCCCGGTGATTCATCACCGGGCAAAGCCGTAAAACCACAAAATCCAGCGGAATCAGCCAATTTCATTTTGCTTGCGATTTCCCCAATTTCAAGCACAGACGCGAGAGAATTTCCTGTTCTTCTTCCGTCAAAACCGACAATTCCTCGCAAATTGCCCGGGCATGCGCCGGGAAAATCTGTGCGATAAGGGCTTTCCCTGACTCGGTGATATGAATCGTGACCATCCGGCGGTCTTCCTGCTCACGCGCCCGGCGAACATAGCCACGCTTTTCCAGGTTATCAATGACCAGGGTGATATTGCCGGTGGTTTTCAGCACTTTGGCGCTGACTTGCCCCTGAGTCAGCGGGCCAAGGTGATAGAGCGATTCCAGCACAGCAAACTGGCTGGGACTCAGTGGATGGATGGTCTTGCGCTGGTTGAGCCGGTTGAGCGGGGTTTCGGCAGCGCGCGTCAATTTTATGAGGGTGTTCAGGGCGCGCGTCACATTGGTATCGCCATGAAAATGGGTTGGCATAAGGGTTGTCCAATCGTTTGATATAAAAACACTAACGCGCGCGCTCGATTGTGTCAAGGCCATGCTATAATTTGTGATGCAAAGCTTTTTCGGTTCTTTGTTCGCCTCAGGGTATTTATGAACATCACTTCCTGCCACATCCTGCTCATCGAAGACAATGTTCTGGATGCTGATTTAATCAAACGGGCTCTACAAAAAGTGGAAGCCGGCATTCACCTGGAAATTGCTTCTGACGGGAAAGAGGCCATCGAATATCTCGACAAGTGGGAAAAAGGCACGCCAACGCCCATCGTCATCCTGCTCGACCTGAAACTTCCCAAAATCAGCGGTCTTGACGTACTCAAGCAATTGAAAACGCATCCGAAATACAAACTCCTGCCGGTTGTGGTGCTGACCTCATCCAATGAGATGCTCGATATCCAGCAGGCTTACGACCTGGGCGCAAATTCCTGCATCCTCAAAGCCATCGATTACGACCAGTTCTCCAACGCCATCGGTCTCATTCACCGTTACTGGTGCGGATTGAACGTCCACCCGGAATAACGCAGCGGCTACGACTCAAGGAGCCGCCCTTTTTTTATTTGACACGCACGAAACGGCGCTTGCCTACCTGCAAAACGCCAGGATGCGGGAAAGACTCGTCGAACTTTTCGAGGAACTCCCCGTCGAGTTTAACACCTCTCTGCTCGAACATACGACGTCCTTCCGACTTGCTCGCCACCAAACCCGCCGCAAGGAGGACCTCCAGCGCCGTTTCACCCGGCTGGAGGCTGTATTCCGGCATATCGGCGGGAACCTGCCCCTGCTGGAACAGGCGCACAAAGGACTCCTGGGCCTGGTCGGCCTGGGATTCGCTGTAGTAAGTGGCCGTGATTTCATGGGCCAGCTTCATCTTCGCATCGCGTGGGTGGATGTTGCCCGCCTGCAAGCCCGTCTCGAACGCGGCCACATCGGCAGGCAGCCAGCGCGTTACCAGCCGGGCGAATTGTCCCATCGCCGCATCCGGAATGGACATTACCTTGCCATACATATCCTCCGGCGTGGAATTGAGCGGAATATGGTTGCCAAGCGACTTGCTCATCTTGACCACGCCATCCGTCCCAGGCAGGATGGACATAATAATGCCAATGTTCGGTTTTTCGCCCAGGGCTGCCATAATCTTGCGCCCGGCGGTAATGATGTTGAATAACTGGTCGGTGCCGCCAACCTGCACGTCCGTTTTAAGGGCAAAGGCGTCATATCCCTGCATAATGGCATAGAAAAACTCGTGCAGGTAAATGGCGTCTTCGCCATCCCATCGCTTGCGGAAGGCTTCGCGGGTCAGGAATTGCTGGATGGTGAAATTCGAGCCGAGTTTGATTAAATCGGCAAAGGACAATTGCGAGAGCCACTCGTGGTTGTAGCGAATGATGGTCTTGGAGCGGTCAAGCACCCGGAAAGCCTGCTCCGCGTATGTGCGGGCATTTTCAATTACATCGTCCTGGGTCAGGAGCGGGCGCAGTTTGTCCTTATCCGAAGGGTCGCCAATCAGCGAGGTGTAGGTCCCAATCAGGAAGACCACTTCGTGGCCCAAATCTTGGAATTGGCGCAATTTGCGCATGGTAACGGTATGCCCGATGTGCAGGTCAGCGGTGCGCGGGTCGTAGCCGCAATAGATTTTCAACTTGCGGCCTTCTTTTTCCGCGTCGATGAGCCGTTGGCGGAGTTCGGCCTCCATTGTTTTGCGCAGCCCCTCGTCACCGTATTCGGTGCCTTGCATCAAAATTTCGACCTGTTCATTGATGGTCATCGTGTCCTCCAAAAAAGATTACAACAAAAACGCGCCTGCTGTGGAGCAGGCGCGTCGAATTCTCCACAACAAGGGCTAGGTTTGGCTGGAATAATAAGCGTAAGTTAACGTCATCATGCCCGTATTATACATCAGAACTCACTCGCGCGAATAGATTGTGTAAGGCTCCCGGCGTGTGACCGAAAGCAGCCCTGCCGAACGAATCACAATATCCAGGATGGCGTCACCCCGCGCAAAACCGGTGCGACCGCGTAGTTCCCCGCGAAATTTGACCTCGCCCAATGTGTTGAATGAAAAATGAGACGATTTTCCAATCACCTGCGCGGTTCGTCCCCAGCGTGCCGGCTGCACCCGCACCGTTTCAATCTCATCCCACTCCAGGCGCGCCCGCCGCAGACCATTTTCGTAAGCAACGCCATCAGGGAAGAGAGTCAGGCGGGTGTGGCGGTCAACCCAATTGCCCAGCGAGATGGAAAGGGCGGAGAAATACAGGAAGGCGACGAAAAACCAAACCCAGGCAGGGACAATCGCCCAGGTTTGGATGATGAACAACCCCACCGTTGCCGCCAGGGCAAAGACCCAGGCATTCCACTCTCCCCGGCGAGAGAGCAATTCTGGAGCAAATATCTCCTGGTCAGGCATGTTACCCATCCCCGGCATATTGGAGCAGGGCCTGCCGCCGGGTATAGACCATGATGGAACTGGCGCGGGCAATCGATTGGACGACAAACGGGTCGAGGGTCATGAGAAAATCATGGGCTGAAAGCATCCCAGCATAAAAATCCTTTGCGCGTTCCATCGCTTCCGTAATTTTGTCAGGTGGCATGGTGCGGTAGATGAAAAGCGACAGGGGTGAGTTTTTCATATCGAAGTCGACATCGCTGGTGCGACCCGTCTCGAGCAGGCGATACAGAATCGAATGTTGGTCCACCCAGGGAGCATAGTCGATTTCCGGCAGGAAATATTCCAGCCGCTTGAGGCTGGTTCCCTCGCGCGGCAAGTCGCCCAGGAATAGGGAGAGCGGGGCATCCCCGCCGGTAGCTTTGGCGAGCGCCTCGATAATCGTCGTGCCAAGGATTTTGACGCGCAGGAACTCGCGCGCAATGCGAATGTTGTTGCGGGCATAGCGAGTTAGTTGCTGGTACTCTTCATCGGACGGCAGTCCGCGATACTGGTTGAACACCGTGTTGGGGTCAAGGTTCTCGAAAAAAACATCCATTTTCGAGAGCGCCTGGCGATAGGTGCTGATGGAATACACATCGGGCATGCGCAGCGCTGCGTTGGTTTCTGGAAGCAAATTCCAGGTATTATCCAGAAAGCGGGACGGGTCACTTTCGCCAAAGTTTTCGATATCTTTGTTGGCAAACAGGACAGCGGTCGTAATGGCCGCAATTCGCTCCTCTTCAGAACACGCGATGCCAAAACGGTCGCAAATGCGCGGCAGGGTTTCTTCCATAACCTCGAAATGGGACTTTCCATCGGATGTAAATGCTCGGAATGGGATGGTGGCTTCGATGCAAAGCGTCATGCGCAACAAATCTTTATCCGAAACCAGTTCTCCCACCTGCTTGCACATCACCAGCGCGCTCAAGAATTCGTTCAGGGCTGAAATGGACGATAGTTTTTGCCCCGGCGTCAAATCGAATATATCCATAATCAGCGCAACCTGCCGGTCATCGGGCGAGAGATTTTCCGCCACAAAAAAGGCTGCGTTATATTGGCGCACATAGGGAGAAATCATCTCCCAGATTGGTGGAGAAAAACCCATATCCACCTGGAAATATACAATATCATGGTACAGCGCGGCCAGGTTGCGGATGGGGTCGTTGACATCGACAAAAGTAAAGACATGCTCGAGGGTGTGAAACTGTCGCGCATGGGCAGTCATGGCGCGATGAACGGTCACAGACAAATCTTCCAGTTTTTCCAGCGAAACGGAAACCCCCAACTCACGGAACGACTGGTTAAAGATATTTATCAGTTTTTGGACGGTTCCAACTTGCATTCAAGGCTCATTTCTGGAGATATGGGTGAGTAGGTTGACACTATATACGCAGTTTACCAATAAAGTTCTCTGCCCCCATTTTACCCAGTTGCCCAATTTTACAGTATAGGACGTTCCTACCACTATGTTAGACTTTATTGGTCATTGGTCAACGCCATTTTTGGGACGCGGACAAGAGCCGAATACGCGGAGAAAAATCTTAAAATCCGCTCTTGTCCGTTCTCGTCCGCGTCCAAGTTTTTATTGCCGATACTGTCTAATTCATACGATTCAGGAGT